>NZ_LQPV01000022.1:0-170735 GCF_002101935.1 Mycobacterium sp. IEC1808 | reverse complement strand
CCAATTCCCCGACCGACTCCCACTATGACCCAAAGATGAACGGCCGCAACATCTTACACAGTTATCTTGACAGCCCCATCGCAGCACCGGCGTCCTCGACAAGCACTACCGGCCCGTGCGCGGCTATCACTTCCTGCACACCGCTATCGATGCGCACTCGCGGCTGGCCTATAGCGAGCTGCTGACCGATGAGCGCAAAGAGACCGCAGCAGCGTTTTGGCTACGCGCCAACGCCTGGTTCGCACAGTGCGGCATCTGCGTTCGAAAAATATTGACCGACAACGGATCCTGCTATCGATCCTATGTGTTCCGCGACGCTCTTGGCGGGATCGAGCACCGCCGCACCCGACCGTATCGCCCCCAGACGAACGGCAAAGTGGAGAGATTCCACCGCACCCTGGCCGACGAATGGGCCTACGCCCGGCTCTACCGCAGTGACGCTGAACGATGCGCGGAATTCGCCATCTGGCTCCACACCTACAATCACCACCGCGGCCACACCGCACTCGGCGGCCAACCACCCGCCAGCCGCGTACCTAACCTCTCAGGTCAGTACAGCTAGCCCCTAGGGGCGGGCGCCGGGTTGACTTCGGCCGGCTCCTCGGCGACTTCCGGCTCCTCGGCGTGCTCCTGGCGCCCGCTGACCAACAGGCCCAGCAGCGCGCCCACCACACAGATGCCGACCGTGACCAGGAAAATGTCGCCGTACATCGCCGCGAAGGCCTTGATGTACATGGTGCCCTGGGCGAGCACGCGCTCCAGCAGGGTGGCGTCCGGCGGGATCGCCGCCGTCAGGCCGGCGACGATCTGGTTGAACCGGTAGAAACCCCACGCCGTCAGCGCGGCCACACCGATCAGCATGCCCGTCATGCGGGCCACCACCACCGCCGCCGAGGCGATGCCGTGTTGCGCGGCCGGGACCACCCGCAGGGCCGCCGACGACAGCGGCCCGATCACCAGGCCCAGTCCAAGGCCGGCCACCAACAGGTCGGCGTGGATCGTCGGCACGGTGAACAACCCGAAGACGTTGACCTTGTGCCCCAATATGTCTTCGCGCCAGTAGTGAATCAGCCAGTACCCGTAGGCGGCGATGAGCAGACCGACGAAGATCATGATCCGGTCGCCGACGCGGGTGGCGATCCAGCCGCCGAGCACCGCGCCGATCGGCAGGGCGATCAAGAACCACAGCAGCAGCCCGGCCGCCTGGTTCTGATTCATCTGCAGCACGCCCTGCCCGAACAGCTCGACGTCGACCAGCGTCACCATCAGCGCCGCGCCCGCGGTCAACGAGGCGCCCAGCGCCGCGAGGAAGGGGCGGAAGTGCACCCCGGCCGGGTCGATCAACCGGGTGCGGGAGAACCGCTCCCACACCACGAAGGCCACCGCGGCGACGATCGCGCCGATCACCAACGGCAACCCGTAGCTCGGCAGCACCTGCTTACCGTCGGGGTTGGGGTTGTACAGGCCGATCACCGCGAGCCCCAGCGCGACGGCCAACAGCAGCCCGCCGACCAGATCGATCCGTTCCGGCGCCTCGGTGCGATCGCGCGAGGGCAGGCTGAACTGGATCATCACCATCGCGATCAGCGTCAGCGGGACGTTGATCCAGAACACGTATCGCCAGTCGTGAAACAACCAGACGATGAAGATGCCGTACAGCGGGCCCAGCACGCTGCCGAGCTCCTGCGCGGCGCCGATGCCGCCCAGCACGCCGGCGCGGTTGCGTTGCGACCAGAGGTCGGCGCCCAGCGCCAGGGTGACGGGCAACAACGCGCCACTGGCCACGCCCTGGATCGTCCGGCCGGCGATCAGCATGTGGAAGTCGCCGAACTGACCGGCCAGCGCGGTGACCACCGACCCCACGATGAACAGGCCCAGAGCCGCC
Organism: Mycobacterium sp. IEC1808; assembly: GCF_002101935.1. Classification (NCBI taxonomy): domain Bacteria; kingdom Bacillati; phylum Actinomycetota; class Actinomycetes; order Mycobacteriales; family Mycobacteriaceae; genus Mycobacterium; species Mycobacterium sp. IEC1808. Next base: position 168,850 of record NZ_LQPV01000022.1, on the reverse strand, counting down.
TGCAGCAGCAGCTTGCGGCCGAACCGGTCGGACGCCCGGCCTAAAAGCGGCATGGCCGCGATGTAGCCCAGCAGGTACATCGTCACGATCCAGGTGATCCGCTGCAGCTGGTTCACCGGGATCCCGACGTCGGACATGATGTCGCGCATGATGGTGACCACGACGTAGGTGTCGAGGGCCCCGAGCAGCACCGCAAGGCTGCCCGCGCTGATCGCGACGCGGCGTCCGGCCCGAACGCTCATGAGATCACCGGCGGCTTGGTGACGTTGACCGGCGCGCCCCAGTTGGACATGTTCATCTGCAGCGAATTGCCCGAGCTCTTTTCCAGGCTGGCCTGAACCAGCTGGTGGTCGCCGTTCTCCTGGATCCACACCGTGCCCGGCACCTGCCCCGACGCGGTGAACTGCGGAACGAGCTTGTTCACCGCGTCCGCGGAGAACTTCCCGCTGATCTTGACGGCGTCCTGCCCGTTGATGTTGTCGCGCCCCTCGGCCTTGGCGTCGGTGAAGTTGTTCAGCGCGTTGGCCAGCCCGGTGTCCGGGTTCAGGATCACCGAGACGTCGTAGATGTCGGACGCCTTCCCGAAATCGCTCCATTTGTTCGGTGTGAGCGTCGCGTACAAGTCGCCGTCGACGACGACGAAGTCGGCTTGAATGTCAGACCCCCCGACGGTGAGCGTGGCGTTTCCGGACGCGGCGGTGGCCGGCGCGTTGGTGAGGTCACCCGTCAGCACCTTGATGGGCAACCCCGGAATCTTTCCGTTCACCTTGATCACGAGGTGGGCGCTCTTAACGTTCTTGGTCGTTGCGGCGGATTGCTTGACCAGGGTCGTGCCGTCGGGGAGCGGCCCGCCGCTCACCTTCGAGCCCGAGGAGCAACCGGCGACCAGAGCGGTGGCGAGAGTCAGGGAAGCGAGGACGGCCAATAGACGGTGGCGAGTCGGCATACCCTGCATCGTAGAGGGTGCCCATGACCGGCTCGGGAAACGCGGGGCCCGCTCGGCCGCCCATCGGCCCGTTAACCTGGTGCAATGTTCACCGGAATTGTCGAGGAGCTCGGGGAGGTGACCGGCCGCGACGTCCTCGACGACGCCGCGCGGCTGACCATCCGCGGGCCGATGGTGACCGGCGACGCCGGGCATGGCGATTCGATCGCCGTCAACGGCGTGTGCCTGACGGTCGCCGAGCTGCTGCCGGACGGCCGATTCACCGCCGACGTGATGGGCGAGACCCTGAACCGGTCCAACCTGGGCGAGTTGCAGGTGGGCAGCCGGGTCAATCTCGAGCGCGCCGCGGCCGTCAACAGCCGGCTCGGCGGACACATCGTGCAGGGGCACGTCGACGGCACCGGCCGGATCGTCGCCCGCACGCCCTCGGAGAACTGGGAGGTCGTGCGGATCGAGGTGCCCGCAGCGGTGGCCCGCTACGTGGTCGAGAAGGGGTCGATCACTGTCGACGGGATCTCCCTCACGGTGTCCGGACTCGGCTCGGAGCCCCGGGACTGGTTCGAGGTATCGCTGATCCCGACGACGCGCGAACTGACCACCCTCGGTGCTGCCCCCGTCGGAACCCAGGTGAACCTCGAGGTCGACGTCATCGCCAAATATGTGGAGCGGCTGATGAAAGCAGGCCGCTAGCAGCGGCCGGGGTGATGCCGCTGCAGCGGCCTGCTCTCGGATCAGGTCGGCTGTGCCTGGTTACAGGCCGCGCCAGTTCGGGCCGTCCCAGTAGCCCCAGTCATTGAACTGGGCATTCCACACGACCTGGGCCCACGGCGCCCACGGCGGCGGCGGGGGCATCGGCCGCGCCCACGGCGGAGGTGCGCCGTAGCCGGCCGGACCGCCGTAGTTGTCGTCCCAATCGCGGCAGTTGTTCCAGTTCTGGTAGGGGCCCCACCCGTTATCCCACTGGTCGCCAGGGCACCAGTGGTGGTGATATGCGGGCGCCGGGGGAGGCGCCGCCTGGGCGGTGCCGGAAGTCAGCCCGAGCGCGGCCGCGGCCATCCCGCCGGCCGCCAACGCACCGGTGCACAGGCGGACCCATGTCTTGGTTTGCGTGTTTGTGTTCATGCCTCTCGCATTTCCCTTAATGGAGAGCCCAAAACACCTTCCGCCGTCTCGCGCGGCACCTCACACGTGGCTCATAGCTTGGGCTTACGCCGGGCTTATGCCGCGTGACCGGTTCGGCCAGAAAACCCGTGGCAATAACGGCGGCGGCGCGGTGGTTCATACTGAATGCAACTACGAGAGCAAGGCAGCAAGATGACGAGGTTGGACTCCGTCGAGAGGGCGGTTGCCGACATTGCGGCCGGTAAGGCCGTCGTCGTCATCGACGACGAGGAGCGCGAGAACGAGGGCGACCTGATCTTCGCGGCCGAGAAGGCGACGCCGGAGATGGTGGCCTTCATGGTCCGCTACACCTCGGGATACCTGTGCGTACCGCTGGACGGCTCGATCTGCGACCGGCTTGGGCTGCTGCCGATGTACGCGGTGAACCAGGACAAGCACGGGACCGCCTACACCGTCACCGTCGATGCGAGAAACGGTGTGGGAACCGGGATCTCGGCCTCCGACCGGGCCACGACGATGCGGCTGTTGGCCGATCCGGCCAGCGTTGCCGACGATTTCACCCGTCCCGGACACGTGGTTCCGTTGCGCGCCAAGGACGGTGGCGTGTTGCGCCGGCCGGGCCACACCGAGGCCGCCGTCGATCTGGCCCGGATGGCAGGGCTGCAACCCGCGGGCGCGATCTGCGAAATCGTCAGCCAGAAGGACGAGGGCTCGATGGCGCAAACCGACGAGTTGCGGGTCTTCGCCGACGAGCACGACCTCGCGCTGATCACCATCGCCGACCTGATCGAGTGGCGGCGCAAACACGAGAAGCACATCGAGCGCATCGCCGAGGCGCGGATACCGACCCGGCACGGGGAGTTTCGCGCCATCGGCTACTCCAGCATCTATGAGGACGTCGAGCACGTCGCGCTGGTTCGTGGCGAGATCGCCGGGCCCAACGCCGACGGCGACGACGTGTTGGTCCGCGTCCACTCCGAATGCCTGACCGGCGACGTGTTCGGTTCTCGCCGCTGCGATTGCGGGCCCCAACTGGACGCCGCGATGGCGATGGTCGCGCGCGAGGGGCGCGGCGTGGTGCTGTACATGCGCGGCCACGAGGGGCGCGGCATCGGCCTGATGCACAAGCTGCAGGCATACCAGCTGCAGGACGCCGGCGACGACACCGTCGACGCCAACCTCAAGCTCGGTTTACCTGCCGACGCAAGGGATTACGGGATCGGCGCGCAGATCCTCGTCGATCTCGGCGTGCGCTCCATGCGGCTGCTGACCAACAACCCGGCCAAGCGGGTCGGGTTGGACGGGTACGGCCTGCACATCATCGAGCGGGTGCCGCTTCCGGTGCGGGCCAACGCCGAGAACATCCGCTACCTGATGACCAAGCGCGACAAGATGGGCCACGACCTGGTCGGGCTGGACGACTTTCACGAATCCGTGCATCTGCCAGGCGAATTCGGGGGTGCTTTGTGAGTGGTGGTGCCGGTATTCCGGACGTGCCGCCGCTCGACGCCTCGGGCCTGCGGCTGGCCATCGTGGCGAGCACCTGGCACGCGGAAATCTGTGACGCGCTGCTGGCGGGTGCCCGCAAGGTGGCATCCGAGTCGGGCATCGACGACCCGACGGTGGTCCGGGTGATCGGGGCGATCGAGATCCCTGTGATCGCACAGGAACTGGCCCGCAACCACGACGCCGTCGTCGCCCTGGGCGTCGTAATCCGCGGTCAGACACCGCATTTCGACTACGTGTGCGACGCGGTGACGCAGGGGCTGACGCGGGTATCGCTGGACGCGTCGACGCCGGTGGCCAATGGGGTGCTGACCACCGACACCGAGGAGCAGGCGCTGGACCGCGCTGGCCTTCCGGAATCGGCCGAGGACAAGGGGGCCCAGGCCACCGGGGCGGCCCTCGCCACCGCGCTGACGTTGCGTGACCTGCGCGCTCGGTCGTGAGTTCGCCGTCGAGCAGCGAGGTATGGGATCTCGAGCTGCGTCCCCACCGCATGCCGGTATTCGTTTACATCGCCGCGTTTCTAATCGCCGCGGCGCACATCGTGGTGGGGCTGCTGCTGAAGATCAAGTCCAGCGGGGTGATCTTCCACACCTCTGATCAGGTGGCGGTCGGCCTCCTGGGCCTGGTGATCGCCGGGGGCGTGCTGTTGTTCGCGCGCCCGCGGCTGCGGGTGGGACCGGCGGGGCTGGCGGTGCGAAACCTGCTCGGATACAAGCTGATTCCCTGGGCCGACGTGGCCGGCGTGTCGTTTCCGCCCGGCCGGCGGTGGGCGCGCGTCGACCTGCCCGACGACGAGTACGTTCCCCTGATGGCGATCCAGGCCGTCGACAAGGAGCGCGCCGTGGAAGCGATGGACACGGTGCGGTCGCTGGTCGCGCGATATCGGCCGGACCTCGGCTAAGCGCTGTACCATCACCGGGTGGCGCGTCATCTGTGGGCGGCATCCGCGCTGGTCATGGCCGCGGTGATGGTGGGCGGTTGCGCAACCTCGGTGGCGGGTCGAGCGGTGCGGGCTGCCGGGCAACCCGGCGTCCCCGCGAATGCCCACCTGTCCATCTCGGCGCGCGAGCTGCTGTTGGCTGACGGGGATTCCACCCCGTTCGGCTCGGCGACGGCGACCCCGGTGGGCGACAACTACTTCACCAGCGCCCGACCACCGGAATGCTCGGCGGCCTTGCTGTTCAAGGGTTCCCCGCTGCTGCCTCCCGGCTCGGCGGAGCACGCCGAGTCCGCCTACCGTTTCGACGGCCCGGCGCTTTACGCCGAATCGGTCGACGTCTACGACAAGGCCATGAAGGCCCACGACGTGGTGTCAAAGGGCTTCGCCGCCATAGCCAAATGCCACGGCGACGCCGTCGGTGCGTCGCCCACCGGGGTGTATCCGCCGATGCGGCTCAGTTTCTTCGGCACCACCGACGACGGCGTCCTGGTCTGGACGATGACCCACCCGAAGTGGACGTGTGACTACGGGCTGGCGGTGTTACCGCGGGTGGCTCTGATGCTGTCGGCCTGTGACAGCAAGCCCGGGTTTCCAATGAAGGACTGGGCATCGAAACGCCGGGCGCAGATCGACCGACGGACCGCCTGAGCCGAAAACTTGGCGAATGGTCGTGGCATGCGAATACACGTTCGAATACTTGCTCGCTTCCGGCCGCGGAGTATCACGTCCTGGAGCCGTGTCGGCCCGCACCGAACCGCTTCGCGCCTGACTGCAATTCGGATGCCGAACGCGACAGGTTTGTCGAACTCGAAATCCATGGCCTCGGCCTCGCTTCGACCCCATTGGTAGAGCGCCGACAGGCGGTCCGAGCGCAAGCGCATTTGCGGCCCTTGGTTTCGGTCGTCGTGCCCACGACCTCGACGTTATCCGCACCACCCGGGTCTAACCGGCAAATTCGCTGCAACGTGCCCGCTGCGCCAATAGCGGATCTCACACCGGTATCTCTTGGGGCCGGCCGACAATTTGCCCACCCCTGAGCGACAATTCTCGCGGCCCCCGGAGCCGGTTGTCGCTCTGTGGCGGGCACAGAGCCACATCCTCCGAAGCCGGGACTGGTGTGTTTGACGTTGCGAATGCGGCAGCCGCCTACACGTTGAACCCTCTGAGGCCGCTGGGACCCACAGCTGCTCGACCGCACGGGCATTCTTGGAAGATACGAAGCTCTCATAACCCGAAAAGCGGAGCAGCCCACCTACTTTGGGCCCCGCGCCACCCGACCGGGATTACCCACCGCCGTTTTGTCGGGATTAGGGAAGGTCTGTTTGCGGTGTTTGCGGCGGCAATACCGGTCCTCCCGGCGGTTCTCCTACCGCTGCGGGAGGTGGGGCCGGAACTGGCATGCCCTCACCCGGAAGAACGGGTGCGCTGGCAAATCCAGCCGGTTCCATGTGATCTTTGCACGCATTCGGGACGGGAACCATGTACCACTTCCACGCGCCAGGGGGATTTGGCGCCGGTGCCATGCTGTTGTCGGGACACCGCCATGTGCAACTGACACCGCCGGCACCCGGACCGCCAAGGCCGAGCGTGGAACCGCCGGCAATAGCCGCGCCGGCGTCGACAGCCAGGCCCCCTGCCTCACAGTGCAAATGTGATCCATTGATTTCGGTAGGCCAATCACAATAAGCACCCTGGGCAAAGAAAACGTTGGCCCCGGTCAGGACAGCGGGATAATCACACAGGCCGGCATGGGCCCTCGGGGCCGGGAAAATAAAAATCACACCCGACACCATTATCGGAACGAGCCAAATTTTATTCATTGGGCGCCTCGCTTATGTTCCCAACATGGGCGCGGTTGAACTCCGTGCACCTCGATGCGTCGCCCGCCCATGCCATGCCTCCATCCCCACAGCTACGGGCAACATCGCTGGACTTCGGTGAAGTGTTACGCGATAGGCGACGCGCAAGTCTCCGTGGCACAAACCGGACCGTCGACACCCGACGCCGACGAGGCACCGCCGTCCTACCGGCCTACTAGCCTGGGTACGTGCCAGATCCCGCAACGTATCGCCCCGCGCCCGGGTCCATCCCGGTCGAGCCCGGCGTCTACCGCTTCCGGGACACGCACGGGCGGGTCATCTACGTCGGCAAGGCCAAGAGCCTGCGCAGCAGGCTGACGTCCTACTTCCAGGACATCGCCGCCCTGCACCCGCGAACCCGACAGATGGTGACCACCGCGGCCAAGGTCGAGTGGACCGTGGTCAACACCGAAGTCGAGGCGCTGCAGCTCGAATACAACTGGATCAAGGAATTCGATCCACGCTTCAACGTCCGCTACCGCGACGACAAGTCCTACCCGGTGCTGGCGGTCACCCTCAACGAGGAGTTCCCGCGGCTGATGGTGTACCGCGGCCCGCGGCGCAAGGGTGTCCGCTACTTCGGCCCCTACTCACACGCGTGGGCGATCCGGGAGACGCTGGACCTGCTCACCCGGGTGTTCCCGGCGCGCACCTGCTCGGCCGGAGTATTCAAGCGGCACAAGCAGATCGACCGGCCGTGCCTGCTCGGCTACATCGACAAGTGCTCGGCGCCGTGCATCGGCAGGGTCAGCGCCGAGCAGCACCGCCAGATCGTCGAGGACTTCTGCGACTTTCTGTCCGGCAAGACCGACCGCTTCGCCCGCGACCTGGAACACGAGATGAACGCCGCGGCCGAGCAACTCGACTTCGAACGGGCCGCGCGGCTGCGGGACGACCTGGGCGCCTTGAAGCGGGCCATGGAAAAGCAGGCCGTGGTGCTCGGCGACGGCACTGACGCCGACGTGGTCGCCTTCGCCGACGACGAGCTGGAAGCGGCGGTGCAGGTGTTCCACGTGCGCGGCGGGCGGGTCCGAGGCCAGCGCGGCTGGATCGTCGAAAAGTCCGGCGACCCAGGCGAATCCGGCGAGGAGCGGCTGGTCGAGCAGTTCCTGACGCAGTTCTACGGCGAACAGGCCGAGCTGGGCGGCTCCGCCGACGAGGCCGCCAACCCGGTGCCCCGCGAGGTGCTGGTGCCGTGCCTGCCGTCCAACTCCGAGGAGCTGACCGCGTGGCTGTCCGGCCTGCGCGGTTCGCGCGTTACCTTGAGGGTGCCGCGGCGCGGCGACAAGCGCGCGTTGGCCGAGACCGTGCAGCGCAACGCGAAAGAGGCGCTGCAGCAACACAAGCTGAAGCGCGCCGGCGACTTCAACGCGAGATCCGCCGCGCTGCAGAACATTCAGGACGCGCTCGGCTTGGCCGACGCGCCGCTGCGCATCGAATGCGTCGACATCAGCCACGTGCAGGGCACCGACGTGGTGGGCTCGCTGGTGGTGTTCGAGGACGGCCTGCCGCGCAAGTCCGACTACCGCCACTTCGGGATCCGGGAGGCGGCAGGGCAGGGGCGCTCCGACGACGTCGCATCGATCGCCGAGGTGACCCGCCGCCGTTTTGCGCGGCACCTCGCCGAACAGCAGGACCCCAATATGCTTTCCGCCGAAGGCAAATCGCGGCGTTTCGCCTATCCGCCCAACCTGTACGTCGTGGACGGCGGCGCGCCACAGGTCAACGCGGCCAGCGCCGTGCTCGACGAGCTCGGCATCACCGACGTCGCGGTGATCGGCCTGGCCAAGCGGCTAGAAGAGATCTGGGTGCCCTCGGAGCCGGACCCGATCATCATGCCCCGCAACAGCGAGGGCCTCTACCTGTTGCAGCGTGTGCGTGACGAGGCGCACCGGTTCGCCATCACCTACCATCGCAGCAAGCGATCCAAGCGAATGACCGCGTCAGCGCTCGACTCGGTGCCAGGATTGGGAGAGCATCGCCGCAAGGCGCTGGTAACGCATTTCGGATCGATAGCCCGCCTCAAGGAGGCCACCGTCGACCAGATCACCGCCGTTCCGGGCATCGGCGTGGCCACGGCCACGGCCGTCCTCGAGGCGCTGAGACCCGAACAGCCCGAGGGCGCGCAGTGACCAGTCAGGCCGGCATCGACGTCGTGCTGGTGACGGGATTGTCGGGGGCCGGGCGGGGCACCGCGGCCAAAGTGCTCGAGGACCTCGGCTGGTATGTCGCCGACAACCTGCCGCCCCAGCTTATTACGCGCATGGTGGATTTCGGGTTGGCGGCCGGTTCGCGCATCACCCAGCTGGCGGTGGTGATGGACGTGCGGTCGCGCGGCTTCACGGGCGACCTCGACGAGGTGCGCAACGAGTTGGCCACCCGCAACATCAGCCCGCGCGTGGTGTTCATGGAGGCGTCCGATGACATGCTGGTGCGCCGCTACGAGCAGAACCGGCGTAGCCACCCGCTGCAGGGCGACCAGACGCTGGCCGAGGGCATCGCCGCCGAGCGCAGGATGCTGGCCCCGGTCCGCGCCACCGCCGACCTGATCATCGACACGTCGACGCTGTCGGTGCGGGGCCTGCGGGAGAGCATCGAGCGCGCGTTCGGCGGCGACACCGGCGCGTCCACGGCCGTCACCGTCGAATCGTTCGGCTTCAAGTACGGCCTACCGATGGACGCCGACATGGTGATGGACGTCCGGTTCCTGCCCAACCCGCACTGGGTGGACGATCTGCGCCCCCTCACCGGCCAGCACCCCGCGGTGCGCGACTACGTATTGGACCAGCCGGGCGCGGGAGAGTTCCTCGACGCTTACCATCGATTGCTAAACCTGGTTGTCGACGGCTACCGCCGGGAGGGCAAGCGCTACATGACGGTCGCCATCGGCTGCACCGGCGGCAAGCATCGCAGCGTCGCGATCGCCGAGGCATTGATGCAGCGGCTGGGGGGTAACCCGCAGCTGACGGTGCGGGTGCTACATCGGGATCTGGGTCGCGAATGAATGAAGGCATCGTTGCGCTGGGGGGCGGGCACGGCCTGTACGCGACGCTGTCCGCCGCGCGCCGGCTGACGCCCTACGTCACCGCCGTGGTCACGGTCGCCGACGACGGCGGCTCGTCCGGCCGGCTGCGCAGCGAACTGGACGTGATCCCGCCCGGCGACCTGCGAATGGCGTTGGCGGCGTTGGCATCTGACAGCCCGTATGGCCGGCTGTGGGCGACCATCCTGCAGCACCGATTCGGCGGCACCGGCGCCCTGGCCGGGCACCCGATCGGCAACCTGCTGCTGGCCGGCCTGTCCGAGGTGCTGGCCGACCCCGTCGCCGCCCTGGACGAACTGGGCCGCATCCTCGGCGTCAAGGGCCGGGTGTTGCCGATGTGCCCGATCGCGCTGCAGATCGAGGCCGACGTGTCCGGCCTGGAGGCCGATCCCCGGATATTCCGGCTGATCCGCGGCCAGGTGGCGATCGCGACCACGCCCGGCAAGGTGCGGCGGGTGCGGCTGCTGCCGCCCGATCCGCCGGCGACCCGGCAGGCCGTCGACGCGATCATGGCCGCGGACCTGGTGGTGCTGGGTCCCGGGTCGTGGTTCACCAGCGTGATCCCGCACGTGCTGGTCCCGGGGCTGGCGACGGCGCTGCGGGCCACCACCGCCCGGCGCGCGCTGGTGCTCAACCTGGTGGCCGAGCCGGGGGAGACGGCCGGCTTCTCGGTGGAGCGCCACTTGCACGTGCTGGTCCAGCACGCACCCGGGTTCACCGTGCACGACATCATCATCGACGCCGAACGGGTGCCCAGCGAACGCGAACGCGAGCAACTGCGCCGCACCGCGACGCTGCTGGAAGCCGAGGTCCACTTCGCTGACGTGGCCCGACCTGGTACACCTTTACATGACCCGGGCAAGCTCGCCGCGGCGCTGGACGGGGTCCGAGCGGGTCACAAAGGTCGAGGAGCCCCTTTGGATCGGACCACCACGCAGCTGCCGGTCGAAGTTGAGACGAGGGGTGACGACGCGTGGCGATGACGACCGAAGTCAAGGACGAGCTGAGCCGCCTGGTGGTGAAATCGGTCAGCGCGCGGCGCGCTGAGGTCACGTCCCTGCTGAGGTTCGCCGGGGGGCTGCACATCGTCGGCGGCCGGGTGGTCGTCGAGGCCGAGGTGGACCTGGGTAACGTCGCGCGCCGGCTGCGCAAGGACATCTTCGAGCTCTACGGGTACAACGCCGTCGTGCATGTGTTGTCCGCCAGTGGGATTCGCAAGAGCACCCGGTACGTGCTGCGGGTGGCCAACGACGGCGAGGCGCTGGCGCGCCAGACGGGTCTGCTCGACATGCGGGGGCGTCCGGTCCGCGGGTTGCCGGCCCAGGTGGTCGGCGGCAGCGTCGCCGACGCCGAGGCCGCGTGGCGGGGGGCTTTTTTGGCGCACGGGTCGCTGACCGAGCCGGGACGCTCGTCGGCCCTCGAGGTCAGCTGCCCCGGCCCGGAGGCCGCGCTGGCGCTGGTCGGTGCCGCGCGCCGGCTCGGGGTCAGTGCGAAGGCGCGCGAGGTGCGCGGCGCGGACCGGGTGGTGGTGCGCGACGGCGAGGCGATCGGCGCCCTGCTGACCCGGATGGGGGCCCAGGACACCCGGCTGGTCTGGGAAGAACGGCGGATGCGCCGCGAGGTCCGCGCGACGGCCAACCGCCTGGCCAACTTCGACGACGCCAACCTGCGCCGGTCCGCGCGGGCGGCGGTCGCGGCGGCCGCCCGGGTGGAGCGCGCGCTGGAGATCCTCGGCGACAGCGTCCCGGACCATCTGGCGTCGGCGGGCCGGCTGCGCGTCGAGCACCGGCAGGCGTCGCTGGAGGAGCTGGGCCGCCTGGCCGACCCGCCGATGACGAAAGACGCTGTGGCCGGCCGTATTCGGCGCCTGCTATCGATGGCCGACCGCAAGGCGAAGGTCGAAGGCATCCCCGACACCGAGTCGGCGGTGACGCCCGATTTGCTGGAGGATGCTTAACTAGCAGCAAATTGCTGGGCGTGACGGTCGGGGAGGGCTACGGTCATCGCATGAAGCGGCTTTCGAGTGTCGATGCGGCGTTTTGGTCTGCGGAGACCGCGGGCTGGCACATGCATGTGGGTGCGCTGGCGATCTGCGATCTCACCGATGCCCCCGAATACAGCTTTGAACGCGTCCGCGAGCTGATCATCGAGCGGCTGCCCGAGCTGCCGCAGCTGCGGTGGCGAGTCACCGGCGCGCCCCTCGGGCTGGACCGGCCGTGGTTCGTCGAGGACGAAGAGCTCGATGTCGACTTCCACATCCGTCGCATCGCCGTTCCGGCCCCGGGCGGCAGGCGCGAGGTCGACGAGCTGGTGGGTCGGCTGATGTCCTACAAGCTGGACCGTTCCCGACCGTTGTGGGAGCTCTGGGTCATCGAGAACGTCAAGGGCAACCGGGTGGCGACGCTGACCAAGATGCACCACGCGATTGTCGACGGAGTCTCGGGCGCCGGGCTCGGCGAAATCCTGCTCGACGTCACACCGGAACCCCGTCCGCCGCAAACGGAGACGGTCGGGTCGCTGGTGGGATTCCAGCTTCCGGGGCTGGAGCGGCGCGCGATCGGCGCGCTTATCAACGTCGGCGTCAAGACGCCCTTCCGCATCGCCCGGCTGGTGGAGCAGACGCTGCGTCAGCAGGTCGCCGCGCTGGGCGTCAGCAGCAAGCCGCCGCGCTACTTCGAAGCGCCCAAGACGCGCTTCAACGCACCGGTGTCGCCGCACCGGCGGATCACCGGCTGCCGCGTCGAGCTGGACCGGGCCAAGGCCGTCAAGGACGCCTTCGGCGTCAAGCTCAACGACGTGGTGCTGGCGCTCGTGGCCGGGGCCGCCCGAACGTACTTGCTGAAGCACGACGAATTGCCCGCCAAACCGCTCATCGCGCAGATCCCAGTCTCGACGCGCACCGACGAAAGCAAGAGCGACATCGGCAACAAGATCAGCTCGATGACCGCGTCGCTGGCCACCAACATCGAAGACCCCGCCGATCGGCTGATGGCCATCCACGAAAGCACCCAGAGCGCCAAAGGGATGGCCAAGGCGCTGTCGGCACACCAGATCATGGGTCTTACCGAGACCACGCCCCCGGGATTGCTGCAGCTGGCCGCCCGCGCCTACACCGCTACCGGACTCTCGCGCAACCTGGCCCCCGTCAACCTCGTCGTATCCAATGTCCCGGGTCCGCCGATGCCGCTGTACATGGCGGGCGCCAAATTGGAGTCGCTGGTGCCGCTCGGCCCGCCCGTCATGGACATCGCCCTGAACATCACTTGCTTCTCCTACGAGAACTACTTGGACTTCGGCTTTGTCACCACCCCCGAAGTCGCCAATGACATCCACGAGATGGCCCGCGCCATCGAGCCCGCGCTGACCGAGCTGGAGAAGGCCGCGGCGCGGGAGTGATCGCCTAGACCGGCCGGCGCGACGCTAGTTACCGTCGGGGCGGATGCTTCGCGTACACCCAGGACAGGAATTGCGCGACGGCCTCCGCCGACTTGTGCGCCCGCGGGGAGCTGAAGATGTCGAAAGCGTGTTGGGCGTGCGGCAATTCGGCGTAGGCGACGGGGGACTTCGACACCGAACGCAACTCCTCGGCGAACTCCTGCGCCTCGCCGACCGGGATCAGGGAGTCGTCGTGGCCGTGCAGGATGAAAAACGGCGGCGCGTCGTCGCGCAGCTTGCAGATCGGCGAGGCGTCGGTGTAGATGTGCCGATGTGTCGCGAATTTCCTTTTGACGACGTACTTTTCGAGCAGCGCGACGAACTCCGGGCGGCCCTCGCCCTCGGTGGAAAACCAGTCGTAGCGCCCGTACACCGGAACCGCGGCGGTCACCGAGGTGTCGGCTTCCTCGAAGCCCGGCTGGAATTGCGGGTCGTTGGGCGTCAGCGCCGCCAGCGCGGACAGGTGCCCACCGGCGGAGCCGCCGGTGATCGCGACGAAGTCCGGGTCCCCGCCGAACCGCGCGATGTTCTCCTTGACCCAGGCCAGCGCCCGTTTGACGTCGACGATGTGGTCGGGCCAGGTGTGCACGGGTGACACCCGATAGCCGATCGACACGCACACCCAGCCGCGGGCGGCCAGGTGGCTCATCAGCGGGTAGGCCTGCGGGCGGCGCATTCCGATCACCCACGCGCCGCCGGGAACCTGCAGCAGGACGGGAGCCTTGGCGTCGCGCGGCAGGTCGCGGCGGCGCCAGATGTCGGCCAGGTTGGCGCGGCCGTGCGGGCCGTAGGACACCACGTTCGTCTTCTCGACGTAGCGCCGGCGGGCCACCGTGTTGCCCAGCGGCAGGCTGCGCCGCCCGCTGCGGGTGGGCTTCGTGTGCGGCAGCGCCTCCAGCGCCTCGGCGTAGTCGTGCCCCAGTTGTTCGCGCAGGCCCGCCTCCAGCACCGGGCCCGGCGTGGTGACGCCGCGATACTTGATCACACCCAGGATGGCCCAGGACGCGGCCGTCAGCGCCAGCGCGGCCTTGCCGCGGCGCCCAGCGAAGTCGCCGCGGCGCCCGCGGCGCAGCGCGTCCACCAGCGAGGCGGTGAAGTACACCCCGGGCACCTCCGACGTCGGCCAGCCGAACCAGAACACCAGGACGGTGCTGTAACCCTTGCGGGCCAGCGGCCGTAATCCGTTGGCGGCGTTGGCAAGTTCGACCGCGGCGCGCGCCAACGGGCGAGGCTTTCGCAGCGTCCGGGCGAGCCGCATCAGCCGCCGACCCGGGACAGCAGCTCGTTGCGCAGGATTTTGCCGGTGCTGCCGCGGGGCAGCTCGTCGAGGATGGCGATCTCGCGGGGCACCTTGTAGTTGGCCAGGTTGTCGCGCACGTGTTGCTTGAGCGTGTCGACCGTGGCGGACGCGCCCGGAGCCAGCACCACGAAGGCCGCCAGCCGCTGCCCGTACTGCTCGTCGTCCACGCCGATGACCGCCGCCTCGGCGACGTCGGGGTGCGCCGCCAGGGTCTTCTCCACCTCGATCGGGTAGACGTTCTCGCCGCCGGAGACGATCATCTCGTCGTCGCGCCCGACGACGAACAGGCGCCCGGCGTCGTCGAGGTATCCGACGTCGCCCGACGACATGAACCCGGCGTGGAAGTCTTTCGTGGTGCCGGAGGTGTAGCCCTCGAACTGGGTGTCGTTGCGGACGTAGATGGTGCCGACCTCGCCGGTGGGCAACTCGTTGAATTCCTTGTCCAGGATTCGGATTTCGGTTCCGCCCGCCGGCTTGCCCGCGGTGTCCGGCGCCGCCCGCAGGTCGGCCGGGGTGGCGGTGGCGATCATGCCGGCCTCGGTGGCGTTGTAGTTGTTGTAGATCACGTCGCCGAACTGGTCCATGAACGCGGTGACCACATCGGGTCGCATCCGCGAACCGGAGGCCGCGGCGAACCGTAATGACTTGCAGCTGTAGCGGTTTCGCACCTCGGGCGGCAGTTCCATGATCCGGTCGAACATCACCGGCACGACGGCCAGGCCGGTCGCCTGGTGCCGGTCGATGAGGTCGAGGGTGGCCTCCGGATCGAACTTGCGCCGGGTGATGATCGTGCAGGCCATCGACGCGGCGAAGATCAATTGCGAGAAGCCCCAGGCGTGGAACATCGGGGCCACGATCACGATGTTTTCCTCGGCCCGCCACGGCGTGCGGTCCAGGATGGCCTTGAGCGTGCCGATCCCCGCGTTGCCGCCGGTTTGGTTGGCGCCCTTGGGCGTTCCGGTGGTGCCCGAGGTGAGCAGGATCATCCGGCCCTTGCGGCTGCCGCGCCGAGGCTGCTGTCCGGCGTGGTCGGTGATGAGTTTCTCCACCGTCAATTCGTGCTGCCCGCTGGTCCACGCGACGATGCGGGTGGCGTCGGGCTTCTCGGCAAGCGCCCGGTCCACCGTCTCGGTGAACTCCTCGTCGTAGATGACGGCGTCGACGCCCTCGCGGCCGACCACCTCGGCCAGCGCCGGCCCGGCGAACGACGTGTTGAGCAGCACCACGTCGGAGCCGATCCGGCTGACGGCCACCACGGCCTCGACGAAACCGCGGTGGTTGCGGCACATGATCCCGACCACCTTGGGAGGCCCCTCGGGCAATCCCTGCAGGGCGGCCGCCAGCGCGTTGATCCGCTCGTCGAGCTGCCGCCAGGTCAGCGTGCCGAGCTCGTCGATCAGGCCGGGACGGTCCGGGCAGCGCTGCGCCGCGCTGGCGAAGCCCACGGTCATGCCCATGCCCTCGCGGCGCATCGCCGCGGCGATCTTGAGGTAGCGGTCGGGGCGCATCGGCGCGATCATCCCGGCGCGCCGTAACGTCCCAAAAATGCCGAGGGCCTCGTCTACTCGAGATGCCATGGCTCAGCCCAGGATCGGGAAACGGCGCTTGGCGGCGAGGTCGCGCAGGGCCTGCTGCATCACCGACCGCACGTGCTCGTCGACCTCGTCGACGTCCGGGTCGTCGCCGAACTGCGCGGCGATGTCGATCGGTTCGAGTACCTGCGTCACGATCTTGGTGGGCAGCGGCACATTGGGCGGGATCACGGCGCTGAACCCGAACGGGAAGCCGAACGACAGCGGCAGGATGGCGCTGCGCAGCAGGCGTTTCACGCCGAGCCGCTCGGCCAGCCACGTGCCGCGGGAGAGGTAGAGCTGGGTTTCCTGGCCGCCGATGGACACCGCCGGAACGATGGGCACGCCGGCCTCGATCGCCGTGCTGACGTATCCCTTGCGGCCGTTGAAGTCGATGACGTTCTCCGAGAGCGTGGGTCGGTAGGCGTCGTAGTCACCGCCGGGGAAGACGACCACGACGCCGCCGGACCGCAGGGCCTTGGCCGCGTTCTCCCTGTTGGCGCGGATGTAGCCGGTGCGCCGGAAGAATTGCCCGGTGGGGCCGGTCATGAGGATGTCGTGGCTCAGCGTGTACACCGGCCGGTCGTAGCCGAACTTCTTGTAGAAGTGGACGCTGAAAATCGGGACGTCCATGGGGAACATGCCGCCGGAGTGGTTGCCGACCACCAGCGCCCCGCCGGGCGGGAATGAATCCAAGCCGCGCACCTCGGACCGGAAGTACGTCTTCAGGAAGGGGCGCATCACGCCCATCACGCGCTGGGTCAGACCGGGATCGAACTTGTCGATGTCCTCGATGTCTTCGCTGTCGGTGTCGGTCACATTTCTCCCTTGAGCTGCCGGCGCGGCGGCACTGCCGCGTCGAGTCCCATGATGGTAGCGACCGAATACCCCTAGGACGGTTTGAGCCAACCTGCAACGGAGGTATCCAGTGCCAATGCCTATGGCGCCGGTCCGATGAGGGGGCTATTGTTACGTGGCCAATGACCCTGCCCAGCGAAAAGAGGCGAAAATGGACGTCGCCGGATTGTCCGATGAGCGCGGTACTCGCTCGATCGCTGGGCACGTGTCGAACGGCGTTCGCGACCGGCGCGGGCGCCGGCCCCGCAGCAGTGCGGTACGCCCCGGCCCGGTCAACGTCCGCCAACCGGTGGCCAGGCCGGAGTCCCCGACCGCGGCGGCCGCGACGGCCGACCGCCGCCAGGCCGACTACTTCCGCCGGGTGCTCGTGCAGAACCGTCGCCACATAGAGCACCGGCTCGCGGAGTACCAGAAGGCGATCGCGACCGCTGATGCCACCGGCGATGCCGAAGGCGCCGCCAGCGTTCGCCGCATGGCGCGCCTCGAGGAGCAGGAACGCCAAACCCTTGACGGGCTGATCGAGAAGCTGCAGCGTCGATTTCCGCCCCCGAATCGAGCCGCCACCCGTTAGGGGCCGGCGCCGCCCCGCCTCATTCAAGGCTCAATCACGCTGCGCGTCAGCGATTTTCGCCTGACCCATACCGTTGCCTCACAGGCTACGGATAGATTGTATTCGCACAACTGGTTTCATCTGCGACAGGAATGAGGCCGCCCATGGGATTCATGTCACCGGAACTTCCGGACGTCGACCCCGACACATGGTTGGCACGGCCACGGGCAGCGCGACTGCAGATCGTGACCCGGCACTGGGCCGAACATGGTTTCGGGACCCCGTATGCGGTCTATCTGCTGTACCTGTTCAAGATCGCCTTGTACGTCGCGATCCCGGCGGCGATCATCACGCTGACCCCCGGCCTGGGCGGGTTGGGCCGCATCGGCGAGTGGTGGACGCAGCCGATCGTGTACCAGAAGTTCATCGTCTTCACGCTGCTGTTCGAGGTGCTGGGCCTCGGCTGCGGGTCCGGCCCGCTGACCGGGCGGTTCATGCCGCCGGTCGGGGGATTCTTATATTGGTTGCGGCCCAACACGATTCGGTTGCCCGCGTGGCCGGGCAAGGTGCCGTTCACCCGCGGGGATGCCCGCACCGTCGTCGACGTCGCCCTCTATGCGGTCGTGCTGGCCGGCGGGGTGTGGGCGCTGCTGGCGCCCGGCCCGCTGATCGACCCCGTCCGGGTGCTGCCCACGATCGTGGCGCTGGCCGTGCTGGGTCTGCGCGACAAGACCATCTTCCTCGCGGCCCGCGGCGAACACTATTGGCTGAAACTGTTCGTGTTCTTCTTCCCGTTCACCGACCAGATCGCGGCCTACAAGCTCATCATGCTGTGCCTGTGGTGGGGGGCGGCGACCTCCAAGCTCAACCACCACTTTCCGTACGTCGTGTCGGTGATGACGAGCAACAACGCGCTGCTGCGGCCCAAGCTGTTCAGCCCGTTCAAGCACGCGCTGTACCTCGATCACGTCAACGACCTGCGACCCTCCTGGTTACCGAAGGTGATGGCCCACGTCGGTGGCACCACCGCGGAATTCGTCGTCCCGACCGTTCTGGTGTTCGTCGCCGGCGATGCGCCATGGCGATGGTTCCTGATCGCGTTCATGGTGATCTTCCACCTCAACATCATTTCCAACCTCCCGATGGGGGTCCCGTTGGAGTGGAACGTGTTCTTCATCTTCTCGCTGTTCTATCTGTTCGGGCATTACGGCGCGATCCGCGCCACCGACCTTCGGTCACCCTTACTGCTCGCCCTCATCCTCGCCGCCGTGGCCGTGGTGATCGCGGGAAACATGTTCCCCGAAAAGATTTCGTTTCTGCCCGCGATGCGCTACTACGCGGGCAACTGGGCCACAAGCATCTGGTGCTTCCGCGCCGGCGCCGAAGGCAAGATCGAAGCCGACATCGTGAAAAGCTCTGCGCTCGTGGTGAATCAGCTGGCCAAGCTGTACGGCGCCGGGACCGCCGAGGTGATGTCGGACAAGGTGGCGGCGTTCCGGGCGATGCACACGCACGGCCGGGCGCTCAACGGCCTGTTGCCCCGCGCCTTGGGGGGAGAGGCCAACGAGGCCGAATACAGCATCCGCGAGGGCGAAGTCGTCGCCGGGCCGTTGGTCGGCTGGAACTTCGGCGAGGGCCACCTGCACAACGAGCAGCTGCTCGAGGCGGTGCAACGGCGCTGCCAGTTCGAGGAGGGCGACGTCCGCGTCATCGTGCTCGAGGGCCAACCGATCCACATCCAAAAGCAGTGGTACCGCATCCTCGACGCCAAGGCCGGGGTGATCGAGGCTGGTTACGTCGACGTCGCGGACATGCTGAGCCGCCAGCCGTGGCCCGAGCCCGGCGACGAGTTCCCGGTCCACGTCACGACGCGCGCCGTAGCCGAAACGTGACTCAGGCTTGACCGAATCGCTAACGCGCCCTTGCACTTCCGCTGTTCGCGACGCCCGTACCATGGCTATTACAACCATGTCAGTTAAACAGGGACTGGAGCCATGCGAGCGGTCGTTCGGTGTGTTCTTGCGGTGAGCGCTGTCGCTGCGAGTGTGGCCACCGGGCCGACCGACATCCGCTTGGCCGCGGCCACCCGGTCGGATGGATCCGCCGTCGCGTCGGTGTCACCCGCGCGCGGCGAGGTGGTCGGGGTGGCGCACGCCGTGGTGGTGACGTTCAGCACTCCCGTAACCAACCGGCGCGCGGCCGAGCGCGCCGTCCGGGTCACATCGGCCCCTCCGATGACCGGGAAGTTCGAATGGCTCGACAACGAGGTCGTGCAGTGGGTTCCCGACCACTACTGGCCGGCGCACAGCACGGTCGCGCTCTCGGTGGGCGGACGGCCCACGGAATTCGCCACCGGCCCCGCCGTCGTCGGGACCGCCAACATCGCCGACCACACCTTCACGGTGACCGTTGACGGCGTCGAGTCGGGGCCGCTGCCGGCGCCGCACCACCGTCCCCACTGGGGTGAGGCAGGCGTGCTGCCGGCCTCGATGGGCAGGCCCGAGTACCCGACTCCGGTCGGCTCCTACACCGTCCTGTCCAAGGACCGCACGGTGGTCATGGACTCGAGCAGCGTCGGCATTCCCGTCGACGACCCCGACGGATATCGGATCCCGGTGGACTACGCCGTGCGCATCACCGGCCACGGCCTCTTCGTCCATTCGGCCCCGTGGGCCGTCAACGCGATGGGCCTGGAGAATGTCAGCCACGGCTGCATCAGCCTGAGCCCCGAGGACGCCGAGTGGTACTACAACACCGTCCACGTCGGCGACCCGGTGATCGTGGAGGACACGCCACGGCGCCAGCCACCGGCACGGCCGCAGCCGCCGCTGCTGTGGGAGGCCCCACCCAGCTGACAGATGACAAAGAAACCCGCCGGGCTCGGCCCGGCGGGTTCTTTCGTAACTGGGAAGGGGATCCGGGTCAGCGCGCGGGCCCGGGCGCGGTCGGCTGGCCGGGCGCGGGGCCGCCGGCGGGCGCCGGACCGGTCGGCGCGCCCTTGCCGGTCCCGGACATGTCGATGATCGGAGCGGCCGGCGCCGCGACATCCAGCGGACCACCGGCGAGCGCAATCAGCGGAGCGCCGACGGGCACCACCGGGATCGGGGCACCCACCGGGACCGGCGCACCCACCGGGATCGGTGCACCCACCGGGATCGGGGCACCCACGGGGACCGGAGCGCCCACCGGCACCGGGGCGCCGACGGGCACGGGGGCACCGACCGGGACCGGCGCACCGACCGGGACCGGCGCACCAGCCGGCACCGGCGGCCCGAGAGCGATCAGCGGGGCGCCGGCCGGGACCACCGGAACCGGCCCGGGCGCCACGACCGGTACGCCGGACATGTCGGTGAGCGGGGCGCTGGAGGTGCATACGGTGGCGGCCGGTGCCGGCCCGCCGGGTGCCGGCGCGCCGCCTCCCGGCCCGGCCACCGGTGTGCCGCCCGCTTCGGGTGCGCCAGCCAGCGGCGCGCCCGCGGCCAGTGGTCCGGCGGCGCCCACCGGCCCGCCGGCTGCCGGAGCGCCGACCTCGCCGGACTGACCCTGGATGCACGCGTAGCCGCCCGTCTTCAGCGGGGTGGCTGCCGCATCGGGGCTCAACGCTATGGCGGCCCCACACAGCCCAGCGATGGCACCAACTGTGATGTTGAACCGATCAAAGCCCGTCATCAACGTCGACTCCTTTTAGCGTTCGCTATCAAATGCGGCAGCAGAACCGCATAGCTGTCCCGCAGCCGTGTCGAATGTATGACCCCCCGGTGCTATTGCACACGCGACGATTCCGGGGCTTATCGAACCGATACGAACCAGACATGCTCCGGTTACCGCGGCTGTTCGCCGTGACCGGCAAGCGGTGGTGCGCGTCACTGATCTAGGCTGACGGCGAGCGCGTAATCAGCGGACTCGCCGAAGACATCAGAAGACAGGGAGAGATCAAGTGACGGTCCGAGTGGGTATCAACGGCTTCGGCCGAATCGGACGCAATTTCTACCGGGCGTTGCTGGCCCAGCAGGAGCAGGGGACGGCCGATGTCGAGGTGGTGGCCGTCAATGACATCACCGATAACGCCACATTGGCGCATTTACTCAAATTCGACTCGATTTTGGGTCGGTTGCCCGATGACGTGAGCCTGGAGGGCGAGGACACCATCGTGGTGGGCACCCGGCGGATCAAGGCGCTCGAGGTGCGCGAGGGTCCCGCGGCGATGCCGTGGAGCGATCTGGGCGTCGACGTGGTGGTGGAATCCACCGGGCTGTTCACCAACGCGGCCAAGGCCAAGGGCCATCTGGACGCCGGGGCCAAGAAGGTGATCATCTCCGCGCCGGCCACCGATCCCGACATCACCATCGTATTGGGCGTGAACGACGACAAGTACGACGGCAGCCAGAACATCATCTCCAACGCCTCGTGCACGACGAACTGCCTGGCGCCGGTGACCAAGGTCTTGCAGGACGAGTTCGGCATCGTCAAGGGCTTGATGACGACCATCCACGCCTACACCCAGGATCAGAACCTGCAGGACGGCCCGCACAAGGACCTGCGTCGGGCGCGGGCGGCGGCGCTGAACATCGTGCCGACCTCGACCGGGGCGGCCAAGGCGATCGGGCTGGTGATGCCCGAGCTGAAGGGCAAGCTGGACGGGTATGCGCTGCGGGTGCCGATCCCGACCGGCTCGGTGACCGACCTGACCGTGGAGCTGGCCAAGGCCGCCAGCGCCGAGGACATCAACGCCGCGTTCAAGGCCGCCGCGGAGGGCCGCCTCAAGGGCATCCTGAAGTACTACGGCGCCCCGATCGTGTCGTCCGACATCGTCACCGACCCGCACAGCTCGATCTTTGACTCCGGGCTGACCAAGGTCATCGACAACCAGGCCAAGGTGGTGTCCTGGTACGACAACGAATGGGGCTACTCCAACCGCCTCATCGACCTCGTCGCACTGGTCGGCAAGTCGCTGTAAACCGTGAGCATCCCCACTCTCGAAGACCTTCTGGCCGAGGGGGTTTCGGGCCGCGGCGTGCTGGTGCGCTCCGACCTGAACGTCCCCCTGGATGACGGGACCATCACCGACGCCGGCCGCATCACCGCGTCGGTGCCGACGCTGCAGGCGCTGCTCGAGGCCGGCGCCAAGGTCATCGTCACCGCGCATCTGGGTCGTCCCAAGAACGGCGCCGACCCGAAGCTGTCGCTGGCGCCGGTCGCCGCCGCGCTCGGTGACCAGCTCGGGCGGCACGTGCAGCTGGCCGGCGATGTCGTCGGGACCGACGCGCTGGCCCGCGCCGAGGGCCTCACCGACGGCGATATCCTGCTGCTGGAGAACATTCGCTTCGACCCGCGCGAAACCAGCAAGGACGACGGCGAGCGCCTGGCGCTGGGCCGGCAGCTGGTCGAATTGGTCGGGCCGGAGGGCGCTTTCGTCTCCGACGGCTTCGGCGTGGTGCACCGCAAGCAGGCCTCCGTCTATGACGTCGCGACCCTGCTGCCGCACTACGCGGGCACGCTGGTGGCCGAGGAGATCCGGGTCCTCGAGCAGCTGACCAGCTCGACCAAGCGGCCCTACGCGGTGGTGCTAGGCGGGTCGAAGGTGTCCGACAAGCTCGGCGTGATCGAGTCGCTGGCGACGAAGGCCGACAGCATCGTGATCGGTGGGGGCATGTGCTTCACCTTCCTTGCCGCGCATGGCCTTTCGGTCGGCACGTCGCTACTCGAGCCCGATATGGTCGACACCTGTCGCCGGCTGGGTGAGACCTACGCCGACGTGCTGCACCTTCCGGTGGACATCGTGGTGGCCGAGAAGTTCGCCGCCGATTCACCGGCGGAAACCGTTGCGGCGGACCGCATTCCGTCGGACAAGATGGGCCTGGACATCGGGCCGGAGTCGGTCCGGCGGTTCACCACGCTGCTGTCCAACGCCGAGACCATCTTCTGGAACGGCCCGATGGGGGTGTTCGAATTCCCGGCATTCGCCGCCGGAACCAAGGGCGTGGCCGAGGCCATCGCCGCGGCGACCGGCAAGGGCGCCTTCAGCGTGGTGGGCGGCGGCGACTCGGCGGCCGCGGTGCGCGCGCTCGGCATCCCGGAGGGTGACTTCTCGCACATCTCGACCGGCGGGGGAGCGTCGCTGGAATACCTGGAGGGCAAGACGCTGCCGGGCATCGAGGTGCTTGCCAGCCCCCAGCCAAGCCAAGGAGACTCGTGAGCCGCAAGCCACTGATCGCCGGCAACTGGAAGATGAACCTCAATCACTTCGAGGCGATCGCGCTGGTGCAAAAGATCGCGTTCGCGCTGCCGGACAAGTACTACGACAAGGTCGACGTAACTGTGCTCCCGCCGTTCACCGACCTGCGCAGCGTGCAGACCCTGGTCGACGGCGACAAGCTGCGGCTGACCTACGGCGCCCAGGACCTGTCCCCGCACGACTCGGGCGCCTACACCGGCGATATCAGCGGCGCCTTCCTGGCCAAGCTGGGCTGCCAGTTCGTCGTCGTCGGCCACTCCGAGCGGCGCACCTACCACCACGAGGACGACGCGCTGGTGGCCGCCAAGGCCGCCGCCGCGCTCAAGCACGAGCTCACCCCGATCGTGTGTATCGGCGAGCACCTGGAGACCCGGGAGGCGGGTGAGCACGTCAGTTACTGCGAAAACCAGCTGCGCGGCTCGCTGGCCGGGCTGTCGGCCGAGCAGATCGCCAACGTGGTGATCGCCTACGAGCCGGTCTGGGCGATCGGCACCGGCCGGGTGGCCAGCTCCGCCGACGCCCAGGAGGTTTGTGCGGCGATCCGCAAAGAGTTGGCGTCCCTCGCCTCGGCAAAGGTCGCCGAAACCGTGCGGGTGCTCTATGGCGGCTCGATGAACGCGAAGAACGTCGGCGAACTCGTCGCACAGGACGACGTCGACGGTGGGCTGGTCGGCGGCGCGTCGCTGGACGGCGAGCAGTTCGCGACCCTCGCGGCGATCGCCGCCGGCGGGCCCCTGCCGTGACGTCGCCGGGGCACCGGTAGGCTTTCTGGCATGCAATTGGCCCTGCAGATCACCCTGGTGGTCACGAGCATCCTGGTGGTGCTGCTGGTGCTGCTGCACCGCGCCAAGGGTGGCGGCCTGTCGACGCTGTTCGGCGGCGGCGTGCAGTCGAGCCTGTCCGGATCGACGGTCGTGGAGAAGAACCTCGACCGGCTGACGGTGTTCATCGTCGGCATCTGGCTGGTGTGCATCATCGGCATGGCCCTGCTGATCAAGTACCGCTGACCGCTCCATCCGCACCGTCGTCCCGCCGAGCGTGAAATTTACGACGCGACACGCCGATAGTGCGTCGTGAATTGCACACTCGGCCGCGATTGACGCCTACACCGCTGACCGCTCGACGGGCGGGCCGGGCGATCCGCCTCGATACTGGGACGCATGGCTGAGGCTTCCGACATCGCGCTGGAACCGATCGGCGCCGTCCAACGCACCCGGGTCGGCCGCGAGGCAACCGAGCCGATGCGCGCCGACATCAGGCTGCTGGGCACCATCCTCGGCGACACCGTGCGCGAGCAGAACGGCGACGAGGTGTTCGAGCTCGTGGAACGCGCGCGGGTGGAGTCCTTCCGGGTGCGGCGCTCCGAGATCGACCGGGCCGACATGGCGCGGATGTTCGACGGCATCGACATCCACCAGGCCATCCCGATCATCCGGGCGTTCAGCCACTTCGCGCTGCTGGCCAACGTCGCCGAAGACATCCACCGGGAACGCCGACGCGACGTCCACGTCGCCGCCGGCGAGCCACCGCAGGACAGCAGCCTGGCCGCGACGTACGCGAAACTCGATCGGGCAGAGCTCGATTCGGCGACGGTAGCCGACGCGCTGCGGGGCGCCCTGGTGTCCCCGGTGATCACCGCCCATCCCACCGAGACCCGCCGGCGCACCGTGTTCGTCACCCAGCACCGCATCACCGAATTGATGCGGCTGCGCGCCGCCGGGCACACCGAGACCGACGACGGTCGCAACATCGAGCTCGAGTTGCGCCGCCAGGTCCTTACGCTGTGGCAGACCGCGCTGATCCGGCTGTCCCGGCTGCAGATCACCGACGAGATCGACGTGGGCCTGCGGTATTACCCGGCCGCGCTGTTCAAGGTGATCCCGCAGGTCAACGCCGAGATCCGGGAGGCGCTGCGCGCGCGCTGGCCCGATGCCGACCTGCTTTCGTCACCCATCCTGCAGCCCGGATCCTGGATCGGCGGCGACCGCGACGGCAACCCGAACGTCACCGCCGACGTCGTGCGGCAGGCCACCGGCAGCGCCGCGTTCACCGCGCTGGCGCACTACCTGGCCGAGCTGACCGAGCTCGAACAGGAGCTGTCGATGTCGGCGCGGCTGATCACGGTCACCCCCGAGTTGACCGCCCTGGCCGAGGGCGGCAACGAGAGCGCCCGCGCCGACGAACCGTACCGGCGCGCGCTGCGGGTGGTCCGGGCCCGCCTCACCGCGACGGGCACCGAGATCCTGGACCGCCGCCCGCAGCACGAGCTCGACCTGGGCCTGCGGCCGTACTCCGCTCCGGCGGAACTGCGGGCCGACCTGGACATCATCGACGCGTCGCTGCGCACGCACGGCGCCGAGCTGCTGGCCGACGATCGGCTGGCCCGGCTGCGAGAAAGCGTGCATGTCTTCGGTTTTCATCTATCCGGTCTGGACATGCGGCAGAACTCCGACGTGCACGAGGAGGTGGTCGCCGAGCTGCTGGCCTGGGCCGGGGTGCATCCGGACTACGCCTCGCTGGCCGAAGACGAGCGGGTCGCGTTGCTGGCGGGGGAGCTGGCCACCCGCCGGCCGCTGGTCGGCGACCGCGCGCAACTGTCCGACCTGGCCCGCCGCGAGCTGGGTGTCGTCGCGGCCGCCGCCCGCGCCGTCGAACTCTACGGACCGGCGGCGGTGCCCAATTACATCATCTCGATGTGCCAGTCGGTGTCCGACGTCCTGGAGGCCGCGATCCTGTTGAAGGAGGCCGGGCTACTGGACGCGTCCGGCCCGGAACCCTATTGCCCCTTGGGCATTTCGCCGCTGTTCGAGACGATCGACGATCTGCACAATGGCGCGTCGATCCTGCAGGCGATGCTGGACCTGCCCATCTACCGGGCGTTGGTGGACGCCCGCGGCGGATGCCAGGAGGTGATGCTGGGCTACTCCGACTCCAACAAGGACGGCGGATACCTGGCCGCGAACTGGGCCGTCTACCGCGCCGAGCTCGCCCTCGTCGAGGTGGCCCGCAAGACCGGAATCCGGTTGCGGCTCTTCCACGGTCGCGGCGGCACCGTCGGCCGCGGTGGCGGCCCCAGCTACCAGGCGATCCTGGCGCAGCCGCCCGGCGCGGTGAACGGCTCGCTGCGCCTCACCGAGCAGGGCGAGGTGATCGCCGCCAAATACGCCGAACCGCAACTGGCCCGGCGCAACCTGGAGAGCTTGGTGGCGGCCACCGTGGAGTCGACGCTGCTCGACGTGGAGGGCCTCGGCGACGCCGCGGAACCGGCCTACGCGGTGCTCGACGAGGTGGCCGCGCTGGCGCACCGCGCCTACGCCGAATTGGTGCACGAGACACCGGGATTCGTCGAGTACTTCAAGGCGTCCACGCCCGTCAGCGAGATCGGGTCGCTGAACATCGGCAGCCGGCCGACCTCGCGCAAGCCCACCGAATCCATCTCCGACCTGCGCGCCATCCCGTGGGTGCTGGCCTGGAGCCAGTCGCGGGTGATGCTCCCCGGCTGGTACGGCACCGGCGCGGCCTTCGAGCAGTGGATCGCGGCGGGCCCCGAGAGCGAAACCGAGCGGGTGGCGATCCTGCACGAGCTGTACGAGCGGTGGCCATTCTTCCGCAGCGTGCTGTCCAACATGGCGCAGGTGCTGTCCAAGAGCGACCTGGGCCTGGCGGCCCACTACGCCGAGCTGGTGGCCGACGAATCGTTGCGGCACAGGGTGTTCGACAAGATCGCCGACGAGCACCGGCGCACCATCGCCATGCACAAGCTCATAACCGGTCAGGACGACCTGCTCGCCGACAACCCGGCGCTGGCCCGTTCGGTGTTCAACCGCTTCCCGTATCTGGAGCCGCTCAACCACCTGCAGGTCGAGCTGCTCCGCCGCTACCGCTCCGGCGACGACGACGAATTGGTGCAGCGCGGCATCCTGCTGACGATGAACGGACTGGCGAGCGCGTTACGTAACAGCGGCTGACGGGCATCCCCGTGCCATGGAACCGGCGCAAGCGGCCCAGAACGGCGTGTTCGAACGGATCGCCCGCGCCGGGTATGTGGTGAACGGGCTGCTGCACCTGATCGTCGGCTACCTCGCCTTCCGTGTCGCTTTCGGCGACGGTGGTACCGCCGATCAGACCGGCGCGCTGGCGGCGTTGGCGGGCAAACCGGGCGGCCCCGTCGTGCTCTGGGTCGCCGCGGCCGCCCTGCTGGCGATGGGCCTGTGGCGGCTCGTCGAGACGGCGCTCGGCCGGTCGTACGACCGGAAGAAGGACATGTCGTCGAGCGGGTGGGATCGGGCGAAGGCTTTTGGCCTGGCGGCGGTCTACTTGGCGTTCGCCTACTCGGCCTTCGGGTTCGCCCGAGGCTCCGGACGCCCTGCCGACCAACAGAATTCGACCATCAGCGCTCGCCTGATGCAGACCACCGTCGGCACGGTCGCGCTGATCGCGTGCGGCGCGATCATTGTCGTCATCGGCGGCTATCACGTGTACAAGGGCGCCAGCCGCAACTTCGTCGGCGACCTCAGAGGCAAGTCGGGCGCTCTGGTGCGACGGCTCGGAATGGCGGGCTACATCGGAAAGGGCGTGATCATCGCCGCCACGGGTGGGCTGGTAATTGTCGCCGCGTGCCGCTCGGAGCCGAAGAAGGCCACCGGACTCGACGGGGCGCTCAAAACCCTAGGGGCCCAGCCGTACGGGCCGGCGCTGTTGGTCGCGGCCGGGGCGGGGATCATCACATACGGCCTGTACAGCTTCGTGATGGCCCGATCGACCAAAATGTAGGGCTAGCGATTGCGCAGCCGGTCCAGGACGCCGCGCACGGCATGCTCGGTGGTGCCGCTGTGCACCCGAGCCATTTCAGCACGCGCTTCAGGTTTTCGACGAGATCGACCTGGAGAAGTAGTCGACCGGACACGGCCCGTCGGCGCGCGCGACGCCCCCGATCTGGGCCGGGACGGGTGAGGGGTGCGTGCTCCAGCGCGGCGTCATCTCGTACTCGCGGAGCAGGCGCGTGGTGGCCGCGGTCATCGCGGCCAGCGAAAACGGCTGGGCCGGACACGAATGCCGCCCGTGCCCGAACGCGGTCACCAGCATCGGCGACGGCAGGGCGTCCTGGTCGACCAGGCGGTGGCGGTTCCATCGATCGGGATCCCACTCGCCGAGCCCCGGCGCCGCCGACGTGTTGAGCAGGGGCAGCAGCGTGGCGATCGTCCAGCCCGGCGGCACCTCGTAGGTGACGTCGCCGGTGTCGAAGCGGACCGGGGACAGCACGGCGCGGGTCATGATCGAGCGCTGCGCCAGGCGCGTCGATTCCAGCGCGCACCGCTGGGCAAAGTCGGTGTCGCCGGAGCGGACCCGCGCCAGCTCGGCCGGGTGCTCGAGCAGGTCCACCATCGCCCAGCCGAGCGCGGCCGCCAGGTTCGACATGGACGCGATGTGGATGAGCGCGACGTCGAGCGCGATGCCGCGCAGCCGGGCCTCCGGCGCCTCGGCGGCCCACTCGGCCACGATCCTGCCGAACAGGCCGTGGTCGCCCCTGAGCGCGTCGTCGCCGGCGTCGTACGTGCGCACCGCGGCGGCGACGATGCCGGCGACCTCGTCCAGCGCGTCCCGCTCGGCGCGTTTGTCCGTCGCCGCCACCGCCGCCATCCGGTCGGGGTGCACGAACGCCTCGGAGCCGTCGAGCGTGTCAAGGGCGCCCACCAGGCGCTCGAAGGCCCGGCCGTCGGCCGACCCGGGTCCCGCCCACGAGGCCAGCCCCATGCGGTGGCCCAGCCGGCGCGCGAGATCGAAGACGTCGACCCGGCCGGCCGGTCCCAGCTCGGCGGCGGTCCGCTCGAGCGCCCGCTCCAGGTTGGCGAGGTAGGATGCCACGTCGTCGCGCCGAAACAGGTTGCTGGGCAAGGTCTTACGCCCGATGAAGATGTCGTCGGGAAGTTTGCGCCGCAGCATCAGGTAATCGGCGACCCCCTTGCTGGCCGTGTCCTCGGTGAGCGCGTAGAACGACTCGACGCCGACGGGGGAGAACGTGAACAGGTAGCGGTCCGGTCCGCTGTGCACGGCGAACGTGTCGCCGTGTCGTGCCCGGGCCCCGCCGATGGTTGCGACGGCGTCGACGACGGACACGTCCCAGGGCAGCCCCGTTCCCTCCGCGTACGGCGGAGTGGGCACCGGGCCGGCGCCGGGCACCTGCTAGTGCACGGTCCGGTTGCGCAGCCGGTCCAGCACGCCGCGCACCGCATGCTCCGTGACCGACAGCGGGGACAGCATCGTCTCGCCCACCTTCACCATGTCGTCGATCCGCGCGACGATGGCCTCCACCGGCTCGACCAGCACGATCAGCCGCTTGGCCAGGTCGTCGAGGCTCGCGAGGGTGCCGTCGAGGTGATCCAGCCCGGCCTCCATCCGTTCGACCGTGGCGTTGAGGTTGGTGAGCGAGCTGTTCAACTCCCTCATCGTGGTGCTCAGGCCGTCGAGCACGTCCTCGACCTGTTCGACGGTCTTGTCGGCGTTCAGCGCCGCCTGGGTGAGGGTTTTGATCCGGTTCCGCTCGGGCCCCCCGCGCGCGGTTCTGTCAGCCATGACGGTCATTATGCGCCGAGCGTCACGCCAGCGTGGCTACCGTCACCGAGCGTCACGCCAGCGTGACGCCCTGACGAGGCCGTCAGCCGGGAAGCTTGGACGCGGCCTCCTGGTCGAGCAGCCAGAGCGTGGTCTCGAGGCCGACGGCCCCGGCGGCCGGCACCGACGCCGGCGGGGCGCCACCGATTGCGGCGGCCGCCGCCTCGGCCTTGCCCGCCCCGGACACCATCAGCCACACCTCGCGGGAGCGCCGGATGGCGGGCAGCGTCAACGTGATTCGCTGCGGCGGCGGTTTGGGGGAGTCCTCGACGCCGACCACCATGCGGCTGGTCTCGTGCACGGCCGGGGTGTCCGGGAAGAGGGAGTTGATGTGGCCCTCCGGGCCCATTCCCAGCAGGTGGACGTCGAAGTTCGGCACCGGCTGGCCGGCTTTGGCGTTGGCGGCCAGCAGCTGCTCGTAGGCCAGCGCCGCGGCCGCGAGATCCGCGCCGAATTCGCCGTCGCTGGCCGGCATCGTGTGCACCTGGCTCGACGGGATGTCGACGTGATCGAGCAGGGCCTCCCGCGCCTGCTTGTCGTTGCGCTCGTCGTCGTCCTCGGGCACGTAGCGCTCGTCGCCCCAGAACAGGTGCACCTTGGACCAGTCGACCTGGTCGCGACGGGTGGCGAGGTAGCGCAGCAGGCCGATGCCGTTGCCGCCGCCGGTCAGCACGATCAGCGCCCGGCCCCGCGCCGCCGCGGCGTCCTGGATGGTCTTGACCAGCCGTTCGCCCGCGGCCTCGACGAGGGCGTCGCCGTCCTTGAAAACTTCGACGGTCGGGCTCATACGTACTGCACCTTCTTGATCCCCTCCAGCGCTGTTCGGTAGACCTCGTCGGCGTCCAGCCGGCGCAGGTCCTCGGCCAGGCATTCACCGGTTTCCCTGCGCGCCAACGGAACCAGGGCGTCCGGGCGCGCCGTGCGGCTCAGGGTGGCGGTCCTGCCCTCCTGGGGCCGGCTGAGTGTGATGGTCTCGCTCGGGCGGGTCAGCTCGACTTTGAGCTCACCGACCGCCCGGCGCACCGGACCGTCGATGCGGCTGGCCAGCCAGCCCGCCAGGATGTCGAGCGCGGGCTCGGTCTTGAGGCCGGAAACCACCGCCGACTCGATCGGTTCGTGCGGCGGCTGGTCCACGGCGGAGGTCAGCAGCGCCCGCCAGTAGGTGATGCGCGCCCAGCACAGGTCGGTGTCGCCGGCGCTGTACCCGGGCAGGCGGCTCTTGATCGCCGACAACGGGTCGACGCCGTTGGTTGCGTCGGTGATGCGCCGAATTGCCAACTTGCCCAACGGGTCCTGCGCCGGCTTCTCCGGGGCGATGTCGGGCCACCACGCCACGACCGGGATGTCGGGCAGCAGGAACGGGACGACCACGCTGGCAGCGTGGCCCGACAGCGGCCCGGACAGGTTGAGAATCACCACTTCGCTGGCGCCGGTGTCGCCGCCGGAGCGGAGCTGGGCGTCCAGGCGCGGTGCGTCGGCGTACGGGTCGCCCCGCATCGTGACGATGATGCGGCTCGGATGCTCGTGGCTGGCGTCGTTGGCCGCCTTGAGCGATTCCTCGAGCACTTCCTCGCTGTCGGGCGCGACGAGCAGCGTCAGCACCCGCCCCATCGTGACGGCGCCGGCCTTTTCGCGCAGCTCGCTCAGTTTCTTGTTGACCGCGGTGGTGGTCGTGTCGGGCAGGTCGACAATCATTGGCGCCGCTCCGCCTCGTCCGTTTGGTCGCTACGCGCCCTATCGTCGCCGGCGCGGATCACGGCCGCCGCCATTCCCTGCCCGTGCGGCGCAGCATCTCGAACGCCGATTCCGGGCCCCAGGTGCCGGCCTCGTAGGGGTCGGGCTTGCCGTGCGAAGCCCAGTTCTCGAGGACGGGATCGAGGATCTCCCAGGCCAATTCGACTTCCTCGTTGACCGGGAACAGGGATGGCTCGCCGAGCAGCACGTCGAGGATGAGCTGCTCGTAGGCCTCCGGTGATTCCTCGGCGAACGCCGATCCGTAGGAGAAGTCCATGTTGACGTCGCGGACCTCCATGGCGGTGCCCGGCACCTTGGAGCCGAACCGCAGGGTGGTGCCCTCGTCGGGCTGCACCCGGATGACCATCGCGTTGGCGCCGAGCTCGTCGGTCATGGTGGCGTCGAACGGCAGGTGCGGTGCGCGCTTGAAGACCAGGGCGATCTCGGTCACCCTGCGGCCCAGGCGTTTACCGGTTCGCAGGTAGAACGGCACGCCGGCCCAACGGCGGGTGTCGACCTCGAGCGTGATCGCGGCGAACGTCTCGGTGGTGGAGTCCTTGGAGAACCCCTCCTCGTCGAGCAGCCCGACGACCTTCTCGCCGCCCTGCCAGCCGCCGGTGTACTGGCCGCGGCTGGTGGTCTCGTCGAGCGGTTCGGCGAGCTGCGTCGCCGAGAGCACCTTGATCTTCTCGGTTTGCAGCGCAGCCGGATTGAAGCTCACCGGCTCCTCCATCGCGGTCAGCGCCAGCAGCTGCATGAGGTGGTTCTGGATGACGTCGCGGGCGGCGCCGATGCCGTCGTAGTAGCCGGCCCGGCCACCCAGGCCGATGTCCTCGGCCATGGTGATCTGCACGTGATCGACGTAGTGGGCGTTCCAGATCGGGTCGAACAACTGGTTAGCGAACCGCAGCGCCAGGATGTTGCGGACCGTCTCCTTGCCCAGATAGTGGTCAATGCGGAACACCGCCTCCTCCGGGAAGACGGCGTTGACGGTTTTGTTCAGCTCGCGGGCGCTTTCCAGATCGTGGCCGAACGGCTTTTCGATGACGACCCGGCTCCACCGGTCGCCCTGCGGGCGGGCCAGGCCGGACTTGTGCAGCTGCTCGCACACCACCGGGAAGGCATTCGGTGGGATGGCCAGGTAGAAGGCGTGGTTGCCCCCGGTGCCGCGCTCGGCGTCGAGCTTCTCCAGCGTCTCGGCGAGCCGGGCGAAGGCCTCGTCGTCATCGAAAGCGCCTGGCACGAAACGGAATCCCTCGGCCAGCCGCTCCCAGTTCTCCTCCCGGAACGGCGTGCGGCAGTGCTCCTTGACGGCCTGGTAGACCACCTTGCGGAAATCCTGCGTCTGCCAATCCCGGCGGGCGAAACCCACCAACGAGAAGGTGGGCGGCAGCAACCCGCGGTTGGCCAGGTCGTAGATGGCCGGCATCACCTTCTTGCGGGCCAGGTCACCGGTGACGCCGAAGATCACCATGCCGCACGGGCCGGCGATCCGGGGCAGTCGCTTGTCCTGCTTGTCCCGCAACGGGTTTCGCCACTGCGTGGCGTCGCGGGAGCCCGCCTTCGAGCCCGCCGGGCTCATTTGCCGAGGGAATCGAGTTGCTTCTGCGTCTCTTCCAACAGCTCGGTCCAGGACTCCACGAACTTTTCCACGCCCTCATTTTCCAGCACCACGAAGACGTCGGTCAGGTCGACGCCGACCGCGGCCAGCTTGTCGAACACCTCCTGAGCGGCTGATGCGGTGCCGCTGACGGTGTCGCCCTTGATCTCACCGTGATCGGCGACGGCGTCGATCGTCTTCTCCGGCATGGTGTTAACCGTGTTCGGCGCGACCAGCTCGGTGACGTAGAGGGTGTCGGAGTAGTCAGGGTTCTTGACGCCCGTCGACGCCCACAGCGGGCGCTGCACGCGGGCCCCGTCGGCCTTGAGCGACTCGTAGCGATCGCCGCCCTTGAAGACCTCTTCGTAGGCGGCGTACGCCAGCCGGGCGTTGGCGACGCCGGCCTTGCCGCGCAGCGCGAGCGCGTCCTCGGAGCCGATCTTTTCCAGCCGCTTGTCGACCTCGGTGTCCACGCGGGAGACGAAGAACGATGCCACCGAATGGATCTTGGACAGGTCGTGCCCGGCCTCGCGGGCCTTCTCCAGCCCGGCCAGGTAGGCGTCCATCACCTGGCGGTGCCGCTCGACGGAGAAGATCAGCGTGACGTTGACCGAAATCCCCTCCGCCAGAACGGAAGTGATGGCCGGAATGCCGGCCTTGGTCGCCGGGATCTTGATGAACAAGTTGGGCCGGTCGACGATCTTCCACAGCTCGACGGCCTGCGCGGTGGTCTTGTCGGTCTCGGCGGCCAGTCGCGGGTCGACCTCGATGGACACCCGGCCGTCGACACCGTCGGAGGCCTCCCACTGCGGCCGCAGCACGTCGCACGCGTTGCGGACGTCGTCGGTGGTGACCGTGCGAATGGTGGCGTCCACGTCGGCACCGCGCTCGGCCAACTCGGAGATCTGCTCGTCGTAGGTGTCGCTGTCGGCGAGCGCCTTCTGGAAGATCGAGGGGTTGGTGG
Organism: Mycobacterium sp. IEC1808; assembly: GCF_002101935.1. Classification (NCBI taxonomy): domain Bacteria; kingdom Bacillati; phylum Actinomycetota; class Actinomycetes; order Mycobacteriales; family Mycobacteriaceae; genus Mycobacterium; species Mycobacterium sp. IEC1808. Next base: position 134,572 of record NZ_LQPV01000022.1, on the reverse strand, counting down.
TCACGCCGACAACGCTTTTCGTGTCGATCAGCTCCTGCAGGTTGCCCGACTGCAGCCGCTCGCGCGACAAGTCATCCAGCCAAACGGACACCCCGGCTGCGCTCAACGCCGCGAGGTTGGGGTTCTGACCGGCCATGTGAATCACCCTTTCTCAGTTATCGACTACCTGCTCCGCGGCCGCCGCGACGGCTTCGGCGGTAAAGCCGAACTCACGGAACAAAGTCTTGTAATCGGCGGATTCGCCGTAGTGCTCGATCGACACGATGCGACCGGTGTCGCCGACGAGCTTGTGCCAGGACTGCGCGACCCCCGCCTCGACGGCCACCCGTGCCGACACCGACGGGGGCAGCACGCTGTCGCGGTATTCCTCGGGCTGCGACTCGAACCACTCGACGCACGGCATGGACACCACCCGTGCCACGATGTCCCTGTCCGCCAGCAGGTTTCGCGCCTCGACGGCGAGCTGAACCTCGGAGCCCGTGGCGATCAGCACGACGTCCGGCTCGTCGCCGCCGTCATCGCCGAGGATGTAGCCGCCGCGCCCGACTCCCTCGAAGTTGGTGCCCTCCAGGACCGGCACGCCCTGGCGGGTCAGGATCAGCCCGACCGGGCCGCTGCCGTTGCCGCGGGCCAGGATCGTCCGCCAGGCGTACGCGGTCTCGTTGGCGTCGGCCGGGCGCACCACCGACAGGTGGGGGATGGCGCGCAGCGCGGCCAGGTGCTCGATCGGCTGGTGCGTCGGGCCGTCCTCGCCCAGCCCGATCGAATCGTGCGTCCACACGTAGATGGTGTCGATGTTCATCAGCGACGCCAGGCGCACGGCCGGGCGCATGTAGTCGGAGAACTGCAGGAACGTGCCGCCGTAGGCGCGGGTGGGGCCGTGCAGCACGATGCCGGACAGGATGGCGCCCATCGCGTGTTCGCGAACGCCGAAGTGCAGCGTGCGACCGTACCAGTCGGCGGTGTAGTCCTTCGTCGAAATCGACGGGGGCCCAAACGATTTGACGTTGTCCATGGTGGTGTTGTTGCTACCCGCCAGGTCGGCCGAACCGCCCCAAAGCTCGGGCAGTTTCGGCCCCACCGCGTTGAGCACCTTCCCGGACGCCGCGCGGGTGGCCAGCGGCTTGTCCTCCGGGGTCCAGGTCGGGATGTCGGCGTCCCAGCCGTCGGGCAGCTTCTCGGCGGTCAGCCGGTCCAGCAGCGCTTTGCGTTCGGGTTCGCGCTGCGCCCAGGCGTCGAATTCGGGTTGCCACTTTTCGTGTGCTTCCTTGCCCCGGTCCACCAACTTGCGGGTGTGGGCGAGCACCTCGTCGCGCACCTCGAAGTTCTTATCCGGGTCGAAGCCCAGGATCTTCTTGACGGCTGCGACCTCTTCGTCGCCGAGGGCGGCGCCGTGCGCCTTGCCGGTGTTCATCAGCTTGGGCGCGGGGTAGCCGATGATGGTGCGCAGCTCGATGAACGACGGCCGATCGGTGACGGCCTTGGCGTTGGCGATGGCCTCCTCGATGCCGACGACGTTCTCGCCGCCCTCCACCCGCTGCACGTGCCAGCCGTAGGCCTCGTAGCGCGCGGCGGTGTCCTCGCACAGCGCGATGTTGGTGTCGTCCTCGATGGAGATCTGGTTGTGGTCGTAGAACACGATCAGGTTGCCTAGCTGCTGCACGGCCGCCAGCGACGACGCCTCGGACGTCACGCCCTCCTCGATGTCCCCGTCGGAGGCGATCACGAAGATGAAATGGTCGAACGGGCTGGTGCCCGGCTCGGCGTCCGGGTCGAACAGGCCGCGCTCGTAGCGCGACGCCATCGCCATCCCGACCGAGGACGCCAGGCCCTGACCGAGCGGGCCGGTGGTGATCTCAACGCCCTTGGTGTGCCGGAACTCCGGGTGTCCGGGCGTCTTGGATCCCCACGTGCGCAACGACTCGATGTCCGACAGCTCCAGGCCGAACCCGCCGAGGTACAGCTGCAGGTACAGCGTGAGGCTGCTGTGCCCGGCCGACAGCACGAACCGGTCACGACCCAGCCAGTAGGTGTCGCTGGGGTCGTGGCGCATCGTGCGCTGAAACAGGGTGTAGGCCAGCGGGGCCAGGCTCATCGCCGTTCCGGGGTGGCCGTTGCCGACTTTTTGGACCGCGTCGGCGGCCAGCACCCGGATCGTGTCGACCGCGGCCGAATCGATCTCGGTCCAGTCGTCGGGGAGGTGCGGTTGGGTCAGCGTGGAGATCTCTTCGAGTGTCGTCACAGCCTCAGTCCTTGGGTCATCAAGCTGATATTGCCTACCCTAATGCGGGAGTGCCGGCTCCTGCAGTGCAGAGTTCTCTAGTACCCAACGCCGGCCGCTGTGAAAATACGCCCCGGTCGCCTGGGCTTTGCAATCTGTTCGGAATTCTCGGAAGAATCCCTTTCGGACCCTCCGGGCAGGCGGCCGCCGGCACGCGGTCTACCATCGTGCGTAGTAGATGCTGCGCGCTGCTGCGACCCCGAGGAGTTATTGCGTGAGCGTTCGCGGGCGCGTCGCGCCGAGTCGAGAGGCACCGGGCCGGGTACAAGGCACGGTCCTGGCGTACCTGGCGCTCACCAAGCCGCGGGTCATCGAGTTGCTGCTCGTCACCGCGATCCCGGCGATGCTGCTCGCCCACCGCGGCACCGTGAACCCGCTGCTGATCCTCAACACGCTCATCGGCGGGATGCTGGCCGCCGGCGGCGCCAACACGCTCAACTGCGTGGCCGACGCCGACATCGACAAGGTGATGAAGCGCACCGCGCGCAGGCCGTTGGCGCGCGCCGCGGTGCCGACGCGAAACGCCCTGGTCCTGGGGCTGGTGCTCAGCGTTGGCTCGTTCTTCTGGCTCTGGTGGACGACCAACCTGCTGTCCGGGCTGCTGGCCGTGGCCACCATCGCGTTCTACGTGTTCGTCTACACACTGTTGCTCAAGCGCCGCACCTCGCAAAACGTCGTGTGGGGCGGGGCGGCGGGCTGCATGCCGGTGATGATCGGCTGGTCCGCGGTCACCGGCACCATCTCCTGGCCGGCGTTGGTGATGTTCGCGATCATCTTCTTCTGGACGCCGCCGCACACCTGGGCCTTGGCGATGCGGTACAAGGACGACTACAAGGCGGCCGGCGTCCCGATGCTGCCGGCGGTGGCGACCGAGCGTCAGGTCACCAAGCAGATCCTGATCTACACCTGGCTGACCGTGCTCGCGACGCTGGCGCTGGCGCTGGCCACCGGCTGGCTCTACGCGGCGGTCGCCCTGTTGGCCGGGGTGTGGTTCCTGGCGATGGCGCATCAGCTGTACGCCGGCGTGCGCGCCGGCGAGCCGGTCAAGCCGCTGCGGCTGTTCCTGCAGTCGAACAACTACCTGGCGGTGGTGTTCTGCGCGCTGGCGGTCGACTCGGTGATCGCGCTGCCGACGCTGCTGTAGCCGTATTGCCGAGCAGACGTAAAAGCCCCCTTTTCGACGGGCGGATTCCAGTGAACGTCGCCACGGGACGAGTTGCTCACTAGTGCAGTGACAGGTCTGCCGGAGACGGATGTGGCGCGAGTGCAGCGATGGTGTCACGACAAGGTGCCCGAACATTTGCGTGACGAGGTCCGCATCGAGGTGGACGTCGCGGAGCGTCATCTGACGATCGTCGAGTGTCGGCCGCCGTGGCATGCGGATGCGGACTCGGAGTGGACCCGCTTCCCGATCGCTCGGCTGCGCTATGCGAAGACCCGCGGTGTGTGGTCACTGTATTGGCGCGACCGCAACTTGCGTTTTCACACCTACGATCTGGTGTCACCCACGGCCCGTATTGAGGAGTTGCTCGCTGAAGTGGATCGGGACCCCACAGCGATCTTTTGGGGCTGACGGACCTGGCGGTGTTATGCCGTCTTTAGCGCGGCACCGGTGATCAGGTCAGCGGGCCGAGCCCAGCCCAGAATTTTACGGGGCCGGTCATTGAGTTCGTCAGCAACTCGCTGCAGTTCCTCGGGTGAGATGCGGTCCAGATCAACACCTTTGGGAAAATAATCGCGCAGCAAGCCGTTGGTGTTCTCGTTGGAGCCACGCTGCCAGGGTGAGTGCGCGTCACAGAAGAACACCCGTGTGCCGGTGCGGGCGGTGATCTGTTGATGCAGCGCAAGCTCTTTACCCTGATCCCAGGTCAGTGTCCGACGCAGATGGGGGGCAAAAGCGCCCAGGGCATCGACGATGCCGTCACACATGGCCTGCGCGGTCGGCCGCCCAGTAGACACATGGATCAGGACCACGAAGCGAGTGACGCGTTCCACCAAAGTGCCTATCGCCGAACGATTTCCGGGCCCCACGATGCAATCGCCCTCCCAATGGCCGACCTGTATCCGGTCTTCGACCTCAGCGGGCCGATCAGCGATCATCGTCATACCGGTAAGCCGACCACGGCGTTCTAGCCCCTGGACTCGGCGGCGACGCCGCCGACGCCGCCGTTTGGCCGGACGAGTCAAATCGGTGCGGGGATCGTAGATCGCCTGATAGATCGACTCGGTACACAGATGGCGCTCGGGTTGATCGGGGAAGCGCGCCGGCAGCTCATGGGCAACCTGCTCGGGACTCCACCGCTTGCCCAACAACTCGGCAACCACATCATGGAGCTGCTCGTCACGCGTTACACGGCGGGCGCGACGGCCGGGATTGCCGCTCGACCGCAAGCCGCTCCGCCGTAGCAGGCAGGTAGCGGCCCTGATCATCGGCGTTGCGGTCCAGCTCCCGTGAGACCGTCGAGGCCGCCCGGCCTAGCTCGTCGGCGATGGCGCATACACCGACACCCGCACGGTGCAAGTCGGCGATCGTCGTCCTCTCCTCAACCGAGAGATATCGAGGATGCCGCGGTTTGGGTGCTGTGAGACTCACCGGTGGATAGTGCACCGCCTCGCCGGCACTATTGCGCACCGTGCGCCCATAGCGCCAGCGTGTCCCCGTCCTGCGGTCGATTCCCACAATGCGGCACGCCTCGCAGGGACCTAGCCCCTGCGCAATCAGCCAGCCGAACCACTCCCGCTCCTCCACCAGCATTCCGCCACTTGGGCGTCCACGTGGCCGGATCTTCCGCTCTGCTCCCACCGCAACCTCCCGAATAACCTCGGTGTTGCGACGTTTACTGGAATTCACCGCGCCGAAATGGGGCTTTTACGACTGCTCGCGGGATGAAAGCCCTACGGCAGCAGCACGATCGAGCCCGTCGTCTTGCGGCCCTGCAGGTCCTGGTGCGCGCGCGCCGCTTCGGCGAGCGGGTAGCGGCCGCCGACCTCGATGGTGATGCCGCCGCCGGCGATCGCGTCAAACAGTTCGCCTGCGCGCCAATGGAATTCGTCGCCGGTGCGGATGAAGTGCGCCAGCGACGGCCGGGTCAAGAACACCGACCCCGCGGCGTTGAGGCGCTGCGGGTCGAACGGCGGAACGGGCCCACTGGCGGCGCCGAACAGCGCGAGGGTGCCCCGGACGGCCAGGCTGGCCAGGCTGGCGTCGAAGGTCGTCGCGCCGACGCCGTCGTACACCGCGGCCACCCCTCCGCCGCCCGTCAATTCGCGGATCTTCTGGGCGAATTCGCCTGGGTCGTCGGGGTAGGAGAGCACCTCGGCGGCGCCGGCCTCCTTGGACATCCGCTCCTTCTCCGGCGTCGAGACGGTGGTGATGACCCGCGCCCCGAGCAACGTGGCCCACTGCGTCAGGATCAGCCCGACCCCGCCGGCGCCCGCGTGCACCAGCACGGTGTCACCGCTTTTGACCGGATACACCGACTTCAGCAGGTAGTGCGCGGTCAGGCCCTTGAGCATCACCGAGGCGGCCACCTCGGACGTCACGCCGTCGGGCACCTTCGCTGTCAAAGCCGCTGGGGCGGTGGCGAATTCGGCGTAGGCGCCCGTCGCCGCGGCGGTGCCCACCCGGTCACCCTCGCTGAAATCGTCGACCCCGTCGCCCGTGGCGACGACGGTGCCGGCGGTCTCCTGGCCGAGGATGAACGGCACCTCGCGCGGGTACTGCCCGGAGCGGAAATAGGTGTCGATGTAGTTGACGCCGATCGCCTCGGCCTTGATCAAGAGTTCGCCGGGGCCGGGCGTGGGCTCGGGGACGTCGACATAGCGCAGGACTTCGGGACCACCGGTTTCGCTGATTTCGATTGCGTGCATGTGGATATCATGCCCGGGCATGAAGCTGGCCCGCCCGGACGTCTTCCATCCGCGCATTGTGCTGGCGGGTGATCCCCGACACTCCGACGATGCGGGGCTGGTGCCCGCGCTGCGAACCCGCGGGCTGCACGCGCGCTGGTTGCCCTGGGACGACCCGCGGACCGTCGGCGCCGACCTGGTGATCCTGCGCCGCGCCCCCGACCCACGCGACGAGTTCCTGGCCTGGATCCGCCGGGTGCGCCACCTGCTCAACCCGCCCGACGCGGTCGCGTGGAACCTCGGCGAGCGGTACCTGCGCGACCTCGAGGACGACGGGGTACCGGTGCTGACGGGCGGGACGGCTCGGTCGGCGTTGGTATTCATCGGCGGGCAGCGGTCGCACGCGTGGCCGGGCGAGCCGGAGTTCGAGTCGTGGGACCTCGGATACGCCGCCATCGCGTCGGCCGCGCAACGCGCCGGAATCGGCTCGCGCGAGCTGCTTTACGCGCGCGCCGACCTGGCAGGGGACCGGCTGGTGGGGCTCGACCTGGTGGCGCCGTCGCTGGGCTGGTCGCAGCTTGACGCCGACTCCCGCGGGCGGGCCCAGCGCGAGTTCGCTCTCGCCGTGGAGTCAGCCTGCGAGCGGCTGGGCCTCGGTCCGTTGTCGCATTGAGGCCCATAGCGCCGCCGTCGCCGCCGTGCAGGCAGCCGCGCCGGCCACGTGCACCGCGACCAGGGCGGCGGGCACCCCGGTGTAGTACTGGGCGGTGCCGACCGCGGCCTGGGCGCACACCAGGGCGACCAGCACGCCCAGCCGCAGCCGGATGGCCCGGCCGGCGCCCACCGCCAGCAGCCCGAAGCCGAGCCCGACCAGCAACGCCAGGTAGGAAACCAGCAGCGACGAATGCGCGTGCACCAGCGTTGTGATCTCGACCTTCAGTCGGGGCACGGTGCGGCTGGGGCTGCGGTCGCCGGCGTGCGGGCCGGCGGCGGTCACCAGCGTGCCGGCGACCAGCACCGCCGCCAAGTTCACCGCGCTCAGCGCGGTCAGCGCGCGCAGCGGCCGCGCCACCGCGTAGTGGACCACGCCATCGTCTGGCTCGCCCACCTTGACGTAGAGCAGCACCGACAGCCACACCATCGTCATCGACGTCAGCAGGTGCACGGCGACGGTCCACCACAGCAACCCGGTGCGCACGGTGATGCCGCCGATCACCGCCTGCACCACCGTCGACACCGGCATCAGCCACGCGTAGACCAGGACCTCGGTGCGCCGGCGCGCGCGGGTCACGGCCAGCACGGCCAACGCAGCGGTGATCACCACGGCGAAGGTGATCATCCGGTTGCCGAACTCGACGGCCTGGTGGATCCGTGGCACCTCGGCCACCGCGACCGGGGTGAAGCTGCCGGGAAAGCACTGCGGCCAGGTGGGGCAGCCCAGCCCCGAGGCGGTGACGCGCACGATCGCGCCGGTGACCGCGATGCCGCCCTGGGTGAGGATGACGAGCGCGGCGACGATCCGCTGGGCGCGCAGGCTGGGGTCGGGGAGCAGGTCCACCAACCGCCGCAGCGTTGGTCGTAGCACCGCCCGATGGTAAGCCAAGAAAAACTACGGCCTGTAGTACGGGCCCGTTGCGCCGAAATTGCCCCCATGGCTGTGAAAGGGCGCGATCCGCGACCAAAGCCGCAATCTCGGCGACCTCAGGGCGATGCCGTCAGGTAAAGCGGAACCAGCGCCGGGCGGCCAGCGCGGCCAGCGCCCCCCATACCGCCAGCACGACGACCCCGAACCAGTCCACCGACAGCGTCATCGCCTGGGAGAGGGCCTCGGTGAGCGCGCCCGACGGGGTGAGCCGGGAAAGCCATTTCACCACCGGCGGGATCATCCTTGTTTCCAGGGTCAGCGCGCCCAGGCCGGCGAAGACGAACCACATCAGGTTGGCTACCGCCAGCACGATCTCGGCGCGCAGCGTCCCGCCGAGCAACAGCCCGAGGGCCGCGAAGCCCGCGGTGCCCAGCGCGATGACGGCCGCGCCCAACAGCAACGCCGCGGGTGCGGGTCGCCAGCCGAGCGCGAAACCGATGGCGCCCAACAGGATTGCCTGCAAGAACACCACCGTGACGACCGCCAGCGACTTTCCGGCGATGATGCCCCAGACCGGCAGCGGGGTGGCACCGAGCCGCTTCAGCGCGCCGTAGCGGCGGTCGAACGCGACGGCGATCGCCTGCCCGGTGAAGGCGGTCGAGATCACCGCGAGGGCCATGATCACCGGGACGAACGTGGCCGCGCGGTTGCGGCCGAAGTCGCCGAAGGGCAGCAGGGTCAGCCCCACCAACAGCGTGATCGGGATGAACATGGTCAGCAGCAATTGCTCGCCGTTGCGCAGCAGCAGCTTGAGCTCCAGGCCGAACTGCGCCGCGAGCATCCGCGGCACGGGGCTGGGGCGCGGGTCGGGTTTGAAGGTCCCCGCGGGAAAGGTGTTCGACTGGGTCCCTGAATGAGTCACGGCCGTAGGTTCCTGCCGGTGAGGTCGAGGAAGACGTCCTCGAGGCTGCGTTGCTCGACTCGCATGTCGGTGGCCAGCACGTCGATCTGCGCGCACCACGCCGTGACGGTCGCCAGCACCTGCGGGTCGACCGGGCCCTCGACCAGGTACTCGCCCGGCGTCACCTCGGTGGCCTTGTAGTCCTCCGGCAGCGCGGACGCCAGCAGGGACAGGTCGAGGCGCGGCGGCGCGGTGAACCGCAGCTGGTCCTTGGCGCCCGCCCGCATCAGTTCGGTCGGGGTGCCCGATGCCACCGTCACCCCGTGGTCGATGATCACCAGCCGATCGGCGAGTTCCTCGGCCTCCTTGAGCTGGTGCGTGGTCAGCAGCACGGTCACGCCATCGCGGCGCAGCGCGTCGATGAGCTCCCAGACCAGCAACCGTGCGTGGGCGTCCATGCCGGCGGTGGGCTCGTCGAGGAACACCAGCTCGGGCCGGCCGACCAGTGCACAGGCGAGGGCCAGCCGTTGCTGCTGCCCGCCGGAGAGCCGCCGGTAGGTGGTGCGGGCGGCGTCGGTCAGGCCGAGGGTGTCCATCAGCCACGCCGGGTCCAGCGGGTCGGCGGAATAGGCGGCTACCAGGTTGAGCATTTCGCCCGCCCGCGCCGCGGGGTAGCCGCCGCCGCCCTGCAGCATCACCCCGATCCGCGCGCGCAGGCGCGCGTTGTCGGCGACGGGGTCCAGGCCGAGCACCCGGATCGTGCCGGCGTCGGGACGCGCGAAGCCCTCGCACATCTCGACCGTCGTGGTCTTACCGGCGCCGTTGGGCCCGAGCAGGGCCAGCACCTCGGCGGCGTGCACCTCCAGATCGAGGTTGGAGACGGCCTCGACGGCGGCCGCGCCGGACCCGTATTGCTTGGTGACCCCTCGCAGCCGCACGACAGTGTCGGGCGTTTCGGGGAGCGGGCTCACGTGGAATCAGCGTAGGCGTCGGGCGCCGCCTCGGAGCGTGGGGCGGTCCTGGGGGGCTCGGCGGGCAGCGTGACGGCCGTCTGGCCGTTGGTTTCCGGGCCCGTCGGCCGCAGTTGGCGCCACGGCAGACGGGTGTAGGTAAACGCGATGAGCACGGCCACGATCAGGCTGCTGGCCAGCGTGGCGTCCACGATCTGAAAGAGGGCGAAACGGTCACCGTTGGCCGTCGGGCCGAAGATGCCGACGACGAGGGTGATGACGATCACCGCCACCCGGAAGCCCGGGCGGGTCGCCCACGCGGCCAGCGGGATGATGGCCCACAGCAGATACCAGGGCTGCACCACCGGGAACAGCAACACGCAGATGCCCAGCGCGACGCCCAGGCCGCCGATCGGGTGCAGCCGGCCGCGGAAGACGGCCACCAGCAACCAGGCCACCAACACCATGATGATCAGCACGCCGATGCCACGGGTCAGCCCCAGCACCGCGGTGGTGTGATCGCCCAGGCCCAGCAGGATCCCCACCTGCCCGGTGCCCAGGGCCAGCAGCGTCGGCGGCGACATCCAGCTGCGCACCACGTTGGCGGTGCCCAGCGTGTAGATCCAACCGAATCCCAGCCCGCTGGCCCAGCCGACCAGGGCCATCACCGCCAGTGCCAGCGCCGCCATCCCACCGCCCGCCAGCAGCAGGGCGCGCAGGTTGCCGCCGCAGCGGTAGGCCAGCGCCATCGTGACGAACCCGAGCGCCAGCAGCGACGGCAGCTTCACCTGCGAGGACAGGGTGATCAGGATCGCGCCCGCGAGCAGCATCCCCAACGGCTCCCAGCTCGGGCCCGGCCGCCACGACGTGGGCAGCAGTCGCGGAGAGTCGATGCCGCGCAGCGCGAACTCGGCGCCGGCCAGCATCAGCCCGAGCATCAGCGCCTCGTTGTGGACGCCTGCGACCAGGTGCATGATCAGCAGCGGATTGGCGGCCCCCAGCCACAGCGCGCTCACCTCGGCGACGCCGCAGCGCCGGGCCAGCCGCGGGGTGGCCCACACGATGAGGCCGACCCCGATCAGCACCACGATCCGGTGGCACAGCACGGCGGCGACGATGTTCTCCCCGGTCAGCGCCGAGATGCCGCGCCCGATCCACAGGAACAACGGGCCGTACGGTGCGGGCGTCTCGCGCCACAGCGTCGGCACCGACAGCGTGAACACGTGGCCGAGGCCCAGCCCCGACGCCGGGCCCACCTTGTAGGGGTCGAGCCCCTCCAGCGAGATCTGGCTCTGGGCCAGGTACGAGTAGACGTCCTTGCTGTACATCGGCGGCGCGATCAGCAGCGGCAGCGTCCACAGCAGCAGGGTGCGATCCAGGTCCCCGCGCGACATTTTCCGGTTGCCCAGCGCAAACCGCCCCAGCATCAGCCAGGCCAGCGCCATCATCACCGCGCCCGTCGTCGTCATCGTCAGCGACACCGTCTGGATGCGCGACGGCAGGTTGAGCAGCCGGACCCCGAACGTCGGGTCCTGCACGACGGGCCGCGCCCCGGCGCCCAGCGCGCCGATCGCCATCAGGACGGTGCCGGTAGCGCCGAACAGGCGGGTGCGCTGCAGCGCGGTGAGCTCGGTATCGTTCAGCGGCGAACCCACCGCTTGCTCGTCGCCGTGCAGGCTGGCGATCGACGAGCTCAGCGTGTGGTGGCGGGCTGCCATCAGAGCAGCGTAACGGCACGCCCTTGTGACCAGCGCAACGCGCAGACAGGGGACCCTTGGTGGACCGATCCCCGGAATTGCGTCACACTGGTGTTGTGAAAATCCGAACCAGCCTCGATAAGGCGCCCGTGGCTCCTGTCGGCGCCGCGGTGCCGGACGGTCACACCCGCCGCGCCATCGTGCGCCTGCTGCTGGAATCCGGATCGATCACGGCCGTCGAGATCGGGGATCGGCTCGGGCTGACGCCCGCCGGCGTGCGTCGTCACCTCGACGCGCTGATCGAGGCGGGTGACGCCGAGTCGGTGGCCGCCGAGCCGTGGCAGCAGGTGGGCCGCGGGCGCCCCGCCAAGCGCTTCCGCCTGACCGGGGCCGGCCGGGCCAAGCTCGACCACGCCTACGACGACCTGGCCGCGGCGGCCATGCGCCAGTTGCGGGAGATCGGCGGCGAGGACGCCGTCCGCACCTTCGCCCGGCGGCGCATCGACGCGATCCTGGCCGGGGTCGAGGCGGCCGACAGCGGCGACGACGCCGAGGTCGAGGCGGCGGCCGAGCGGGTCGCCGGCGCGCTGACCAAGGCCGGTTACGTCGCGACCACGACGCGGGTGGGCGGGCCGATCCACGGTGTGCAGATCTGCCAGCACCACTGCCCGGTGTCCCACGTCGCCGAGGAATTCCCCGAGTTGTGTGAAGCCGAGCAGCAGGCCATGGCCGAGGTGCTCGGAACCCACGTGCAGCGGTTGGCGACCATCGTCAACGGAAACTGCGCCTGCACCACCCATGTACCACTCACGGTTCCGGCGGCCAGCCCACGTCGCGACACCACGAACACCGAAGGAGCGTCCTTATGACCCTCACGCCCGAGGCCAGCAAGACAGCGGTAGCGCCGCTGACCCAGGAGGAGGCGATCGCCTCGCTGGGGCGGTATGGCTACGGCTGGGCGGACTCCGACGTCGCGGGCGCCAGCGCGCAGCGCGGACTGTCCGAGGCGGTGGTGCGCGACATCTCGGCGAAGAAGAACGAGCCGGAGTGGATGCTGCAGACCCGGCTCAAGGCGCTGCGCATCTTCGAGCGCAAGCCCATGCCGAACTGGGGCTCCAACCTCGAGGGCATCGACTTCGACAACATCAAGTACTTCGTGCGTTCTACCGAGAAGCAGGCCGCAACCTGGGATGACCTCCCCGAGGACATCCGCAACACCTATGACCGGCTGGGCATCCCGGAGGCGGAGAAGCAGCGGCTGGTGGCGGGCGTCGCGGCCCAATATGAGTCCGAGGTGGTGTACCACCAGATTCGGGAAGACCTTGAGGCGCAAGGGGTTATCTTCCTCGACACCGACACGGGCCTGCGCGAGCATCCCGAGGTCTTCAAGGAGTACTTCGGCACGGTGATCCCGGCGGGGGACAACAAGTTCTCCGCGCTGAACACCGCGGTGTGGAGCGGGGGCTCGTTCATCTACGTGCCGCCGGGCGTGCACGTCGACATCCCGCTGCAGGCCTACTTCCGGATCAACACCGAGAACATGGGCCAGTTCGAACGCACACTGATCATCGTCGACGAGAATGCCTACGTCCACTACATCGAGGGCTGTACCGCTCCGATCTACAAGTCGGATTCGCTGCACTCCGCGGTGGTGGAGATCATCGTAAAGCCCGGTGGCCGTTGCCGTTACACGACAATCCAGAACTGGTCGGGCAACGTCTACAACCTGGTCACCAAGCGAGCCCGCGCCGAGGCCGGCGCCACCATGGAGTGGGTCGACGGCAACATCGGCTCCAAGGTGACGATGAAGTACCCGGCGGTCTGGATGACCGGCGAGCACGCCAAAGGCGAGGTGCTGTCGGTGGCGTTCGCCGGCGAGGACCAGCACCAGGACACCGGCGCCAAGATGCTGCACCTGGCGCCCAACACCTCGAGCAACATCGTGTCCAAGTCGGTCGCCCGTGGCGGCGGCCGTACCTCTTACCGCGGCCTGGTGCAGGTGAACAAGGGCGCGCACGGATCGCGCTCGAGCGTGAAATGCGATGCGCTGCTGGTCGATACGATCAGTCGCAGCGACACCTACCCCTATGTCGACATCCGCGAGGACGACGTCACCATGGGCCACGAGGCCACGGTGTCGAAGGTCAGCGAAAACCAGCTGTTCTACCTGATGAGCCGCGGGCTGACCGAGGACGAGGCGATGGCGATGGTGGTGCGCGGCTTCGTGGAGCCGATCGCCAAAGAGCTGCCGATGGAGTACGCGCTGGAGCTCAACCGCCTGATCGAGCTGCAGATGGAGGGCGCGGTCGGATGACCGCTACTGCTCTGAATAAAGGCGAGCTTTTCGCGTCCTTCGACGTTGACGCCTTCGAGGTTCCGCACGGCCGCGACGAGCTCTGGCGGTTCACCCCGCTGCGGCGGCTGCGCGGCCTGCACGACGGTTCTGCAAAGGCCACCGGCCGCGCCGAGGTCGCCGTCGACCAGCGGCCCGGCGTGCAGGTCGAGATCGTCCGCCGCGGCGACGAGCGGCTCGGGCAGGGCGGTGCCCCCGCCGATCGCGTTGCCGCCCAAGCGTTTTCGTCCTTCAATTCCGCGACCGTCGTCACCGTCGGCCGGGACACCAGGATCGCCGAGCCGATCAACATCACCGTCACCGGCCCCGGTGAAGGCGCCGTGGCCTACGGGCACCTGCAGATCCGCGTGGAAGAGCTCGGCGAGGCGGTGGTCGTCATCGACCAGCGCGGCAGCGGAACCTATGCCGACAACGTCGAATTCGTCGTCGACGACGCCGCCCGGCTGACGGTCGTGTGGATCGCCGACTGGGCCGACGACATGGTGCACCTGAGCGCGCATCACGCCAGGCTGGGCAAGGACTCGGTGCTGCGGCACGTCACCGTCACGCTGGGCGGTGAGGTGGTGCGGATGTCGGCCAACGTGCGGTTTTCCGGTCCCGGGGGGGACGCTGAGTTGCTGGGCCTGTACTTCGCCGACGACGGCCAGCACCTCGAGTCGCGGCTGCTGGTGGACCACGCGCGGCCCGACTGCAAGTCGAATGTGCTGTACAAGGGTGCGCTGCAAGGGGATCCGGATTCCGCGCTGCCCGACGCGCACACGGTTTGGGTGGGCGACGTGCTGATCCGTGCCGAAGCCACCGGCACCGACACCTTCGAGGTGAATCGCAACCTGGTGCTCACCGACGGCGCGCGCGCCGACTCGGTGCCCAATCTCGAAATCGAGACCGGCGAGATCGCCGGCGCCGGACACGCCAGCGCCACCGGGCGTTTCGACGACGAGCAACTGTTCTACCTGCGTTCGCGCGGCATCCCGGAGGATCAGGCCCGCCGCCTGGTGGTCCGCGGGTTCTTCGGGCAGATCATTTCGAAGATCGCGGTGCCCGAGGTACGCGAACGCCTGACCGCAGCCATCGAACACGAACTGGCCATTACGGAGAAAACAACCACATCATGACGACCCTGGAAATCAAAGACCTGCACGTCAGCGTCGATGACCCCAACGCCGCCGAGGGCGAGCGCGAGATCCCCATCCTCAAGGGCGTGGACCTGACGGTGAAATCCGGTGAGACGCATGCGCTGATGGGCCCCAACGGGTCCGGTAAGTCGACGCTGTCCTACGCGATCGCCGGTCACCCCAAGTACCGCGTCACCTCCGGGTCGATCACGCTGGACGGCGAGGACGTGCTGGCGATGAGCGTCGACGAGCGCGCGCGTGCCGGGATATTCCTTGCGATGCAGTACCCCGTCGAGGTGCCCGGCGTGTCGGTGTCGAACTTCCTGCGCTCGGCCGCGACGGCCATCCGCGGCGAGGCCCCGAAGCTGCGCCACTGGGTCAAAGAGGTCAAGGGGGCGATGACGTCCCTCGAGATCGACCCGGTCTTCGCCGAGCGCAGCGTCAACGAAGGTTTCTCCGGCGGCGAGAAGAAGCGCCACGAGATCCTGCAGCTGGAGCTGCTCAAGCCCAAGATCGCGATCCTCGATGAAACCGACTCGGGGCTGGACGTCGACGCGCTGCGGGTGGTCAGCGACGGCGTGAACCGCTACGCCGAAACCGAGCACGGCGGAATCCTGTTGATCACGCACTACACCCGCATCCTGCGCTACATCCACCCGGAGTACGTGCACGTGTTCGTGGGCGGCCGCATCGCCGAGTCCGGCGGTCCGGAGCTGGCCGACGAGCTCGAGCAGAACGGGTATGTGCGCTTCTCCCAAGCGGCGGCCGCCGGGGCCTGAGATGTTGGACGTCACGGCCATCCGTGCCGACTTCCCGATCCTCAAGCGCATCATGCGCGGGGGAAACCAGTTGGCGTACTTGGATTCCGGCGCGACCTCGCAGCGTCCGCTGCAGGTGCTCGACGCCGAGCGGGAATTTCTGCTGACCTCCAATGGCGCGGTGCATCGCGGGGCGCACCAGCTGATGGAGGAGGCCACGGACGCCTACGAGCAGGGGCGGTCCGACATCGCGGCCTTCGTGGGCGCCGACGCCGACGAGCTGGTGTTCACCAAGAACGCGACCGAGGCGCTCAACCTGGTGTCATACGTGCTGGGGGACAACCGTTTCGAGCGTGCCGTCGGGCCCGGGGACGTCATCGTCACCACCGAGCTCGAGCACCACGCCAACCTGGTCCCGTGGCAGGAGCTGGCCCGGCGCACCGGGGCGACGTTGCGCTGGTACGGCGTCACGGATGACGGGCGCATCGATCTCGACTCGCTGCGACTCGACGAGCGAGTCAAAGTCGTTGCGTTCAGCCACCATTCCAACGTCACCGGCGCGCTGGCGCCGGTGGGCGAGCTGGTCGGCCGCGCCAAGGCCGTGGGCGCGCTGACCGTGCTGGACGCCTGCCAGTCGGTGCCGCACCGGCCGGTCGATTTTCATGCGCTCGACGTCGACTTCGCGGGTTTCTCCGGCCACAAGATGTTGGGCCCCACCGGGATCGGGGTGCTGTACGGGCGCGGCGAGTTGTTGGCGGCCGCGCCGCCGTTCCTCACCGGCGGGTCGATGATCGAGACGGTCGCCATGGCGGCCAGCACCTACGCGGCGCCGCCGCAGCGCTTCGAGGCCGGCACCCCGATGACCTCTCAGGTGGTCGGATTGGCCGCCGCCGCACGCTATCTCGGCGACATCGGCATGGACGCCGTGGAAGCCCACGAACGCGAGCTGGTGGCCGCGGCCCTCGAGGGCCTGTCCGGCATCGACGGCCTGCGCATCGTCGGACCGACGTCGGCGGAGAACCGGGGCTCGCCGGTGGCGTTCGTCGTCGACGGCGTGCACGCCCACGACGTCGGCCAGGTGCTCGACGACGACGGCGTCGCGGTGCGGGTGGGCCACCACTGCGCGTTGCCGCTGCACCGCCGGTTCGGCGTGGCGGCCACCGCGCGGGCGTCGTTCGCGGTCTACAACACCCGCGACGAGGTGGATCGCCTGGTGGCCGGCGTGCGACGCGCGCTGGATTTCTTTGGGAGAGACTGACGTTGCGCCTCGAACAGATCTATCAGGACGTGATCCTCGATCACTACAAGCACCCGCAGCACCGGGGGCTGCGGGAGCCGTTCGGCGCGCAGGTGTACCACGTCAACCCGGTCTGCGGTGACGAGGTCACCCTGCGGGTCGCGCTGTCCGACGACGGCGAAACCATCACCGACGTCTCGTACGACGGGCAGGGCTGTTCGATCAGCCAGGCGTCGACGTCGGTGTTGACACAGCAGGTGATCGGCCGCAGCGTCGGGGAGGCGCTCAAGACCACCACCGCGTTCAGCGAGATGGTGTCCTCGCGAGGCACGATCGACGGTGACGAGGACGTGTTGGGCGACGGGGTCGCGTTCGCCGGCGTCGCCAAATACCCGGCGCGGGTGAAGTGCGCGCTGCTCGGCTGGATGGCTTTCAAGGACGCCCTGGCTCAGGCCAGCGCAGGCTTCGAGGAGGACCAAAAATGAGCGAAACCACCGCACCGAACGACGAGTTCCTCGCCGACGTCGAGGAGGCGATGCGCGACGTCGTCGATCCCGAATTGGGCATCAACGTCGTCGATCTCGGCCTGGTTTACGGCCTCAACGTGGAAGAGGGCGACGAGGGAACCGTCGCCCTGATCGACATGACGTTGACGTCGGCGGCCTGTCCGCTGACCGACGTCATCGAGGACCAGTCGCGCAGCGCGCTGGTCGGCAGCGGTCTGGTCGACGACCTGCGGATCAACTGGGTGTGGAACCCGCCGTGGGGACCCGACAAGATCACCGAGGACGGTCGCGAGCAGCTGCGCGCCCTCGGCTTCACCGTCTAGTCGCCGCCCCGCCGAGCAAGATGTCGACGAGGCATTCGGGCATGTCGTCGGGGATCGGCTCGTCGGAGAAGAGGACCCGGCCCTGCAGCGGCGTCAGCAACATCCCCAGCACTAGCCGCGGGTCGGCTTCGGCACGCAGATCCCCGCGCGCGACGCCGCGCCGCACGACGGGCGTGAGCGCCTCGATACGGCCCTCCCAGAAGGCGAGGCGCGCCCTGTCGTATTCGGCATCGGCGCGCAGGGTTCCCGCGTAGAGCGCCGCCTTCCCGGCCGCGGAGTTGAGGTACGCCGCGAGGGAGCGGGCGACGGCCAGCAGATCGTCGCGGGTGGATCCGGTGTCGGGGTCGGGGATCGAATGGGCGCCGCGCCTCAGCATGGCGTCGACCAAGAGGTTTTCCCGGGTGGTCCAGCGGCGGTAGATCGTGGTCTCGTGGACGCCGCAGCGGCGCGCCACGCCCGCCACCGTCGCGGCCTCGACGCCGTTCTCGACGAGTTCGTCGAACGCGGCGTCCAGCACGAGTTGCCGCACGTGTTCCCCGCGCCGGTGCGACACAGCCGATGCCATGCCCGCGAGTCTATCGCAACTTCTCTTGCGTTATGCGCCCGGCGGTGCGAAGCTATTGCAAGTCAACTTGCGATAAGGGGATTGGCCATGCGATTCATGTTCGACACCGACGAGTCGTTCTCGTTCGAGACGTTGCGGGCCGTCGGATACACCGTCTACGGCGGGGCGGACATCGGTGAGGTGATGGCCACCGCGGCGCGGATCACGCCCGGCGACCGGGAGTCCTGGCACCGGGAATGGAGGGCGCTGGCGGACCGGATCGCCGGCATCGCCGACGATTGTGCCGCCAAGGGTCACTCCGCCAGCGCCGGCAGCGCCTACCTGCGGGCCGCGAACTACTACCGGACTGCTGAGTTCTACCTGCGCGACGACCCGGTCAACGACCCGCGGGTGGCGGACACCTCGGCGCGCGCGATCGAGGCGTTCCGGGCCGCACCCGAGGTCCGCGAGCATTGGCGGCGCGTCGGCATCCCCTACGAGGGCATCGAGCTGAGCGGCTACTACCTCAATGTCAGCGGCGACGAGCCCGGGCCGACGCTGGTCGCGCACGGCGGCTTCGACTCGACGGTCGAAGAGATGTTCTTCGCCGCGGGGGAGGCGGCCCGCAGGCACGGCTGGAACTGCCTGATCTTCGAGGGCCCCGGCCAGGGGGCGGCGCTGCGGGTCCACCAATTGCCGTTCCGGCACGACTGGGAGGCCGTGGTCACCCCGGCGCTCGACTTCGCCGTCACGCTGCCCGGGGTCGACGTCGACCGGATCGCGCTGCTTGGGATGAGCATGGGCGGCTACCTCGCCCCGCGGGCGGCGGCGTTCGACAAGAGGATCGCCGCGTGCGTCGCCTACGACGGGGTCTTCGACTTCGCCTCGGCGCTGCCGCCCGCCGCGGTGATCGACGCGGCGATCGCCCACCCCGACCAGGTGCCGACGTCCCTACGCTGGGCGCTGCTCAACGGCCTGTGGACGCTCGGCGTGGCGGACATCCGGGAGTTGGCCGACGCGTTTGCCAAGTACGACCTCACGACGGTCGTTGACCAGATCACCTGCCCCACTCTGGTCTGCGAGGCCGAGCAAGACCAGTTCTTCCAGGGGCAGCCGCAGAAGCTCTACGACGCGCTGCGCTGCCCGAAGACGCTGCTGAAGTTCACCGCCGCCGAGGGCGCCGAAGAACACTGCCACGAGGGCGCGATGACCCTGTTCCATCAGCGGTTGTTCGACTGGCTCGACGAGACGCTCGTCGGCTAAAGGTGGAAGGGGAGGTGGGGCAGGTGCAGGTGGTGGTGCGGATGCCCCATCGGCGGGCATGTCTCGAGGCTGATGGTCATCGCGTGCAGTACGCCGGCGTCCTGAGTTCCCTGCGCCCCCATGCACTTTCCGTTCGTGATCGCCTGGGCGTCCGAAGCCGTCTGCTTCTGATAGGACGTCGTGTCCGCGACGGTCACGTTCGTGGGCGTCGGTTGGGGGCCGATACCGCTGACCGCGATCGTGTTGCCGGAAACCGAGCTGACCGTGCCATAAAACCCGGCGGGCGGCGGGCACTTGCCGTCGACGGCCGGGGTGACCGTCACCGATTGGGCGGTGACCGCGCCGGGGGTGGGCGCGCTCTGCGGGGTGGCGCGCACGTTGACGCAGCTGCCGGGGGTGACGTCGGCGAGCTGGGCCGGCGAGGTCTCGACGACCCGGGTCTGCGGCGTGAAGTCCACGGTGGCAGACCCGGTCCGCGTCCTGAGCTGGATCGTGCCGCCGGACACCGACTGGACTAGGCCCTCGACGTAGTCCTTGGCGGGAGGCGGCGGAGCGGGGGCCGGCGGCGGCACCGGGGCGGCGGCCGGGCTGCGCGGGGTCGCCGTCACGGTCGGTTTCCCGGTGGTGCCGGTGTTGCTTGCAGTGCCACCCGAGTGGCACATGGCGACACTCAACGCGATGAAAGCCACGACCGCGACGAGCGCGATCTGGGCCAGCCGAGGCTTAACCGTGCTGGCAGACATCGACGCGGCTCCGATCGTGAGGCGGGTGGGAGCGGGGTACCCGCTCGCACCCGAATATTCACTCTCCCGTAACCGGGATCACCCGCGCGGCTTGCCCGGGCACTTCCCGTCAACGGCCGCCCGCACGTTGATGCTGGTCGCCTGGAGCGTGCCGCCGTTGTCCAGGCTGCCGCGCGCGTTGATGCACTTGCCCTGCGCGATCGCGTCGGGTGTGGCGGTCGCCAGCTTGGAGTACTTGGTCTGATCGTCGACGGTCACGGGCGTCTGCGTGCTGTTACCGCTGGCGTCGGTGCCCGCGACGGTGATGGTGTTACCGGTCACCGACGCGACCGAGCCCAGCAACGGCTTTGGCTTGGCGGGCGCCGGCGACGGTGAGCCGGAGGGCGGCGTGGTGGTCGAACCCTGACCGGACCCTTTGGCCGGCGGGCAGGTGCCGTTGACGGAGGGGCTGACGCGGACCGACGCCGCGGTGGCCGGCTGCCCGCTCTGGATCTCCTTGGTGGGCCGCACAGTGACGCAGCTGCCCTGGGTGACGTCGCTCAGCGTGGCCGGAGCGACCTCGGTGATCTTGGTCGTGGACGTGAAGTTGATGGCGGCGTTGCTGTTGTCTTCTTTCGTGACCTGGATCGAGTTGCCCGCGACCGACGCGATCAGCCCGCTCACCTTGGCCTCGCCCTGGGGCGGTGCCTGCGAGGTGGCGGTCGAGGTCACCGTCGACGTGGAGGTGGATGTCGACGTCGGAGCCGATTGGTTCGACGAACCGCAGGCGGCGACGGACAGCGCGGCGGCCCCCGTGACGGCGAGGATGGCGAAGCGGGTGAGTCGAGGAGCGGGACAGCTTGCTGATATCAACGTTTTCCCCCATTCGTGAGTTGGACCACGAAAAGGTGTACCCGCTCGAGCTGTGCCGGAACTGTGAAGCGTCAGAACGCGTCTTCGGAGACCCGCATGATGTCGTCGTCGATCGATTCGAGGACCCTGCGCTGCGCGGTCAGCCTGGGCAGCATGTTCTTGGCGAAGAACTTCGCCGTCGCGATCTTGCCCTGATAGAAGCTCTTGTCGCTCGCGGAGGGCGCGTCGGCCAGCGCGGCGTGAGCGATGCCGGCCTGCACCAGCAACCGCCAGCCGATGAGCAGGTCGCCGACCGCGAGCAGGTAACGCACCGATCCCAGCCCCACCTTGTAAATCTCGGTCGGGTGCTGCGTGGCCGACATCAGGTAGCCGGTCAGCGCGCCCGTCATCGCGGTGACCTCGTCCAGCGCGGTCTGCAGCAACTCGGCCATCGGTTTCAGGTCGCCGTCGCAGACGTCGATGGTGTTGCTGATCTGCGCCACCACGAACTGCAAGGCCGCGCCGTGGTCGCGAACGATCTTGCGGAAGAAGAAGTCGAGCGCCTGGATCGCGGTGGTGCCCTCGTAGAGCGAATCGATCTTGGAGTCGCGGATGTACTGCTCGAGCGGGTAGTCGACCAGGAAGCCCGAGCCCCCCAGCGTCTGCAGTGATTCGGTCAGAACCTCATAGGCCCGCTCCGAGCTCACCCCCTTGACGATCGGCAGCAGCAGGTCGTCGATGCGGTGCGCCATGTCGGCGTCGGCACCCGAAACCCGTTGCGCCACATCGGGATCCTGATGCGCGGCGGCATACAGGTAAAGCGCCCGCAGCCCCTCGGCGTACGCCTTCTGGGTCATCAGGCTGCGACGCACGTCGGGGTGGTGGATGATCGTGACACGCGGCGCGGTCTTGTCGGTCATCTGGGTGAGGTCGGCTCCTTGCACGCGCTCCTTGGCAAACGCCAGCGCGTTCAGGTAGCCCGTGGACAGGGTGCCCGCGGCCTTCACCCCGATCGTCATGCGGGCCTGCTCGATCACGGTGAACATCTGTGCGATCCCATTGTGCACGTCGCCGACCAGGTAGCCGACGGCGGGCACGTCGCCGTCGCCGAAGGTCAACTCGCACGTCGGCGAGGACTTGATGCCCATCTTGTGTTCCAGCCCGGTGACGAAAACGCCGTTGCGGGAACCGAGTTCGAACGTTTCGGGGTCGAACAGATACTTCGGCACATAGAACAGGCTCAATCCCTTGGTGCCCGGGCCGGCGCCCTCCGGCCGGGCCAGCACGAGGTGGAAGATGTTCTCGGCCGTCTCGCCCACGTCGCCGCCGGAAATGAACCGCTTGACGCCCTCGATGTGCCAGGTGCCGTCGGGTTGTTGGATGGCCTTGGCGCGGCCCGCCCCGACGTCGGATCCGGCGTCGGGCTCGGTGAGCACCATGGTGGCCTGCCAACCGCGCTCCACACCCATTGCCGCCCAACGCTTTTGCTCTTCGTTGCCCTCGACGAAAAGCGCCTGGGCCATGAAGTAGCCCAGGCAGAAGAAGTTCGCCGAGGGGTTAGCGCAGATAATCATCTCGTTGACCGCCCACACCAGCGGCGCCGGCGCCGACATGCCGCCGATCTCCTCGTCCAGGTTCAGCCGCCACCATTCGGCGTCCTTGATCGCCTGGACCGTCTTGGCCAGCTCGTCCGGCACGCTGATCGAGTGTGTGGCCGGGTCGAACACCGGCGGGTTGCGGTCGGCGGCCGCGAACGACTCCGCAACCGGACCCTCCGCCAGGCGAGCGGCCTCGGCCAGGATCGTTCGGACGGTGTCTTCGTCGAGGTCGCTGTAGCTCCCGGTGCCGAGCACAGTGCCCAGTTCGAGAACCTCGAATAAGTTGAACTCGAGATCGCGGACGTTAGCGATGTAGTGTCCCAACGCGATTCCCTCCCGCCCGATAGGTCAGCGCCAAGTCTGTCGGACGCGGGAAAACGTACGCAACCGTAAGTAGGCCGCTAACCGGGCGCGCCGTTCATGCCGAACAGGAGCCCGCGCTGGCCGCCGGTGCCATTCGGAGTGCCGCCGTTGCCACCGTTGCCGATCAAAATGGCGTTGCCGCCGTTGCCGCCATTGAGAATGGCATTGCCGCCGGCCCCGCCGTTGCCGATCAGCCCGGCCTGGCCACCGGGTCCGCCGATGCCGCCCATCGGGGCGGCTCCGCCTGCACCGCCGTTGCCGACGAAAACCCCACCAGGGCCGCCGGCACCCGCCTGGCCGGCATTGAATTCGACCCCTCCGGTGCCGCCGTTCCCGAATAGGAAGGCCCTGCCGCCGTTGCCGGCGCCGCCGAGGGAGCTGCCGCCCCCATCGCCGCCGTTTCCGTACAGAAGTCCGCCGTTGCCGCCAGCCCCGCCGGCCCCCATGCCGTTGGGGCTGGTGCCGCCTGTGCCGCCTGCTCCGAATAACAAAGCGGAACCTCCGAGGCCGCCTGAGCCACCGCCGCCCCCGCTGTTGCCCCCGGCGCCACCGCCGCCGAAAAACAGCCCGCCGGTGCCGCCGGCGCCGCCGTTCGCTCCCAGCCCGCCCACACCGCCGGCTCCGCCGAAACCGAACAGGCCCGCATCTCCACCCCGGCCACCGCCCTGGCCGACGTTGCCATCCGCGCCACGCCCGCCGTTGCCGAACAGGATTCCGCCGGCCTCGCCGTTCGCGCCGGGCGTCGCGCCGTTGTTCCCGTTGCCGATCAGGGGGCGGCCGAGTAGCAGCCGGGTCGGCTCGTTGATGAGGTCGAACAGCGGCTTGAGGGGGTTGGTGCCGGCGGCTTCGGTGGCGGCGTACGCTGCCGCGCCGCCGAGCAGGTTTTGCACGAATTGGTCGTGAAACGCCGCGATCTCGGCGCTGAGCGCCTGATAGCTCTGGCCGTGCGCGTCGAACACCGCGGCGATCGCGGCGGACACCTCATCGGCCGCGGCGGCGGGCACCGAGGTCGTCTGGGCCGCCACTGCGGAATTGACCTCGTTAATTGCCGAACCAATCCGGGCGAGATTCCCGGCTGCCCCTGACACCAACTCCGTATCCGCGACCAGAAATGACATCCCGCACCTCCCGGTGATGCGTCAGCGACTGCAGAATCCTATCGCGTATTCAGCAGCTGTGGAGTACGAAGTTATTTGCTGTCGTCGGGTGGATTTGATGGCTCAGGCAGACGACTCGCGTCGCATTTCGGGCCCGCGGCTTGGATTGCTGCCCAGGTGAGAGCAAACGCGGGAACATCACGTCAGTTACCAACGTTAAGCGCACTGTGACTACACGCGATCTCACTGCTGAGCAGTTCAACGAGACCATCGAGGGCAACGACATCGTGCTGGTCGACTTCTGGGCCTCCTGGTGCGGCCCATGCCGCCAGTTCGCCCCGACGTTCCAGGCGTCCTCGGAGAAGCATCCCGACATCGTCTACGCCAAGGTGGACACCGAGGCCGAGCAACAGCTCGCGGCGGCCGCCCAGATCCGGTCCATCCCGACGCTGATGGCCTTCAAGAAGGGCAAGCTGCTGTTCAACCAGGCCGGCGCACTACCGGCATCGGCCCTCGAGGACCTGGTCCAGCAAATCAAGGCCTTCGACATCGAGGCGGCCGAGGCCGCCCAGTCCGAGCAGGCCTAAACCAGTTGCCGCTGCAGCGCGGCGACGTCCCACAGCGGCGCCCCGCCGCGGCCTTCGGCGACGCGGAGGTAAATCGACTTCAGCGTCTCGAGGTAACGCGTAACCGACTCGCGGGCGACCGGGTTGTCGGGGAAAAACACCATGGCATGCGTTTCCTTTTCATACCGATTGACGCGCAAGTCGAATCGAGCCGGGACCCCGCCGTCGTGATGGATCTTGATGTTCGAACCGCCCCATTCCGACTTCACGATGGTGGACAGGGGAGGGCTGCTGGCATCGAGGTGGAACAGCAACGGAACGCGCCCCTGCGGCATCCGCAGCCACGGCGCAAGTTCCAGCACGCGAGAGAACGGCACGTTCGCCAGGGCCTTGCCCGAATCGAACGACTGCTGCGCGGCGCGCACGGCGGCACCGAACGATGACGAGCCGACGGGGATGGTGATCGGGACGAAGCCGGTGAACCAACCGATCGTCAGGAACTCGTCCCGAGAGCTCCGGGTATCGCACGCGACAAGACCGTAATACGTTTCAGCGCCGGTCAATTCGTATTGCGCGAGGGCCGCGGAGGCGAACACGCCGCCGCTGAAACGGCCGCCCGCTGCTATGCACGCGTCTTCGAAATCGGCCGTCTGCTGTTCGTCCATCAGCCGGACGAACATCAGGTCGCAGGCCCCCGACCCGTCACCCAGCGACACCGGGCATTCCGGCAGGGTGCCGTCATTCTGTTCGAAGAAGTCCACCCAGGCCTGCACCTGCGGGGAATCCAGCGTCAGGGCCGAGGTGTATTCGTGTTGCTGGACACAGTATTTCTCGTAGCTGCCCGCGGCCGGAAGCGCCGGCGGCGCGCCGCCGGCCAGCAGCGAGGTATACATCAGATACAGCTCCATGCGGATCGCGCCGAGAAACTGCGCGTCGATGTAGAGATGGTCGATGCTGAAGCAGAAAGTGAAGTGATCCGCGCGCTGGATTACCGCAAAGCGGAAGCAATCCCATTCCAGCGGGCTCGGGGTGGCCACGATGTGCTCGCGAAATTCCTCCGGCGTCATGTCGTCGTGCTTGACCGGAACGCATTGGATATCGGCCGGATTGCGAACCGTGTGGCGCAAAATCCGGTCACCGTCGGCAAACTCGAACCAGCTGTGATACGTGTCATGCCGGCGAAGATGCGTGTTGATGACGTAGGTCAGGACCCGGATGTCGCAGCGGCCGGCCATGTCCCAGCTGCCGATGCACAGCCTCGACATGTCGACCCCGCGGGCGGCATGGTCAACGAAATTGCGCAGGTGGCGGGCTTGTTGGTGGCTGGCCGGGACGGCGCTGATCGGGGCTTGCCGGACCTTGTTGAGCGAGGCCGGCGAAGGATGCCAGCACACGACCGCCCCCGGGTCTGGCAACCAGTCATGGATTGCCCCGAACGCCTCTTCGCCTGGGATGAACACATTCCCTCCCTAGTCTGCTTCATCGCCTGGACACAGCGGATTCATAGCTCTACCATTGCTTTGCCGAACGGCGTTCCTACCTCCACTGGCCGGATCCGGTTGCGGGACAGCACATTTGAGCGCCAGTGCCCCGCTTTTGTCGCCCGCGCAAGACATCTCAACGGGCCGTAGCTGACACGCGCCCAATGGTGGCTAAAGATAGCAGACCAAACCAAGCGCCGTGGGGCGTTTCGACGACATTTAACGTACGGTCGCGTACCGAAACCCGACCCGCGGGCCCGCGGCGCAATCGCGCCGAAGTACGAACGCGACCCTGCCCGTTCCCGGTAGAGTCGCGCCCATGTGGGGCACGGTGCTGGCATTGGCACTGGTCGCGGGGGTAGACCCGGGACGACTCGGCGTCGCCCTCTTGCTATGTTCGCGGCGACGGCCCGTGCTCCATCTTGTTGCACTCTGGCTGGGCGGGCTGGCGGTCGGCGTGGCCCTGGCCCTGGGCGCGCTCGTCGGGTTGCACGACGTCGTGCTCGGGGTGATGGATCGGGTGGAGGTCGCCACGTCGAGTTCCACAGCGGGGCGGATTCAGGTCGCGATGGGCGTGCTCGCGCTGGTGATCGCCGCGTCGATCGCGATCGGTGGTTCGGTGCGCCGCCCGGTGGCGGTGCCCGCCGGCGCCCCGCTTCACCAGGCCGAACCCACGGCGTTCTCGCGGATCTCGGCGCGCGCCCTGCAGGCGCTGCAGGCCGGCCCGCCCTGGATCACCTTCCTCGTCGGGGTGGGGTTGACGACCGACTTCCGCTACCTGGCCGCGCTCACCGTCATCCTGGCCTCCGGGGCCGCCCTGGGCACCCAAATTAGCGCCGCCGCGGCGTACACGCTGGTGGGCCTGGCGTTTGCTGAAATCCCGCTGGTCTGCCATTTGGCGGCGCCGGCCCGGACCGGTGCGACGATGTCGCGCGTGCACGACTGGGTGCAGGCCCGTAGGCGGGCGGTCCTCGGGATCGTGGTGGCGGTCCTGGGCGTTTTCCTGATGACGACCGGCCTGGGCCACGTCTGACCCAGCACGCGTTACCTTTCACGGGTGAGCCTGGTACTGGTAGAGCAACCGCGGCCCGGAGTCGCGCTGATAACCCTCAATCGGCCCGAACGGATGAACTCCATGGCCTTCGACGTCATGGTGCCGCTGAAAGAGGCCCTCGAGAAGGTCACCTACGACAATTCCGTGCGCGTCGTGGTGCTGACCGGAGCGGGCCGAGGGTTCTCCGCGGGCGCCGATCACAAGTCCGCGGGCACCGTGCCGCACGTCGCCGGGCTGACCCGCCCGACGTACGCGCTGCGGTCGATGGAGCTGCTCGACGACGTGATCCTGGGGCTGCGGCGGTTGCACCAACCGGTGATCGCCGCGGTCAACGGCCCCGCCATCGGCGGCGGCCTGTGCCTGGCCCTGGCCGCCGACATCCGGGTCGCCTCGACCAGCGCCTACTTCCGGGCTGCGGGCATCAACAACGGCCTGACCGCCAGCGAACTGGGGCTGTCCTACCTGCTGCCCAGGGCCATCGGGTCGTCGCGCGCGTTCGAGATCATGCTGACCGGCCGCGACATCAGCGCCGAGGAGGCCGAGCGCATCGGGCTGGTGTCCTGCCAGGTGCCCGACGCCCAGCTGCTGGACACCTGCTACGCGATCGCCGCGCGGATCGCAGCGTTCTCGCGCCCGGGAATCGAGTTGACCAAGCGCACGCTGTGGAGTGGACTCGACGCCGGTAGCCTGGAGGGGCACATGCAAGCCGAAGGCCTAGGACAGCTCTTCGTCCGCCTGCTCACCGCCAACTTCGAGGAAGCGGTTGCCGCGCGCGCGGAGAAGCGGCCGCCGGTTTTCACCGACGACAAATAGCCAGCACACGAGGGAGCGGATGTGATCACGGCCACGGACCTCGAGGTCCGCGCTGGAGCGCGCATCTTGCTCTCACCCGACGGCCCGGACCTGCGCGTGCAGCCCGGCGACCGCATCGGGCTGGTGGGTCGCAACGGGGCGGGCAAGACGACGACTCTGCGCATCCTGGCGGGCGAGAGCCAGCCCTACGCCGGATCGGTGGCCCAGATCGGCGAAATCGGTTATCTCCCACAGGATCCCAAAGAGGGTGATCTCGACGTCCTGGCCCGCGACCGGGTGCTGTCGGCGCGCGGATTGGACGTGCTGCTCACCGACTTGGAGAAGCAGCAGGCGCTGATGGCCGAGGTCGCCGACGACGACGCGCGGGACCGCGCGATCCGTCGCTACGGGCAGCTGGAGGAGCGCTTCGTGGCGTTGGGCGGCTACGGCGCCGAGAGCGAAGCCGGCCGCATCTGCGCGAGTCTCGGCCTGCCGGAACGGGTGCTGACGCAGAAGTTGCGCACGCTGTCCGGCGGGCAGCGCCGCCGCGTGGAGCTGGCGCGCATCCTGTTCGCCGCATCCGATAGCGGCGCCGGGTCGTCCACCACCCTGCTGCTGGACGAGCCGACCAACCACCTCGACGCGGATTCGCTTGGCTGGCTGCGCGATTTCCTGCGGGCGCACACCGGCGGGCTCGTGCTCATTAGCCACAACGTCGAGCTGCTCGCCGACGTCGTCAACCGGGTGTGGTTCTTGGACGCGGTGCGCGGCGAGGTCGACGTCTACAACATGGGCTGGCAGAAGTACCTCGACGCCCGGGCGACGGACGAGCAGCGCCGCCGCCGCGAACGAGCCAACGCCGAGCGCAAGGCGGCCGCGCTGCGCACCCAGGCCGCCAAGCTGGGCGCCAAGGCCACCAAAGCCGTTGCGGCGCAGAACATGCTGCGCCGCGCCGACCGGATGATGGCGGCGCTCGACGAGGAACGGGTCGCCGACAAGGTGGCCCGCATCAAGTTCCCCACCCCGGCCCCGTGCGGACGCACGCCACTGGTCGCCAAGGGGCTTTCCAAGTCGTACGGGTCGCTCGAGGTGTTCAGCGGTGTCGACCTGGCCATCGACCGCGGCTCGCGTGTGGTCGTGCTGGGCCTCAACGGGGCGGGCAAGACCACGCTGCTGCGCCTGCTGGCCGGCGTCGAGACCCCCGACAGCGGGGCGCTCGAGCCCGGACACGGTTTGCGGATCGGATATTTCGCGCAGGAGCACGACACGCTCGACAACGACGCGACGGTCTGGGAGAACATCCGGCACGCCGCGCCCGAGTCTGGTGAGCAGGAGCTGCGGGGCCTGCTCGGCGCGTTCATGTTCAGCGGTCCGCAGCTCGACCAACCGGCGGGGACGCTCTCCGGCGGCGAGAAGACCCGGCTCGCGCTGGCCGGCCTGGTGGCCTCCACGGCCAACGTGCTGCTGCTCGACGAACCCACCAACAACCTCGATCCGGCGTCGCGCGAACAGGTGCTCGACGCGCTGCGCAGCTACCTCGGCGCGGTGGTACTGGTGACCCACGACCCGGGCGCGGCCGAGGCCCTCGACCCGCAACGCGTCGTGCTCTTGCCCGACGGCACCGAGGACTACTGGTCCGACGACTACCGGGATCTCATCGAACTGGCCTGATTTCGCCAAATCGGCCCGCGGCCGGCGACGGCTTCTTACTCTATGTGCTTGGGGATCGAGCCCACAGCATGGAGGGGACGTTGAAGAGCGCAGTGCGCAAGCCGAAGAAGACGCGCGAGCAGATGTTGCACGAACTGCGCAACGCCTACGAGGGCGGCGCCAGCATCCGCAACCTGGCGGCCACCACCGGCAGGTCGTACGGATCGGTTCACAGCATGCTGCTCGAGTCCGGCACCACGCTGCGCGGCCGCGGCGGCCCCAACCACACTTCGGCCCGGCGCCAGTCCGCGCGGGCGTAGCGTCACTGCGAAAGTACGTCCCCTCATTCGCAGTGGCGTTACGCTTGCGCCCCAGACTCCTTGCGCCGCACCGACTTTTCCACCAGATCGAGGACCGCGGACAGCCGGCGCGGATCCTCACCGGATGCCAGCCGGGCCACCAAGCCGTCGAGCACCAGTTCTAGGTAACACTGCAGGACGTCGCCGGGAACGTCGTCGCGCACCCGGTGCGCCTCCTTTTGCCGACGCAGCCGATCGGTGGTCGCCGCCGCCAGTTCCGCGGAGCGATCCGCCCAGCCCTGGCTGAAAACCGGATCGTTGCGCAGCTTGCGCGCGATCTCCAGCCGGGTCGCTAGCCAGTCGAATTGGTCGGGCGCGGCGAGCATGTCGCGCATCACCTGGATCAGCCCCTCCCGGGACGCCACGTCGGCCATCCGCTCGGCGTCCTCGTGCGCCAGCGCGAAGAACAACGCGTCCTTGTCGCGGAAGTGGTGGAAGATCGCGCCGCGCGACATCCCGATCGCCTTCTCCAGCCGGCGCACCGTGGCCTTGTCGTAGCCGTATTCGGCGAAGCAATGGCGGGCACCGTCGAGGATCTGGCGGCGGCGAGCCGCCAGATGGTCCTCGCTGACTTTTGGCACAGGCGGCGACGGCTATGACTTCAGCATGTTGCGCAGCACATACTGCAGGATGCCGCCGTTGCGGTAGTAGTCGGCCTCGCCGGGGGTGTCGATTCGCACCACCGCGTCGAACTCGATCGGGTCACTACCGTCCTTGGTGGCCTTGACCTTCACCGTCTTCGGGGTCTTGCCGTCGTTGAGCGCCTCGATGCCGGTGATGTCGAAGACCTCGGTCCCGTCCAGCCCCAAGTCGCCGGCGGCCTTGCCCTCCGGGAACTGCAGCGGGATGACGCCCATGCCGATCAGGTTGGACCGGTGGATGCGCTCGAACGACTCGGCGATCACCGCCCGCACCCCCAGCAGCAGCGTGCCCTTGGCCGCCCAGTCGCGTGACGAGCCCGACCCGTATTCCTTGCCGCCCAGCACGACCAGCGGAATGTTCTGTGCCGCATAGTTTTGCGCCGCGTCGTAGATGAACGCCTGCGGGCCGCCGTCCTGGGTGAAGTCGCGCGTGTAGCCGCCGGCGACATCGTCGAGCAACTGGTTGCGCAGCCGGATGTTGGCGAAGGTGCCGCGAATCATCACCTCGTGGTTGCCGCGCCGCGAGCCGAAGGAGTTGTAGTCCTTGCGGTCCACGCCGTGCTCGTCGAGGTACTGCGCGGCGGGCGTGCCCGGCTTGATGCTGCCGGCGGGGGAGATGTGGTCGGTGGTCACCGAATCGCCCAGCAGCGCCAGCACCCGGGCCCCGGAGATGTCCTTGACCGGCTCCGGGTCGGCCGACATGCCCTCGAAGTACGGGGGCTTGCGCACGTACGTCGAATCCGGGTCCCACTCAAAGGTGTTGCCGCTGGGGGTCGGCAGGTTGCGCCAGCGCTCGTCACCCTTGAACACGTCGGCGTAGTTCTTGGTGAACATCTCCTGGCTGATCGCCGAGGCGATGGTGTCGGAGACGTCCTTCTGCGACGGCCAAATGTCCTTTAAGTAGACCTCTTTGCCTTCCTTATCAGTACCGAGCGGCTGCTGATCGAAGTCGAAGTCCATGGTCCCGGCCAGCGCGTACGCGACCACCAGCGGCGGCGACGCCAGGTAGTTCATCTTCACGTCGGGGTTGATCCGGCCCTCGAAGTTCCGGTTGCCGCTCAGCACCGCCGCCACCGAAAGGTCGTTGTCGTTGATGGCCTTTGAGATCTCGTCGGGTAGCGGGCCGGAGTTGCCGATGCACGTCGTGCAGCCGTAGCCGACGAGATAGAAGCCGAGCTTCTCCAGGTACGGCCACAGGCCGGCCTTGTCGTAGTAGTCGTGGACCACCTGGGAGCCGGGCGCCATGGTGGTCTTCACCCACGGCTTGGACGCAAGCCCCGTCTCGACGGCATTGCGCGCCAGCAGCGCCGCGCCCAGCATCACCTCCGGGTTGGAGGTGTTGGTGCACGACGTGATCGCGGCGATCACCACGGCACCGTGGTCGAGCACGAACTCGCCGCGCTCGTCAGAGCGCACCGTCACAGGGTTGCTCACCCGGCCCTTCGCGTGCTTCGCGGCCGACTCCACCTTCGGGGCGTCGTCGGCGTGCCCGTTCTCCAGCGCACCCGGGTCGCTCGCGGGGAAGGACTCGTCGACCGCCTCGTCCAGCTTCGAGTAGTCCTTCTTGTCGGGGTCGTCGCCGACGTAGCTCGTAATCTGCTCGCGGAACGTCGCTTTCGCCTCCGACAACGCGATCCGGTCCTGCGGGCGCTTGGGGCCGGCGATCGACGGCACCACGTCGGACAGGTTGAGTTCGAGGTATTCGGAGAAGGCCGGCTCGTGCTTGGGGTCGTGCCACATGCCCTGCTCCTTGGCGTACGCCTCGACCAGTGCCAGCTGCTCGTCGGTGCGCCCGGTGAAGCGCAGGTAGGAGATGGTCTCCTCGTCGATCGGGAAAATGGCTGCGGTGGAACCGAATTCGGGGCTCATGTTGCCCAGGGTGGCGCGGTTGGCCAGCGGCACCTCGGCCACGCCCTCGCCGTAGAACTCGACGAACTTGCCGACCACGCCGTGCTTGCGCAGCATCTCGGTCACCGTCAGCACGACGTCGGTGGCCGTGACGCCGGCCTGGATCTCACCGGTCAGCTTGAAGCCGACGACCCGGGGGATGAGCATCGACACCGGCTGGCCAAGCATCGCGGCCTCGGCCTCGATGCCGCCCACGCCCCAGCCGAGCACGCCAAGGCCGTTGACCATCGTGGTGTGCGAGTCGGTGCCCACGCAGGTGTCGGGATACGCCACCCCGTCGCGGTCCATCACGACGCTCGCCAGGTACTCGATGTTGACCTGGTGCACGATGCCGGTGCCCGGCGGCACCACCTTGAAGTCGTCGAAAGCGCCTTGCCCCCAACGCAAGAACTGGTAGCGCTCGCCGTTGCGCTGATACTCGATCTCGACGTTGCGCTCGAACGCGTCGGCGGTGCCGAACAGGTCGGCGATCACCGAGTGGTCGATCACCAGGTCGGCGGGGGCCAGGGGGTTGACCTTGGCCGGGCTGCCGCCGAGGTCGCCGATGGCCTCGCGCATGGTGGCCAGGTCGACGATGCACGGCACGCCGGTGAAGTCCTGCATCACCACGCGGGCCGGCGTGTACTGGATCTCAATGCTGGGCTCCGCCTTGGGATCCCAGTTCGCGATGGCCTCGATGTGGTCCTTGGTGATGTTGCTGCCGTCCTCGTTGCGCAGCAGGTTCTCGGCCAGCACCTTGAGGCTGTAGGGGAGTTTCTCGGTATTGGGGACGGCGTCCAGGCGGTAGATCTGGTAACTCTTGTCGCCGACCTTGAGGGTGTCGCGGGCTCCGAACGAGTTCACAGAATCAGTCACTTCAACTCCCAAGGATTAAGTTCTTCCGCCGACGGGCCATGTCGGCGGTGCGGTACCACTTTAACAGTACGCTTGTCCTGTATT
Organism: Mycobacterium sp. IEC1808; assembly: GCF_002101935.1. Taxonomy (NCBI): domain Bacteria; kingdom Bacillati; phylum Actinomycetota; class Actinomycetes; order Mycobacteriales; family Mycobacteriaceae; genus Mycobacterium; species Mycobacterium sp. IEC1808. The sequence continues at coordinate 101,188 of NZ_LQPV01000022.1, read as the reverse complement.
ACGGCGGGTGCCCCTAGTCCCAGTCTTGTCGCGCGCGGCGCGGGTTGAAAGCCCCATTACAGTGTCGGCATGACCGGGCACCCGATCCTGCCGCTCTACATTCCGGTGGACGTCGACATGACCGCGATCAAGGCGCAGGTCGCCGCCACTGGCGTCAGCGCCCCGCCGGCCGCGATGCCTGGCCTGCTCGACATCGTCAACCAGGCGCACGCCGATGGCATCAACCTCAAGATCGTGCTGCTCGACCACAACCCGCCGAACGACACCCCGCTGCGCGACATCTCCACCGTCGTCGGCGCCGACTATCACGACGCCACCGTGCTGACCTTGAGCCCGAGCTACGTCGGCACCTACAGCACGCAATTTCCGCGCGTGACGCTCGAGGCCGGCGAGGACAACGCCAAGACGGGCAACCCGGTCGTCTCGGCGCAGCATTTCCTGCACGAGTTGAATACGCCCGAGTTCCCCTGGACGGGCTTGACCATCTTCCTGCTGATCGCGGTGTTCGCGGCGGCCGTGGGCACCCGATTCCTGCAGTTGCGCGCCAAGCACGCAGCAACGCCGGCCGAGGCGCCGGGCACGACGGCGGAACCGCCCGAGGGCGCCTAGTAACGGCGTCTGACACGCGCATCCGGCGCGGGTCAACTGATGGGGCGGTCGGCCCGGACTCTGCGCGGCAAACACCGCAGGTCACCGTTCGGTCACATTAAACGCACGTCAAGAGTGCAGTTTGTGACTAGCGTTTCCACCGCGTCATATGTGACGTACGGTGCAAATGGTGCTCGTGTTGTTTGTGGCGTCTTCAGAAAGGCCGTGCCTGGCGCCGCCCGTCCGCGTTGAGCCGTAGGAGACCTGTCGAATGAGACGTACGCGCTGGGGACCCTCTGCGCGACCGGCCATCAGGTTGCTCCGGCCGGTCGTTCCGTCGGTGCTGAGCGTGGCCATGCTGATGTCCACCCCGGGCCTGGCCGACGCCGACCCCGCCGCGGACAGCATGGCCGCGTTGATCGCGAACGTCGCCAAGGCCAACCAGCGCCTGGAAGACCTGACGGCCGAAATCCAGACCGAGCAGGAAAGCGTCAACAAGGCACTGGTCGACGTCGAGACCGCGCGGGACAACGCGACCGCCGCCGAGCACGACGTCGAGGCCAGCCAGCAGGCCGTCAAGGACGCCAACGCGGCGATCGCCGCGGCCCAGCACCGGTTCAACACCTTCGCGGCGGCCACCTACATGAACGGGCCGTCGGGCAGCTACCTGACCGCGACCAGCCCGGAAGACATGATCGCGACCCAAAGCGCCGCCGAGACCCTGACCGCGAGCTCCCAGGCGGTGATGGACAAGCTGCAGCGGGCCCGGACCGAGCAGGTGAACAAGGAGTCGGCGGCGCGGCTGGCCAAGCAGAAGGCCGACAAGGCCGCCGCCGACGCCAAGGCCAGCCAGGACGCCGCGGTGGCCGCGCTCACCGATTCCAAGCGCAAGTTCAACGACCAGCGTGAACTGGCCACCCGCCTGGCCGACGAGCGGGACCAGGCCCAGGCGAAACTCGTAGCGGCCCAGCGTGAATGGGCGGCCGAGCACGGCTCGCCCGGCGTCGCCGTCTCCGGGGACCGGTGGGATCCGGGTTCCCCGGCCGGCGCCCCGCATTCCGGGGGCCGGCGGTGGGATGGCCTGTGGGACCCGACGCTGCCCATGGTGCCCAGCGCCAACGTTCCCGGTGACCCGATCGCCGTCATCAACCAGGTGCTGGGCATCTCGGCCACGTCGACGCAGGTCACTGCCGGCATGGGCCGAAGCTTCTTGCAGCAGCTGGGCATCCTCAAGCCCGACGACACCGGCATCACCAACGCCGCACCCGGCGGCACCGCCGGCCGCATCCCCCGGGTGTACGGGCGGCAGGCCACCGAATACGTGATCCGGCGCGGCATGTCGCAGATCGGCGTGCCCTATTCGTGGGGCGGCGGCAACGCGGCCGGGCCCAGCAAGGGCATCGACTCCGGCGCCGGGATCACCGGCTTCGACTGTTCGGGCCTGGTCCTGTACTCGTTCGCCGGCGTGGGCATCAAGCTGCCGCACTACTCGGGTTCGCAGTACAACCTGGGCCGCAAGATCCCGTCGGCGCAGATGCGCCGTGGGGACGTCATCTTCTACGGACCCGGCGGCAGCCAGCACGTGACGATCTACCTCGGCGACGGCCAGATGCTCGAGGCTCCCGACATCGGATTGAAGGTTCGCGTCGCGCCCGTGCGCACCAGCGGGATGACGCCGTACGTGGTCCGCTACATCGAATGGTGACGATCAACTACTGAACGAGGAGCTATGCGCCGCAATAGGTTTCGCCTGACCAACTTCGCCTGGATCACCGCTGTGGTGGCCGGGCTGATGTTGTCTGTGGCCAGCCCCGCTCCAGTGGTTAGGGCCGACCCCGGCCAGTGGGATCCCACCCTGCCGGCCACCATCAGCGCCGGCGCGCCGGGCGATCCGCTCGCCGTCGCCAACGCCTCGCTGCAGGCCACCGCCCAAGCGACCCAGACCACGCTGGACCTGGGCAAGCAATTCCTCGGCGGGCTGGGGATCAACCTCGGCGGTGACCCGGCGCCGACGGCGGCGACCCCCACCAACCCCGGCGGCAAGATTCCGCGGGTCTACGGCAGGCAGGCCATCGAATATGTGATCAAGCGGATGGGATCGCAGATGGGGGTCCCGTATTCGTGGGGCGGCGGCTCGCTGGACGGGCCCAGCAAGGGCGTCGGCGACGGGGCCAACATCAACGGTTTCGACTGTTCGGGGCTGATGCGCTACGGCTTCGCCGGTGTCGGCGTGCTGATCCCACGGTTCTCCGGTGACCAGTACAACGCCGGTCGCCACATTCCGCCCGACCAGGCGAGGCGCGGCGACCTCATCTTCTACGGCCCGAACGGCGGCCAGCACGTCACCATGTACCTGGGCAACGGGCAGATGCTCGAGGCGTCCAGCCTCGCCGGCAAGGTCACCGTGAGCCCGGTGCGCAAGCCCGGCATGACGCCGTTCCTGACTAGGATCATCGAGTACTGATCGCGGGGCCGGCGAGGCATCAGCCGGGCGAGCGTCGACGGAAACCGGCTGGCCTGGAATAGTTGGTCGAGGGCACGTCGCTGCCCGGCAGTCGTGTCCAGTTGAGCGTGGAGGGTTCTTGATGACATCAGCAGGTGGGCCGCCCCCGGGCGCCAGCAATTACCCGGGCCAGGGTGGTCCGTCCGGCCCTCCGGCGCACGAGGCGCCTCCAGGCGGCGGTAATGGGCTGGCCGCCGAGGTCCACACGCTGGAGCGGGCCATCTTCGAGGTCAAGCGGATCATCGTCGGGCAGGACCAGCTTGTGGAGCGGATGCTGGTCGGCCTGTTGTCCAAGGGGCACGTGTTGCTCGAGGGTGTGCCCGGCGTGGCCAAGACGCTGGCCGTGGAGACCTTCGCGCGCGTGGTCGGCGGGACGTTCGCGCGCATCCAGTTCACGCCCGACCTGGTGCCCACCGACATCATCGGTACCCGCATCTACCGGCAGGGCAAGGAGGAGTTCGACACCGAGCTCGGCCCGGTGGTGGTCAACTTCCTGCTCGCCGACGAGATCAACCGCGCGCCGGCGAAGGTGCAGTCGGCGCTGCTGGAGGTCATGCAGGAACGCCACGTGTCGATCGGCGGCAAGACCTTCCCGCTGCCCAACCCGTTCCTGGTGATGGCCACCCAGAACCCGATCGAGCACGAGGGCGTCTACCCGCTGCCCGAGGCCCAGCGCGACCGCTTCCTGTTCAAGATCAACGTCGGCTACCCGTCGCCGGAGGAGGAGCGGGAGATCATCTACCGGATGGGCGTCAAGCCGCCGGTGCCCAAGCAGATCCTGAACACCGGCGACCTGCTGCGGCTGCAGGACATCGCGTCCAACGTCTTCGTCCACCACGCGCTGGTCGACTACGTGGTGCGCGTCGTCACCGCCACCCGCAACCCCGAGCAGCTCGGCATGAACGACGTCAAGACCTGGGTCTCGTTCGGTGCGTCACCGCGCGCCTCGCTGGGCATCATCGCCGGCGCCCGCTCGTTGGCGCTGGTCCGCGGTCGCGACTACGTGATCCCGCAGGACGTCGTGGAGGTCATCCCCGACGTGCTGCGGCACCGGTTGATACTGACCTATGACGCGCTCGCCGACGAGATCTCGCCGGAGATCGTCATCAACCGGATCCTGCAGACGGTGGCCCTGCCGCAGGTGAATGCCGTTCCGCAGCAAGGTCATTCGGTTCCCCCGGTGATGCAGACCGTGGCGGCCAGCGGTCGGTGACCGAACCCCACAAGGCGGTGCGTCATCCGCCATCGTTCGAGCGCGGGCAGATTGACGACCCGAAACTGTCGGCGGCGTTGCGCCAGCTCGAGCTCACGGTCAAGCGCAAGCTCGACGGGGTCCTGCACGGCGACCACCTCGGCCTGATCCCGGGGCCAGGCACCGAGCCGGGGGAGTCGCGCGAGTACCAGCCCGGCGACGACGTCCGGCGGATGGACTGGGCCGTCACCGCGCGCACCATGCACCCGCACGTCCGGCAGATGATCGCCGACCGCGAGCTGGAGACGTGGATGGTGGTCGACATGTCGGCCAGCCTGGACTTCGGCACCACGGTGTGCGAGAAGCGCGACCTGGCGGTGGCCGCCGCGGCGGCGATCACGTTCCTCAACAGTGGCGGCGGCAACCGGCTCGGCGCGATCATCGCCACCGGCGCGACCATCACCCGGGTCCCGGCCCGATCGGGGCGCCAGCACGAGCAGACGCTGCTGCGCACCATCGCCACCACGCCCAGGGCGCCGGTCGGCGTGCGCGGCGATCTGGCGACCGCGATCGACGCGTTGCGCCGGCCCGAGCGGCGCCGCGGCATGGCCGTCATCATCAGCGACTTCCTGGGCCCCATCAACTGGATGCGCCCGCTGCGGGCGATCGCGGCCCGCCACGAGGTGCTGGCGATCGAGGTGCTCGACCCGCGCGACGTCGAGCTGCCCGACATCGGCGACGTGGTGTTACAGGACGCGGAAACCGGGGTCACCCGGGAATTCACCATCGACGCCCAGCTGCGTGACGACTTCGCCAAGGCGGCCGCGGCTCACCGCGCCGAGGTGTCCCGCACCATCCGCAGCTGCGGGGCCCCGGTGCTGACGCTGCGCACCGACCGGGACTGGATCGCCGACATCGTCCGCTTCGTCGAGTCCCGCCGTCGCGGGGCACTGGCGGGCCGGCAGTGACACTGCCCCTGCTGGGCCCGATGACGCTGTCGGGCTTCGCACACGCTTGGTTTTTCCTTTTCCTGTTCGCCGCCGTCGGGTTGGCCGCGCTGTACATCGTGCTCCAACTCGCGCGGCAGCGGCGGATGCTGCGATTTGCGAACATGGAGCTGCTGGAAAGCGTTGCACCCCAACGTCCTTCGCGTTGGCGGCACGTGCCGGCGATCCTGCTGGTGTTGGCGCTGGTGCTGTTCACGATCGCGATGGCGGGGCCGACGAACGACGTCCGGATCCCGCGCAACCGCGCGGTGGTGATGCTGGTGATCGACGTGTCGCAGTCGATGCGCGCCACCGACGTCCCGCCCAATCGCATGGCAGCCGCGCAGGAGGCCGCGAAGGCGTTCGCCGACGAGCTGACCCCCGGCATCAACCTCGGCCTGATCGAGTACGCCGGCACCGCGACCGTGCTGGTGTCGCCGACAACCAACCGGGAGGCGACGAAGAACGCGCTGGACAAGCTCCAGTTCGCCGACCGCACCGCCACCGGGGAGGGCATCTTCACCGCGTTGCAGGCCATCGCCACCGTCGGCGCGGTGATCGGTGGCGGCGACACCCCGCCGCCGGCGCGCATCGTGCTGTTCTCCGACGGCAAGGAGACGATGCCGACCAACCCGGACAATCCCAAGGGCGCCTTCACCGCCGCGCGCACCGCCAAGGACCAGGGCGTGCCGATCTCGACGATCTCGTTCGGCACGCCCTACGGCTTCGTCGAGATCAACGACCAGCGCCAGCCCGTTCCCGTCGACGACTCCACCATGAAGAAGGTCGCCGAGCTCTCCGGTGGGAATTGGTACAACGCCGCCAGCCTGGCCGAGCTGAAAGCCGTCTACGCGTCGCTGCAGCAGCAGATCGGCTACGAGACGATCAAGGGCGACGCCAGCACGGGCTGGCTGCGGCTGGGCGCGCTGGTACTGGCCGTCGCGGGGCTGGCCGCGCTGCTGATCAACCGGCGCCTGCCGACGTGATTCTGCCGCCGAGCGTCACGCCAGCGTGGCGGTGGGCGTCGAGCGTCGCGCCAGTGTGACGCTCGCGGCACGACAGGGGGCAGATTTCGGGGCACGCGCCGTGAGGCGATAGGTTGACGGGGTGACTGACACAGCCACGGAGAACACCGAAAGTGCCGCCGACTACGGCAGACCCGCATTCGTATCTCGCTCGGTCCTGGTGACGGGGGGAAACCGGGGGATCGGTCTGGCGATCGCCCAGCGGCTGGCCGCCGACGGGCACAAGGTGGCCGTCACGCACCGCGGATCCGGGGCACCCGAGGGGCTGTTCGGGGTCATGTGTGACGTCACCGACAAGGACGCCGTCGACCGCGCGTTCAAAGAGGTCGAGGAGCACCAGGGCCCGGTCGAGGTGCTGGTGTCCAACGCCGGCATCTCCAAAGACGCCTTCCTGATCCGGATGACCGAGGAGCGGTTCGAAGAGGTCATCAACGCCAACCTCACCGGGGCGTTCCGGGTGGCCCAGCGGGCGTCGCGCAGCATGCAGAAGAAGCGGTTCGGCCGCATCATCTTCATCGGGTCGGTGTCCGGCATGTGGGGCATCGGTAACCAGTCCAACTACGCGGCCGCCAAGGCCGGCCTGATCGGCATGGCACGCTCGATCTCGCGTGAGCTGTCCAAGGCCGGGGTGACGGCCAACGTGGTCGCCCCCGGCTACATCGACACCGAGATGACCCGCTCACTGGACGAGCGCATCCAGGCGGGCGCACTGGAATTCATCCCGGCCAAGCGGGTCGGCACCGCCGCCGAGGTCGCCGGGGCGGTCAGCTTCCTGGCTTCCGAGGATGCGAGCTACATCGCCGGCGCGGTCATTCCGGTCGACGGCGGCATGGGCATGGGCCACTGAGTCACGAAGCACGAAAAAGACGAGAAGGACGGATATGGCAGGACTGCTCGAAGGCAAACGGATTCTGGTCACCGGAATCATCACCGACTCGTCGATCGCTTTCCACATCGCGCGGGTGGCCCAGGAGCAGGGGGCCGAACTGGTGCTGACCGGATTCGACCGGCTGCGGCTGATCCAGCGCATCGCCGACCGGTTGCCGGCCAAGGCCCCGCTGATCGAACTCGACGTGCAGGACGAGAAGCACCTCGCCACCCTGGCCGACCGGGTCACCGAGGTGATCGGCGAGGGCAACAAGCTTGACGGCGTGGTGCATTCGATCGGCTTCATGCCGCAGAGCGGGATGGGTATCAATCCCTTCTTCGACGCCCCCTACGAGGACGTCGCCAAGGGCATCCACATCTCCGCGTATTCGTATGCCTCGCTGGCCAAGGCGCTGCTGCCGATCATGAACCCCGGCGGCGGGATCGTCGGCATGGACTTTGACCCGTCGCGCGCGATGCCGGCCTACAACTGGATGACCGTCGCCAAGAGCGCGCTGGAGTCGGTGAACCGGTTCGTGGCTCGAGAGGCCGGCAAGTACGGTGTGCGCTCGAATCTCGTTGCCGCGGGGCCGATTCGGACGCTCGCGATGAGCGCGATCGTCGGCGGCGCGCTCGGCGAGGAGGCGGGCGCCCAGATTCACCTGCTCGAGGAGGGCTGGGATCAGCGCGCCCCGCTCGGTTGGAACATGAAGGACGCGACGCCGGTCGCCAAGACGGTGTGCGCACTGCTGTCCGACTGGCTACCGGCCACCACCGGCACCGTCATCTACGCCGACGGCGGCGCCAGCACTCAGTTGCTTTAGCGCGTAATGGATTTCGACGCCGTCCTGCTCTTGTCCTTCGGCGGGCCGGAGGGCCCCGAGCAGGTGCGGCCGTTCCTGGAGAACGTCACCCGGGGCCGCAACGTGCCGCCCGAGCGCCTCGACGAAGTCGCCGAGCACTACCTGCATTTCGGCGGAGTTTCGCCGATCAACCGCATCAACCGCGCCCTGATCGCCGAGCTGCGCGCGGAACTGGATCTGCCGGTGTATTTCGGCAACCGCAATTGGGAACCCTACGTCGAGGACACCGTCGCGACGATGCGGGACAACGGTGTTCGTCGTGCCGCGGTGTTCACCACGTCGGCGTGGAGCGGATATTCCAGCTGCACCCAGTATGTCGAAGACATCGCCCGGGCACGCCGGGTGGCCGGCCCGGGCTCGCCCGAATTGGTAAAGCTGCGGCCGTATTTCGACCATCCGCTTTTCGTCGAGATGTTCGCCGGGGCCGTCACCGCCGCCGCCGAAACCGTGCCGGAGGGCGCCCGGCTGGTCTTCACCGCGCACTCGGTCCCGGTGGCCGCCGATCAGCGCTTCGGTCCCCAGCTCTACAGCCGCCAAGTCGCCTATGCCGCAAGGCTGGTCGCGGCGGCCGCCGGCTACACCGACTACGACCTGGCCTGGCAGTCGCGCTCGGGCCCGCCGCAGGTGCCGTGGTTGGAGCCGAGCGTCGAGGACCACCTCGCGACGCTAACGGGCATCGAGGCCGTCGTCGTCTGCCCGATCGGCTTCGTTGCCGACCACATCGAGGTGGTGTGGGATCTGGACTACGAGTTGCGGTTACAGGCCGAGGCCGCAGGGTTGGCCTTCGCCCGCGCCGCAACTCCCAACGCCGACAGGCGATTCGCCCGGCTCGCCGCCGACCTGATCGACGAGCTCCGCCGCGGCCGGGCGCCGACCCGGGTCGCCGGAAGGGATCCGGTGCCTGGCTGCCTCGCCAGCGTCAACGGCGCGCTGTGCCGCCCCCCGCATTGCGTGGCGCGCCAACAGGATTAGTCGGCCCAGGCCGAGTGCAGGATCGCGTCGACCGCGGCCATCCGCGCCGAACGCACCACGGTGGTCAGCGGGCGCAGCGCGTCGGTGGCGATCTGCGCCTGTGACGACGACTGCGTGATGCCCGCGGCGATGCGGTCCGCGGGGGAATCGGACCGGCTCAGCCCGGCGCTGACGGCGATGATGGCGTCGACGTGCGCGGCGTTCTCCAGCACCCGCAGCGCTCGCGACGGCGCATGGTCGGGAATGCGGTGCTGCCGTGCCGATTCCAGGAGCTGCTCGACGAGCCCGCGCGGATCGTCGACGTCGGCGGCGGCGCCCAAGCCGATGGCGCCGAGGGCATCCGCGGCCGAGCGTACGGCGGACCGCAGCGCGTATTCCGCGTCCCCGAGCTCGTAGTGATGCAGCGGCGGCGCGCCGGGCAGCGAGTACACCGTCCATGACAGCGCACACAATTCGGGTAGGTCCGCGCCGTCGTTGGCGCCGTCCAGATCGCCGTAGCTGAACTCGGGGACCAGCCCGACGGCGGTGGTCGGATCGTCGGGGTTGGCGATGATCACGGCCTCGCCAGCGGCCAGCGCGTCGCTCTCGAACTGCGTCCCCGCGGCCAGCCCACGAACGTCGCCGGGCACCGGCAGCACCACGCTGATGGTCCCGCGCAAACGAGCCGGCAACCCTGCGGACGCCGGCACGGACGGCCGGCCGACCGCCGCGCGCAGCGTCTGCAGCAGCGTGACCGTCCCGGCGTCGTGCACATCGGGCCAAGGCAGTCCCGTGTGGCCCGCGGCGACGGCATCATACGCCGTGACCGATTGCTTTGGCGCCCAAAGGGATAACGCGTCCAACACATCGTCGGGCGCGGCCTTGCCCGCGAGCCAGGCGTTGGCCCACAGGGACAGCGAGACACTGGGACACCACATGATCTCGGAGTGTAGTTGTTTGGTCCGGCAAAGGCGGATTACGCGTATTCTGACCGCATGCCCGCCGCGGTGATTTGGCTCATATTCGCGCTGGTGCTGGCCGGTGCGGAGGCGCTGACGGGCGACATGTCCTTGTTGATGCTTTCCGGGGGCGCGCTGGCCGCCGCGGGCAGCACATGGCTGGTGGGCTGGCCGATCTGGGCCGAGGCGGCGGTGTTCGTGGTCGTCTCGGTGCTGCTGCTGGTCTTGGTGCGGCCGGCGCTGCGGCGCCGGCTCACACCCGCGAAGGGGCTGCCGACCGGCATCAAGGCGCTGGAGGGCAAGAGCGCGCTGGTGCTGGACCGCGTCGCCCGCGACGAGGGCCAGGTGAAGCTCGACGGCCAGGTATGGACGGCCCGGCCACTCAACGACAACGATGTCTACGAACCCGGCGAACGGGTGACGGTCATGCAGATCAACGGCGCCACCGCGGTGGTGTTCAAGGACCTGTAATACCTCTGGAGAAATAGGAGGAAGCACGATGGCTGGGATCGCTCTCTTGCTGGTGGCCCTTGCGATCATCGTCTTTGGGATCATCGTGGTGGCGAAGTCCGTCGCGCTGATCCCGCAGGCCGAGGCCGCGGTGATCGAGCGTCTGGGCCGTTACAGCCGCACGGTCAGCGGGCAGCTGACGTTGCTGGTGCCGTTCATCGACCGCGTGCGCGCCCGGGTGGACCTGCGCGAGCGGGTGGTGTCGTTCCCGCCGCAGCCGGTGATCACCGAGGACAACCTGACCCTCAACATCGACACCGTGGTCTACTTCCAGGTCACCGTCCCGCAGGCGGCGGTCTACGAGATCAGCAACTACATCGTCGGCGTCGAGCAGCTCACCACGACCACGCTGCGCAACGTGGTCGGCGGGATGACGCTCGAGCAGACGCTGACCTCCCGCGACATGATCAACGGCCAGCTGCGCGGTGTGCTCGACGAGGCCACCGGCCGCTGGGGCCTGCGGGTCGCCCGGGTGGAGCTGCGCAGCATCGACCCACCGCCGTCCATCCAGGCCTCGATGGAAAAGCAGATGAAGGCAGACCGGGAAAAGCGGGCCATGATCCTGACCGCCGAAGGGAACCGGCAGGCCGCGATCACCCAGGCCGAGGGAGCCAAGCAGGCGCAGATCCTGGCCGCCGAGGGCGCCAAGCAGGCCGCGATCCTGGCCGCCGAGGCCGACCGGCAGTCCCGCATGCTGCGCGCCCAGGGTGAGCGCGCAGCGGCCTACCTGCGGGCTCAGGGGCAGGCCAAGGCCATCGAGAAGACGTTCGCCGCGATCAAGGCCGGCAGGCCCACCCCGGAGATGCTCGCCTACCAGTACCTGCAGACGCTGCCGGAGATGGCGCGCGGTGACGCCAACAAGGTGTGGGTGGTGCCCAGCGACTTCAGCTCGGCGTTGCAGGGCTTCACCAAACTGCTGGGTGCCCCCGGCGAGGACGGCGTGTTCCGGTTCCAGCCATCCCCGGTGGACGACGTGCCCAGGCACGCCGCCGAGTCCGACGACGCCGACATCGCCGACTGGTTCTCCACCGAGACCGACCCCGCGATCGCCCAGGCGGTGGCCAAGGCCGAGGCGAGCGCCCGCGCGCCGGTGGACGGCGAGCCCGGCGCGCCGCCGCAGCTGACCCAATAGGCTCGCGTGCATGAGTGCGCTGACTTCACCTAAAACCTATGCGGCGCTTGCCGTGTTCCACGCCGTCGACGCGGTGGCGTGCGGAGTCCAGGTGGCCCCGATCAAGAAAGTTCTGGACGACGTCGGGGTGCCGGACGAGATTCGACCCGTGCTGCCGGTCGTCAAGGCGGCCGCGGCGGTCGGTCTGCTCTCGGTCACCCGGTTCCCCGGCCTGGCGAGGCTGACGACGGCGATGCTGACGCTGTATTTCACCCTGGCCGTTGGGGCGCACATCCGGGCGCGGGACAAGATCGTCAACGCCCTACCCGCCGCGACGTTTTTGGCCACCTTCGCGGCGATGACGATCAAGGGCCCGGAGCGGGATTAGTCCCCGCTTCAATCTTGGCGAACGACTGCGCTTTTCGGCCGAGCCCGGACGGGGATCGCTTAGTTGCGCGGCGTTTCGGGTAACTGACCTACCCAATGAGTCGAAATGCTGAGGTCCGGGCCGCCGATCGACGAGCGGCGCAGCGGTCTATCCAGGGCACCGCCATCGGCAACTTCATGGAGGCGTACGACTTCACCCTGTTCAGCCTCGTCGCCACGCTCCTTGCGCAGACGTTCTATCCCGGGAGCAATTCCGACGCGGGCAACCTGATCGCCACATTCGGCACGATGACGGCGGGATTCGTCGTCCGGCCCCTCGGTGGGTTCATCTTCGGCCCGCTCGGCGACCGGATCGGGCGCAAGCCCGTGCTGGTGATGACGATATCGCTTATGGCGGTCTGCGGCGCCCTGACCGGTGCGCTGCCCGGCTACCACGCCATCGGGATCTGGGCGCCCATCCTGCTCACCGTCATTCGCATCGGTCAGGGACTTTCCTCCGGCGGCGAGTACGCGGGCGCCATGACGTTCATCGCCGAACACGCCCCCGACCACAAACGCGGGATGATGGCCGGATTCCTCCCGGTGGGCACGCTCGGCGGGTTCGTCGTGGGCGCCGTGCTGGTGACGGGGCTGCAGACGGCGCTGCCGAGCGCCGAGATGCTGAGCTGGGGCTGGCGCATCCCGTTTCTACTGGCCGCGCCGCTCGGCCTGGTCGCCATCTATCTGCGTTCGCGGATCGAGGAGTCCCCCGGCTACGAGAAGGTGCACAAGGTTGCGGTGCCGATCTCCGTCCGCACCCAGTTCGTGCTGACCGTCGTGCGGCAGTGGAAAGGGTTGCTGATCTGCCTCGGGGTGGAGCTCGCGGTCACCGACACCAGCTACATGGTCAGCGGGTACGTGCCGACCTATCTCAAGAAGACCGCGGGCGTGGGGGACACCGCGGCCCTGGTGATGGTCCTGGTGGTGCTGGCCGTCCTGACGGTCGGGGTGCTCCTCGTCGCGATGCTGTCCGACCGCATCGGGGTCAAACCGCTGATGTGGACGGGCTGCGGGCTGCTGGTCGGGGTCTCGCTGCCGGCGTTCGCGTTGATGCGGTTCGGCGGGGCGTATCCGACGAAGTTCGCCGGCGTAGCGCTCGTCGCCCTGCCCATGCTCTTCCTGAGTAGCCTCGAGCCGGCGATCCTGCCCGCCCTGTTTCCCACCCACGTGCGCTACGGCGCAGTGTCGATCGGGTTCAACATCGCGGTTTCGGCCTTCGGCGGCACCACGCCGCTGATCGCCGAGACGCTGGTGGCCGGAACCGGCAATCCGATGATGCCCGCGTACATGCTGATGTTCGCCGGGCTCATCGGCGCCGTCACGTTGATCTTCGCCCCGGAGGTGGCGGGCAAGCCGCTGCTGGGTTCCGGTGTCGTCGACCTCAGCGCGGCAGCGGCCGCACGGGCGGAGCCGGCATGACGCTTGGCGCGGTGCCCGACGGCGCGGCCGGGAACTTGAAGCGAACCTGAAGATAGCGGGCTGGACAGGCAGGTCCAGCAAAGTGGCGCTAACAATGAGGCATGGTGAGTTTCCCGCGCGCGGGCAAGCGCCCGGCGGCCGGCACACCGCGGGTGCTGGTGGTCGAGGATTCCGAGACGATCCGGGAGATGGTCAGCGAGGCGCTGACCGACGCCGGATACCACGCCGACGCCTGCCCCGACGGCGACGGTCTGGAGGCCGCGCTCGACGGCCTGCGGCCGGACTTGGTGGTGCTCGACGTGATGCTGCCGGGCCGCGACGGATTCGAGCTCATCCAGGTGATCCGCGATTGGGGCGACGCCGGCATCGTGCTGATCACCGCGCGTGACGGCCTCGACGACCGGCTGCGCGGCCTCGACGGCGGGGCCGACGACTACGTCGTCAAGCCGTTCGAGCTGGCCGAACTCGTGTCGCGGGTCGGCGCGGTGTTGCGCCGGCGGGGACGGCTGCCCCGGGCGCTCCAGGTCGGTGACCTGATGCTCGACGTCGACGCGGGGGTCGCCGTTCGCGCGGGACATCCGCTGGACCTGACCGCCACCGAGCTGCGGTTGCTGCGATTCCTGGTCGAACAGCGCAGCCGAATCGTGAGCGCCCCGCAGATCCTGAACGCGGTGTGGGGCTACGACGCCTACGACCCCAACCTGGTGCAGGTGCACATCAGCGGGCTGCGCCGCAAGCTCGAGGCACACGGGCCGCGAATCGTGCACACGGTCCGCGGCATCGGCTACCGCATGCAGGCCCACCGATGATGACGGCACCAGCCGATCCGGCGACCCCGACGCCGTCGCTGCAGCGCCGGGTCGTCGTCGTCGCTATTGGCGAGCTCGCCGTCGTGTTGCTGATCCTGGGCATGATCATCGACGTCACCGTGCGCGCCCAGGCCCGTCGAAACCTCAACGACCGGCTTCTCGCGGCCACCTCCCGCGCGGACGCCCTGGCGATCGCGCGCACGCCGCCGCAGCAGATCGCCGCCCAACTGGGCGGCGGCACCGTGCGCGCGCTCGTGGTCACCGCGGACGGCACGGCCTACGGCGACCCCGCGATCAGCCCGCAGACCACCACCGGCGCGTTCGTTCCCCCGCTTGGGCCACCGCCACCGCCACCGCCCGGCTACCCACCGCCCGGTTACCCGCCGTTCGGGCCGCCGCCGGGCGCGCCGCCCCCGCCGCCGGACGCGACCGCCACCGAGCTGGTGCATCCGTTGCCCGACGGCGGTCGCGTGATCCTGGTGGCGGACACGACGCAGACCACGCAGGTGACCCGGGAGCTCCGCCAGTTGATGATCGGCGCGGGTGTGGCGACGCTGCTGGTGGCGGCGCTGCTGCTGATCGCCGTCAGCCGGGTCGCGCTGCGGCCACTGGACCGGCTCACCACGCTGGCCACCAACATCGCGACGGGTGATCGCGGCCGACGATTGCGCCCGAAGCGCGCCGATACCGAATTAGGCCGTGCCGCAGCAGCTTTCGACGGAATGCTGGAGGCGCTGGAAGCCTCCGAGCGGCGGGCCCAGCGCTCGGCCGAGGATGCCCGGCGCGCCGAGGCGGCCACCCGGCGATTTCTCGTCGACGCCGCGCACGAGCTGCGCACGCCGATCGCCGGCATCCAGGCGGCCGCCGAACAACTCGTCAGCAACGCCGGCCAGCAGCGCGACGACGCGGCCCGTGCTCAGTACCGCCGTGCCAGCCTGCTGTTGTCCGACGCCCGCCGCGCCGGGCGCCTGGTGGCCGACATGCTCGACCTGAGCCGCATCGACGCGGGACTGCCGCTGGATCTGCAAGACGTCGACCTCGCCGCCGTCGTCGACGCCGAAGCCGACCGGGCGGCCCTGCTGGCGCCGGGCGTCACGGTCATCCGGACCGGTCCGGACGAACTGCGGATGAAAGCGGACCCGAACCGGCTGGCGCAGATCCTGTCCAACCTGCTCGACAACGCCCGGCGCTACACCCCCGAGGCCGGCGCCATCCACATCGACCTGCGCTCCCGCGACCACGCGGCCGAGGTGACCGTCACCGACACCGGCCCCGGTATTCCCGACGAAGAACGCGACCGCATCTTCGAGCGGCTGGTGCGCCTGGATGCCGGGCGCGCCCGAGACCACGGCGGTGCCGGGCTGGGCCTGCCGATCGCCAGGGCGCTGGCGCGCGCCCATGGCGGGGAGCTGACGTGCCTGCCGCGCGAGGGCGGAGCTCAATTCCGGCTCAGCCTGCCGCTCGACGCGGGCGTGAATTGAGGGAGCGGTGGTCGCCCCAACCGGATTGTTGGGGCGACCACCGCTCGTCAGTGCGCTGGACGGCCGGCGTCAGAATCCCGGCGGCGGTGGAGGTGGTCCGCCAGGGTGCTGCCCAAATAGTCCGCCCGGTGCACCGGGCGGACTATTTGGGCAGCACCCTGGCGGACCACCTCCACCGCCGCCGGGATTCTGACGCCGGCCGTCCAGCGCACTGACGAGCGGTGGTCGCCCCAACAATCCGGTTGGGGCGACCACCGCTCCCTCAATTCACGCCCGCGTCGAGCGGCAGGCTGAGCCGGAATTGAGCTCCGCCCTCGCGCGGCAGGCACGTCAGCTCCCCGCCATGGGCGCGCGCCAGCGCCCTGGCGATCGGCAGGCCCAGCCCGGCACCGCCGTGGTCTCGGGCGCGCCCGGCATCCAGGCGCACCAGCCGCTCGAAGATGCGGTCGCGTTCTTCGTCGGGAATACCGGGGCCGGTGTCGGTGACGGTCACCTCGGCCGCGTGGTCGCGGGAGCGCAGGTCGATGTGGATGGCGCCGGCCTCGGGGGTGTAGCGCCGGGCGTTGTCGAGCAGGTTGGACAGGATCTGCGCCAGCCGGTTCGGGTCCGCTTTCATCCGCAGTTCGTCCGGACCGGTCCGGATGACCGTGACGCCCGGCGCCAGCAGGGCCGCCCGGTCGGCTTCGGCGTCGACGACGGCGGCGAGGTCGACGTCTTGCAGATCCAGCGGCAGTCCCGCGTCGATGCGGCTCAGGTCGAGCATGTCGGCCACCAGGCGCCCGGCGCGGCGGGCGTCGGACAACAGCAGGCTGGCACGGCGGTACTGAGCACGGGCCGCGTCGTCGCGCTGCTGGCCGGCGTTGCTGACGAGTTGTTCGGCGGCCGCCTGGATGCCGGCGATCGGCGTGCGCAGCTCGTGCGCGGCGTCGACGAGAAATCGCCGGGTGGCCGCCTCGGCGCGCCGGGCATCCTCGGCCGAGCGCTGGGCCCGCCGCTCGGAGGCTTCCAGCGCCTCCAGCATTCCGTCGAAAGCTGCTGCGGCACGGCCTAATTCGGTATCGGCGCGCTTCGGGCGCAATCGTCGGCCGCGATCACCCGTCGCGATGTTGGTGGCCAGCGTGGTGAGCCGGTCCAGTGGCCGCAGCGCGACCCGGCTGACGGCGATCAGCAGCAGCGCCGCCACCAGCAGCGTCGCCACACCCGCGCCGATCATCAACTGGCGGAGCTCCCGGGTCACCTGCGTGGTCTGCGTCGTGTCCGCCACCAGGATCACGCGACCGCCGTCGGGCAACGGATGCACCAGCTCGGTGGCGGTCGCGTCCGGCGGCGGGGGCGGCGCGCCCGGCGGCGGCCCGAACGGCGGGTAACCGGGCGGTGGGTAGCCGGGCGGTGGCGGTGGCGGTGGCCCAAGCGGGGGAACGAACGCGCCGGTGGTGGTCTGCGGGCTGATCGCGGGGTCGCCGTAGGCCGTGCCGTCCGCGGTGACCACGAGCGCGCGCACGGTGCCGCCGCCCAGTTGGGCGGCGATCTGCTGCGGCGGCGTGCGCGCGATCGCCAGGGCGTCCGCGCGGGAGGTGGCCGCGAGAAGCCGGTCGTTGAGGTTTCGACGGGCCTGGGCGCGCACGGTGACGTCGATGATCATGCCCAGGATCAGCAACACGACGGCGAGCTCGCCAATAGCGACGACGACGACCCGGCGCTGCAGCGACGGCGTCGGGGTCGCCGGATCGGCTGGTGCCGTCATCATCGGTGGGCCTGCATGCGGTAGCCGATGCCGCGGACCGTGTGCACGATTCGCGGCCCGTGTGCCTCGAGCTTGCGGCGCAGCCCGCTGATGTGCACCTGCACCAGGTTGGGGTCGTAGGCGTCGTAGCCCCACACCGCGTTCAGGATCTGCGGGGCGCTCACGATTCGGCTGCGCTGTTCGACCAGGAATCGCAGCAACCGCAGCTCGGTGGCGGTCAGGTCCAGCGGATGTCCCGCGCGAACGGCGACCCCCGCGTCGACGTCGAGCATCAGGTCACCGACCTGGAGCGCCCGGGGCAGCCGTCCCCGCCGGCGCAACACCGCGCCGACCCGCGACACGAGTTCGGCCAGCTCGAACGGCTTGACGACGTAGTCGTCGGCCCCGCCGTCGAGGCCGCGCAGCCGGTCGTCGAGGCCGTCACGCGCGGTGATCAGCACGATGCCGGCGTCGCCCCAATCGCGGATCACCTGGATGAGCTCGAATCCGTCGCGGCCCGGCAGCATCACGTCGAGCACCACCAAGTCCGGCCGCAGGCCGTCGAGCGCGGCCTCCAGACCGTCGCCGTCGGGGCAGGCGTCGGCGTGGTATCCGGCGTCGGTCAGCGCCTCGCTGACCATCTCCCGGATCGTCTCGGAATCCTCGACCACCAGCACCCGCGGTGTGCCGGCCGCCGGGCGCTTGCCCGCGCGCGGGAAACTCACCATGCCTCATTGTTAGCGCCACTTTGCTGGACCTGCCTGTCCAGCCCGCTATCTTCAGGTTCGCTTCAAGTTCCCGGCCGCGCCGTCGGGCACCGCGCCAAGCGTCATGCCGGCTCCGCCCGTGCGGCCGCTGCCGCGCTGAGGTCGACGACACCGGAACCCAGCAGCGGCTTGCCCGCCACCTCCGGGGCGAAGATCAACGTGACGGCGCCGATGAGCCCGGCGAACATCAGCATGTACGCGGGCATCATCGGATTGCCGGTTCCGGCCACCAGCGTCTCGGCGATCAGCGGCGTGGTGCCGCCGAAGGCCGAAACCGCGATGTTGAACCCGATCGACACTGCGCCGTAGCGCACGTGGGTGGGAAACAGGGCGGGCAGGATCGCCGGCTCGAGGCTACTCAGGAAGAGCATGGGCAGGGCGACGAGCGCTACGCCGGCGAACTTCGTCGGATACGCCCCGCCGAACCGCATCAACGCGAACGCCGGCAGCGAGACCCCGACCAGCAGCCCGCAGCCCGTCCACATCAGCGGTTTGACCCCGATGCGGTCGGACAGCATCGCGACGAGGAGCACCCCGACCGTCAGGACGGCCAGCACCACCAGGACCATCACCAGGGCCGCGGTGTCCCCCACGCCCGCGGTCTTCTTGAGATAGGTCGGCACGTACCCGCTGACCATGTAGCTGGTGTCGGTGACCGCGAGCTCCACCCCGAGGCAGATCAGCAACCCTTTCCACTGCCGCACGACGGTCAGCACGAACTGGGTGCGGACGGAGATCGGCACCGCAACCTTGTGCACCTTCTCGTAGCCGGGGGACTCCTCGATCCGCGAACGCAGATAGATGGCGACCAGGCCGAGCGGCGCGGCCAGTAGAAACGGGATGCGCCAGCCCCAGCTCAGCATCTCGGCGCTCGGCAGCGCCGTCTGCAGCCCCGTCACCAGCACGGCGCCCACGACGAACCCGCCGAGCGTGCCCACCGGGAGGAATCCGGCCATCATCCCGCGTTTGTGGTCGGGGGCGTGTTCGGCGATGAACGTCATGGCGCCCGCGTACTCGCCGCCGGAGGAAAGTCCCTGACCGATGCGAATGACGGTGAGCAGGATGGGCGCCCAGATCCCGATGGCGTGGTAGCCGGGCAGCGCACCGGTCAGGGCGCCGCAGACCGCCATAAGCGATATCGTCATCACCAGCACGGGCTTGCGCCCGATCCGGTCGCCGAGCGGGCCGAAGATGAACCCACCGAGGGGCCGGACGACGAATCCCGCCGTCATCGTGCCGAATGTGGCGATCAGGTTGCCCGCGTCGGAATTGCTCCCGGGATAGAACGTCTGCGCAAGGAGCGTGGCGACGAGGCTGAACAGGGTGAAGTCGTACGCCTCCATGAAGTTGCCGATGGCGGTGCCCTGGATAGACCGCTGCGCCGCTCGTCGATCGGCGGCCCGGACCTCAGCATTTCGACTCATTGGGTAGGTCAGTTACCCGAAACGCCGCGCAACTAAGCGATCCCCGTCCGGGCTCGGCCGAAAAGCGCAGTCGTTCGCCAAGATTGAAGCGGGGACTAATCCCGCTCCGGGCCCTTGATCGTCATCGCCGCGAAGGTGGCCAAAAACGTCGCGGCGGGTAGGGCGTTGACGATCTTGTCCCGCGCCCGGATGTGCGCCCCAACGGCCAGGGTGAAATACAGCGTCAGCATCGCCGTCGTCAGCCTCGCCAGGCCGGGGAACCGGGTGACCGAGAGCAGACCGACCGCCGCGGCCGCCTTGACGACCGGCAGCACGGGTCGAATCTCGTCCGGCACCCCGACGTCGTCCAGAACTTTCTTGATCGGGGCCACCTGGACTCCGCACGCCACCGCGTCGACGGCGTGGAACACGGCAAGCGCCGCATAGGTTTTAGGTGAAGTCAGCGCACTCATGCACGCGAGCCTATTGGGTCAGCTGCGGCGGCGCGCCGGGCTCGCCGTCCACCGGCGCGCGGGCGCTCGCCTCGGCCTTGGCCACCGCCTGGGCGATCGCGGGGTCGGTCTCGGTGGAGAACCAGTCGGCGATGTCGGCGTCGTCGGACTCGGCGGCGTGCCTGGGCACGTCGTCCACCGGGGATGGCTGGAACCGGAACACGCCGTCCTCGCCGGGGGCACCCAGCAGTTTGGTGAAGCCCTGCAACGCCGAGCTGAAGTCGCTGGGCACCACCCACACCTTGTTGGCGTCACCGCGCGCCATCTCCGGCAGCGTCTGCAGGTACTGGTAGGCGAGCATCTCCGGGGTGGGCCTGCCGGCCTTGATCGCGGCGAACGTCTTCTCGATGGCCTTGGCCTGCCCCTGAGCCCGCAGGTAGGCCGCTGCGCGCTCACCCTGGGCGCGCAGCATGCGGGACTGCCGGTCGGCCTCGGCGGCCAGGATCGCGGCCTGCTTGGCGCCCTCGGCGGCCAGGATCTGCGCCTGCTTGGCTCCCTCGGCCTGGGTGATCGCGGCCTGCCGGTTCCCTTCGGCGGTCAGGATCATGGCCCGCTTTTCCCGGTCTGCCTTCATCTGCTTTTCCATCGAGGCCTGGATGGACGGCGGTGGGTCGATGCTGCGCAGCTCCACCCGGGCGACCCGCAGGCCCCAGCGGCCGGTGGCCTCGTCGAGCACACCGCGCAGCTGGCCGTTGATCATGTCGCGGGAGGTCAGCGTCTGCTCGAGCGTCATCCCGCCGACCACGTTGCGCAGCGTGGTCGTGGTGAGCTGCTCGACGCCGACGATGTAGTTGCTGATCTCGTAGACCGCCGCCTGCGGGACGGTGACCTGGAAGTAGACCACGGTGTCGATGTTGAGGGTCAGGTTGTCCTCGGTGATCACCGGCTGCGGCGGGAACGACACCACCCGCTCGCGCAGGTCCACCCGGGCGCGCACGCGGTCGATGAACGGCACCAGCAACGTCAGCTGCCCGCTGACCGTGCGGCTGTAACGGCCCAGACGCTCGATCACCGCGGCCTCGGCCTGCGGGATCAGCGCGACGGACTTCGCCACCACGATGATCCCAAAGACGATGATCGCAAGGGCCACCAGCAAGAGAGCGATCCCAGCCATCGTGCTTCCTCCTATTTCTCCAGAGGTATTACAGGTCCTTGAACACCACCGCGGTGGCGCCGTTGATCTGCATGACCGTCACCCGTTCGCCGGGTTCGTAGACATCGTTGTCGTTGAGTGGCCGGGCCGTCCATACCTGGCCGTCGAGCTTCACCTGGCCCTCGTCGCGGGCGACGCGGTCCAGCACCAGCGCGCTCTTGCCCTCCAGCGCCTTGATGCCGGTCGGCAGCCCCTTCGCGGGTGTGAGCCGGCGCCGCAGCGCCGGCCGCACCAAGACCAGCAGCAGCACCGAGACGACCACGAACACCGCCGCCTCGGCCCAGATCGGCCAGCCCACCAGCCATGTGCTGCCCGCGGCGGCCAGCGCGCCCCCGGAAAGCATCAACAAGGACATGTCGCCCGTCAGCGCCTCCGCACCGGCCAGCACCAGCGCGAATATGAGCCAAATCACCGCGGCGGGCATGCGGTCAGAATACGCGTAATCCGCCTTTGCCGGACCAAACAACTACACTCCGAGATCATGTGGTGTCCCAGTGTCTCGCTGTCCCTGTGGGCCAACGCCTGGCTCGCGGGCAAGGCCGCGCCCGACGATGTGTTGGACGCGTTATCCCTTTGGGCGCCAAAGCAATCGGTCACGGCGTATGATGCCGTCGCCGCGGGCCACACGGGACTGCCTTGGCCCGATGTGCACGACGCCGGGACGGTCACGCTGCTGCAGACGCTGCGCGCGGCGGTCGGCCGGCCGTCCGTGCCGGCGTCCGCAGGGTTGCCGGCTCGTTTGCGCGGGACCATCAGCGTGGTGCTGCCGGTGCCCGGCGACGTTCGTGGGCTGGCCGCGGGGACGCAGTTCGAGAGCGACGCGCTGGCCGCTGGCGAGGCCGTGATCATCGCCAACCCCGACGATCCGACCACCGCCGTCGGGCTGGTCCCCGAGTTCAGCTACGGCGATCTGGACGGCGCCAACGACGGCGCGGACCTACCCGAATTGTGTGCGCTGTCATGGACGGTGTACTCGCTGCCCGGCGCGCCGCCGCTGCATCACTACGAGCTCGGGGACGCGGAATACGCGCTGCGGTCCGCCGTACGCTCGGCCGCGGATGCCCTCGGCGCCATCGGCTTGGGCGCCGCCGCCGACGTCGACGATCCGCGCGGGCTCGTCGAGCAGCTCCTGGAATCGGCACGGCAGCACCGCATTCCCGACCATGCGCCGTCGCGAGCGCTGCGGGTGCTGGAGAACGCCGCGCACGTCGACGCCATCATCGCCGTCAGCGCCGGGCTGAGCCGGTCCGATTCCCCCGCGGACCGCATCGCCGCGGGCATCACGCAGTCGTCGTCACAGGCGCAGATCGCCACCGACGCGCTGCGCCCGCTGACCACCGTGGTGCGTTCGGCGCGGATGGCCGCGGTCGACGCGATCCTGCACTCGGCCTGGGCCGACTAATCCTGTTGGCGCGCCACGCAATGCGGGGGGCGGCACAGCGCGCCGTTGACGCTGGCGAGGCAGCCAGGCACCGGATCCCTTCCGGCGACCCGGGTCGGCGCCCGGCCGCGGCGGAGCTCGTCGATCAGGTCGGCGGCGAGCCGGGCGAATCGCCTGTCGGCGTTGGGAGTTGCGGCGCGGGCGAAGGCCAACCCTGCGGCCTCGGCCTGTAACCGCAACTCGTAGTCCAGATCCCACACCACCTCGATGTGGTCGGCAACGAAGCCGATCGGGCAGACGACGACGGCCTCGATGCCCGTTAGCGTCGCGAGGTGGTCCTCGACGCTCGGCTCCAACCACGGCACCTGCGGCGGGCCCGAGCGCGACTGCCAGGCCAGGTCGTAGTCGGTGTAGCCGGCGGCCGCCGCGACCAGCCTTGCGGCATAGGCGACTTGGCGGCTGTAGAGCTGGGGACCGAAGCGCTGATCGGCGGCCACCGGGACCGAGTGCGCGGTGAAGACCAGCCGGGCGCCCTCCGGCACGGTTTCGGCGGCGGCGGTGACGGCCCCGGCGAACATCTCGACGAAAAGCGGATGGTCGAAATACGGCCGCAGCTTTACCAATTCGGGCGAGCCCGGGCCGGCCACCCGGCGTGCCCGGGCGATGTCTTCGACATACTGGGTGCAGCTGGAATATCCGCTCCACGCCGACGTGGTGAACACCGCGGCACGACGAACACCGTTGTCCCGCATCGTCGCGACGGTGTCCTCGACGTAGGGTTCCCAATTGCGGTTGCCGAAATACACCGGCAGATCCAGTTCCGCGCGCAGCTCGGCGATCAGGGCGCGGTTGATGCGGTTGATCGGCGAAACTCCGCCGAAATGCAGGTAGTGCTCGGCGACTTCGTCGAGGCGCTCGGGCGGCACGTTGCGGCCCCGGGTGACGTTCTCCAGGAACGGCCGCACCTGCTCGGGGCCCTCCGGCCCGCCGAAGGACAAGAGCAGGACGGCGTCGAAATCCATTACGCGCTAAAGCAACTGAGTGCTGGCGCCGCCGTCGGCGTAGATGACGGTGCCGGTGGTGGCCGGTAGCCAGTCGGACAGCAGTGCGCACACCGTCTTGGCGACCGGCGTCGCGTCCTTCATGTTCCAACCGAGCGGGGCGCGCTGATCCCAGCCCTCCTCGAGCAGGTGAATCTGGGCGCCCGCCTCCTCGCCGAGCGCGCCGCCGACGATCGCGCTCATCGCGAGCGTCCGAATCGGCCCCGCGGCAACGAGATTCGAGCGCACACCGTACTTGCCGGCCTCTCGAGCCACGAACCGGTTCACCGACTCCAGCGCGCTCTTGGCGACGGTCATCCAGTTGTAGGCCGGCATCGCGCGCGACGGGTCAAAGTCCATGCCGACGATCCCGCCGCCGGGGTTCATGATCGGCAGCAGCGCCTTGGCCAGCGAGGCATACGAATACGCGGAGATGTGGATGCCCTTGGCGACGTCCTCGTAGGGGGCGTCGAAGAAGGGATTGATACCCATCCCGCTCTGCGGCATGAAGCCGATCGAATGCACCACGCCGTCAAGCTTGTTGCCCTCGCCGATCACCTCGGTGACCCGGTCGGCCAGGGTGGCGAGGTGCTTCTCGTCCTGCACGTCGAGTTCGATCAGCGGGGCCTTGGCCGGCAACCGGTCGGCGATGCGCTGGATCAGCCGCAGCCGGTCGAATCCGGTCAGCACCAGTTCGGCCCCCTGCTCCTGGGCCACCCGCGCGATGTGGAAAGCGATCGACGAGTCGGTGATGATTCCGGTGACCAGAATCCGTTTGCCTTCGAGCAGTCCTGCCATATCCGTCCTTCTCGTCTTTTTCGTGCTTCGTGACTCAGTGGCCCATGCCCATGCCGCCGTCGACCGGAATGACCGCGCCGGCGATGTAGCTCGCATCCTCGGAAGCCAGGAAGCTGACCGCCCCGGCGACCTCGGCGGCGGTGCCGACCCGCTTGGCCGGGATGAATTCCAGTGCGCCCGCCTGGATGCGCTCGTCCAGTGAGCGGGTCATCTCGGTGTCGATGTAGCCGGGGGCGACCACGTTGGCCGTCACCCCGGCCTTGGACAGCTCACGCGAGATCGAGCGTGCCATGCCGATCAGGCCGGCCTTGGCGGCCGCGTAGTTGGACTGGTTACCGATGCCCCACATGCCGGACACCGACCCGATGAAGATGATGCGGCCGAACCGCTTCTTCTGCATGCTGCGCGACGCCCGCTGGGCCACCCGGAACGCCCCGGTGAGGTTGGCGTTGATGACCTCTTCGAACCGCTCCTCGGTCATCCGGATCAGGAAGGCGTCTTTGGAGATGCCGGCGTTGGACACCAGCACCTCGACCGGGCCCTGGTGCTCCTCGACCTCTTTGAACGCGCGGTCGACGGCGTCCTTGTCGGTGACGTCACACATGACCCCGAACAGCCCCTCGGGTGCCCCGGATCCGCGGTGCGTGACGGCCACCTTGTGCCCGTCGGCGGCCAGCCGCTGGGCGATCGCCAGACCGATCCCCCGGTTTCCCCCCGTCACCAGGACCGAGCGAGATACGAATGCGGGTCTGCCGTAGTCGGCGGCACTTTCGGTGTTCTCCGTGGCTGTGTCAGTCACCCCGTCAACCTATCGCCTCACGGCGCGTGCCCCGAAATCTGCCCCCTGTCGTGCCGCGAGCGTCACACTGGCGCGACGCTCGACGCCCACCGCCACGCTGGCGTGACGCTCGGCGGCAGAATCACGTCGGCAGGCGCCGGTTGATCAGCAGCGCGGCCAGCCCCGCGACGGCCAGTACCAGCGCGCCCAGCCGCAGCCAGCCCGTGCTGGCGTCGCCCTTGATCGTCTCGTAGCCGATCTGCTGCTGCAGCGACGCGTAGACGGCTTTCAGCTCGGCCAGGCTGGCGGCGTTGTACCAATTCCCACCGGAGAGCTCGGCGACCTTCTTCATGGTGGAGTCGTCGACGGGAACGGGCTGGCGCTGGTCGTTGATCTCGACGAAGCCGTAGGGCGTGCCGAACGAGATCGTCGAGATCGGCACGCCCTGGTCCTTGGCGGTGCGCGCGGCGGTGAAGGCGCCCTTGGGATTGTCCGGGTTGGTCGGCATCGTCTCCTTGCCGTCGGAGAACAGCACGATGCGCGCCGGCGGCGGGGTGTCGCCGCCACCGATCACCGCGCCGACGGTGGCGATGGCCTGCAACGCGGTGAAGATGCCCTCCCCGGTGGCGGTGCGGTCGGCGAACTGGAGCTTGTCCAGCGCGTTCTTCGTCGCCTCCCGGTTGGTTGTCGGCGACACCAGCACGGTCGCGGTGCCGGCGTACTCGATCAGGCCGAGGTTGATGCCGGGGGTCAGCTCGTCGGCGAACGCCTTCGCGGCCTCCTGCGCGGCTGCCATGCGATTGGGCGGGACGTCGGTGGCGCGCATCGACTGCGACACGTCGATCACCAGCATCACCACCGCGCGGTTGCGCGGGATCCGGACGTCGTTCGTCGGCCCCGCCATCGCGATCGTGAACAGCACCAGCGCCAACACCAGCAGGATCGCCGGCACGTGCCGCCAACGCGAAGGACGTTGGGGTGCAACGCTTTCCAGCAGCTCCATGTTCGCAAATCGCAGCATCCGCCGCTGCCGCGCGAGTTGGAGCACGATGTACAGCGCGGCCAACCCGACGGCGGCGAACAGGAAAAGGAAAAACCAAGCGTGTGCGAAGCCCGACAGCGTCATCGGGCCCAGCAGGGGCAGTGTCACTGCCGGCCCGCCAGTGCCCCGCGACGGCGGGACTCGACGAAGCGGACGATGTCGGCGATCCAGTCCCGGTCGGTGCGCAGCGTCAGCACCGGGGCCCCGCAGCTGCGGATGGTGCGGGACACCTCGGCGCGGTGAGCCGCGGCCGCCTTGGCGAAGTCGTCACGCAGCTGGGCGTCGATGGTGAATTCCCGGGTGACCCCGGTTTCCGCGTCCTGTAACACCACGTCGCCGATGTCGGGCAGCTCGACGTCGCGCGGGTCGAGCACCTCGATCGCCAGCACCTCGTGGCGGGCCGCGATCGCCCGCAGCGGGCGCATCCAGTTGATGGGGCCCAGGAAGTCGCTGATGATGACGGCCATGCCGCGGCGCCGCTCGGGCCGGCGCAACGCGTCGATCGCGGTCGCCAGATCGCCGCGCACGCCGACCGGCGCCCTGGGCGTGGTGGCGATGGTGCGCAGCAGCGTCTGCTCGTGCTGGCGCCCCGATCGGGCCGGGACCCGGGTGATGGTCGCGCCGGTGGCGATGATCGCGCCGAGCCGGTTGCCGCCGCCACTGTTGAGGAACGTGATCGCCGCCGCGGCGGCCACCGCCAGGTCGCGCTTCTCGCACACCGTGGTGCCGAAGTCCAGGCTGGCCGACATGTCGACCACCATCCACGTCTCCAGCTCGCGGTCGGCGATCATCTGCCGGACGTGCGGGTGCATGGTGCGCGCGGTGACGGCCCAGTCCATCCGCCGGACGTCGTCGCCGGGCTGGTACTCGCGCGACTCCCCCGGCTCGGTGCCTGGCCCCGGGATCAGGCCGAGGTGGTCGCCGTGCAGGACCCCGTCGAGCTTGCGCTTGACCGTGAGCTCGAGCTGGCGCAACGCCGCCGACAGTTTCGGGTCGTCAATCTGCCCGCGCTCGAACGATGGCGGATGACGCACCGCCTTGTGGGGTTCGGTCACCGACCGCTGGCCGCCACGGTCTGCATCACCGGGGGAACCGAATGACCTTGCTGCGGAACGGCATTCACCTGCGGCAGGGCCACCGTCTGCAGGATCCGGTTGATGACGATCTCCGGCGAGATCTCGTCGGCGAGCGCGTCATAGGTCAGTATCAACCGGTGCCGCAGCACGTCGGGGATGACCTCCACGACGTCCTGCGGGATCACGTAGTCGCGACCGCGGACCAGCGCCAACGAGCGGGCGCCGGCGATGATGCCCAGCGAGGCGCGCGGTGACGCACCGAACGAGACCCAGGTCTTGACGTCGTTCATGCCGAGCTGCTCGGGGTTGCGGGTGGCGGTGACGACGCGCACCACGTAGTCGACCAGCGCGTGGTGGACGAAGACGTTGGACGCGATGTCCTGCAGCCGCAGCAGGTCGCCGGTGTTCAGGATCTGCTTGGGCACCGGCGGCTTGACGCCCATCCGGTAGATGATCTCCCGCTCCTCCTCCGGCGACGGGTAGCCGACGTTGATCTTGAACAGGAAGCGGTCGCGCTGGGCCTCGGGCAGCGGGTAGACGCCCTCGTGCTCGATCGGGTTCTGGGTGGCCATCACCAGGAACGGGTTGGGCAGCGGGAAGGTCTTGCCGCCGATCGACACGTGGCGTTCCTGCATGACCTCCAGCAGCGCCGACTGCACCTTCGCCGGCGCGCGGTTGATCTCGTCGGCGAGCAGGAAGTTGACCACCACCGGGCCGAGCTCGGTGTCGAACTCCTCCTTGCCCTGCCGGTAGATGCGGGTACCGATGATGTCGGTGGGCACCAGGTCGGGCGTGAACTGGATGCGCGCGAACGTCCCGCCGACCACGCGCGCGAAGGTCTCCACGGCCAGCGTCTTGGCCACGCCGGGCACACCCTCGAGCAACACGTGCCCCTTGGACAACAGGCCGACCAGCATCCGCTCCACAAGCTGGTCCTGCCCGACGATGATCCGCTTGACCTCGAAGATGGCCCGCTCCAGCGTGTGGACCTCGGCGGCCAGCCCATTACCGCCGCCTGGAGGCGCCTCGTGCGCCGGAGGGCCGGACGGACCACCCTGGCCCGGGTAATTGCTGGCGCCCGGGGGCGGCCCACCTGCTGATGTCATCAAGAACCCTCCACGCTCAACTGGACACGACTGCCGGGCAGCGACGTGCCCTCGACCAACTATTCCAGGCCAGCCGGTTTCCGTCGACGCTCGCCCGGCTGATGCCTCGCCGGCCCCGCGATCAGTACTCGATGATCCTAGTCAGGAACGGCGTCATGCCGGGCTTGCGCACCGGGCTCACGGTGACCTTGCCGGCGAGGCTGGACGCCTCGAGCATCTGCCCGTTGCCCAGGTACATGGTGACGTGCTGGCCGCCGTTCGGGCCGTAGAAGATGAGGTCGCCGCGCCTCGCCTGGTCGGGCGGAATGTGGCGACCGGCGTTGTACTGGTCACCGGAGAACCGTGGGATCAGCACGCCGACACCGGCGAAGCCGTAGCGCATCAGCCCCGAACAGTCGAAACCGTTGATGTTGGCCCCGTCGCCGACGCCCTTGCTGGGCCCGTCCAGCGAGCCGCCGCCCCACGAATACGGGACCCCCATCTGCGATCCCATCCGCTTGATCACATATTCGATGGCCTGCCTGCCGTAGACCCGCGGAATCTTGCCGCCGGGGTTGGTGGGGGTCGCCGCCGTCGGCGCCGGGTCACCGCCGAGGTTGATCCCCAGCCCGCCGAGGAATTGCTTGCCCAGGTCCAGCGTGGTCTGGGTCGCTTGGGCGGTGGCCTGCAGCGAGGCGTTGGCGACGGCGAGCGGATCGCCCGGCGCGCCGGCGCTGATGGTGGCCGGCAGGGTGGGATCCCACTGGCCGGGGTCGGCCCTAACCACTGGAGCGGGGCTGGCCACAGACAACATCAGCCCGGCCACCACAGCGGTGATCCAGGCGAAGTTGGTCAGGCGAAACCTATTGCGGCGCATAGCTCCTCGTTCAGTAGTTGATCGTCACCATTCGATGTAGCGGACCACGTACGGCGTCATCCCGCTGGTGCGCACGGGCGCGACGCGAACCTTCAATCCGATGTCGGGAGCCTCGAGCATCTGGCCGTCGCCGAGGTAGATCGTCACGTGCTGGCTGCCGCCGGGTCCGTAGAAGATGACGTCCCCACGGCGCATCTGCGCCGACGGGATCTTGCGGCCCAGGTTGTACTGCGAACCCGAGTAGTGCGGCAGCTTGATGCCCACGCCGGCGAACGAGTACAGGACCAGGCCCGAACAGTCGAAGCCGGTGATCCCGGCGCCGGAGTCGATGCCCTTGCTGGGCCCGGCCGCGTTGCCGCCGCCCCACGAATAGGGCACGCCGATCTGCGACATGCCGCGCCGGATCACGTATTCGGTGGCCTGCCGCCCGTACACCCGGGGGATGCGGCCGGCGGTGCCGCCGGGTGCGGCGTTGGTGATGCCGGTGTCGTCGGGCTTGAGGATGCCCAGCTGCTGCAAGAAGCTTCGGCCCATGCCGGCAGTGACCTGCGTCGACGTGGCCGAGATGCCCAGCACCTGGTTGATGACGGCGATCGGGTCACCGGGAACGTTGGCGCTGGGCACCATGGGCAGCGTCGGGTCCCACAGGCCATCCCACCGCCGGCCCCCGGAATGCGGGGCGCCGGCCGGGGAACCCGGATCCCACCGGTCCCCGGAGACGGCGACGCCGGGCGAGCCGTGCTCGGCCGCCCATTCACGCTGGGCCGCTACGAGTTTCGCCTGGGCCTGGTCCCGCTCGTCGGCCAGGCGGGTGGCCAGTTCACGCTGGTCGTTGAACTTGCGCTTGGAATCGGTGAGCGCGGCCACCGCGGCGTCCTGGCTGGCCTTGGCGTCGGCGGCGGCCTTGTCGGCCTTCTGCTTGGCCAGCCGCGCCGCCGACTCCTTGTTCACCTGCTCGGTCCGGGCCCGCTGCAGCTTGTCCATCACCGCCTGGGAGCTCGCGGTCAGGGTCTCGGCGGCGCTTTGGGTCGCGATCATGTCTTCCGGGCTGGTCGCGGTCAGGTAGCTGCCCGACGGCCCGTTCATGTAGGTGGCCGCCGCGAAGGTGTTGAACCGGTGCTGGGCCGCGGCGATCGCCGCGTTGGCGTCCTTGACGGCCTGCTGGCTGGCCTCGACGTCGTGCTCGGCGGCGGTCGCGTTGTCCCGCGCGGTCTCGACGTCGACCAGTGCCTTGTTGACGCTTTCCTGCTCGGTCTGGATTTCGGCCGTCAGGTCTTCCAGGCGCTGGTTGGCCTTGGCGACGTTCGCGATCAACGCGGCCATGCTGTCCGCGGCGGGGTCGGCGTCGGCCAGGCCCGGGGTGGACATCAGCATGGCCACGCTCAGCACCGACGGAACGACCGGCCGGAGCAACCTGATGGCCGGTCGCGCAGAGGGTCCCCAGCGCGTACGTCTCATTCGACAGGTCTCCTACGGCTCAACGCGGACGGGCGGCGCCAGGCACGGCCTTTCTGAAGACGCCACAAACAACACGAGCACCATTTGCACCGTACGTCACATATGACGCGGTGGAAACGCTAGTCACAAACTGCACTCTTGACGTGCGTTTAATGTGACCGAACGGTGACCTGCGGTGTTTGCCGCGCAGAGTCCGGGCCGACCGCCCCATCAGTTGACCCGCGCCGGATGCGCGTGTCAGACGCCGTTACTAGGCGCCCTCGGGCGGTTCCGCCGTCGTGCCCGGCGCCTCGGCCGGCGTTGCTGCGTGCTTGGCGCGCAACTGCAGGAATCGGGTGCCCACGGCCGCCGCGAACACCGCGATCAGCAGGAAGATGGTCAAGCCCGTCCAGGGGAACTCGGGCGTATTCAACTCGTGCAGGAAATGCTGCGCCGAGACGACCGGGTTGCCCGTCTTGGCGTTGTCCTCGCCGGCCTCGAGCGTCACGCGCGGAAATTGCGTGCTGTAGGTGCCGACGTAGCTCGGGCTCAAGGTCAGCACGGTGGCGTCGTGATAGTCGGCGCCGACGACGGTGGAGATGTCGCGCAGCGGGGTGTCGTTCGGCGGGTTGTGGTCGAGCAGCACGATCTTGAGGTTGATGCCATCGGCGTGCGCCTGGTTGACGATGTCGAGCAGGCCAGGCATCGCGGCCGGCGGGGCGCTGACGCCAGTGGCGGCGACCTGCGCCTTGATCGCGGTCATGTCGACGTCCACCGGAATGTAGAGCGGCAGGATCGGGTGCCCGGTCATGCCGACACTGTAATGGGGCTTTCAACCCGCGCCGCGCGCGACAAGACTGGGACTAGGGGCACCCGCCGTAATACAGGACAAGCGTACTGTTAAAGTGGTACCGCACCGCCGACATGGCCCGTCGGCGGAAGAACTTAATCCTTGGGAGTTGAAGTGACTGATTCTGTGAACTCGTTCGGAGCCCGCGACACCCTCAAGGTCGGCGACAAGAGTTACCAGATCTACCGCCTGGACGCCGTCCCCAATACCGAGAAACTCCCCTACAGCCTCAAGGTGCTGGCCGAGAACCTGCTGCGCAACGAGGACGGCAGCAACATCACCAAGGACCACATCGAGGCCATCGCGAACTGGGATCCCAAGGCGGAGCCCAGCATTGAGATCCAGTACACGCCGGCCCGCGTGGTGATGCAGGACTTCACCGGCGTGCCGTGCATCGTCGACCTGGCCACCATGCGCGAGGCCATCGGCGACCTCGGCGGCAGCCCGGCCAAGGTCAACCCCCTGGCCCCCGCCGACCTGGTGATCGACCACTCGGTGATCGCCGACCTGTTCGGCACCGCCGACGCGTTCGAGCGCAACGTCGAGATCGAGTATCAGCGCAACGGCGAGCGCTACCAGTTCTTGCGTTGGGGGCAAGGCGCTTTCGACGACTTCAAGGTGGTGCCGCCGGGCACCGGCATCGTGCACCAGGTCAACATCGAGTACCTGGCGAGCGTCGTGATGGACCGCGACGGGGTGGCGTATCCCGACACCTGCGTGGGCACCGACTCGCACACCACGATGGTCAACGGCCTTGGCGTGCTCGGCTGGGGCGTGGGCGGCATCGAGGCCGAGGCCGCGATGCTTGGCCAGCCGGTGTCGATGCTCATCCCCCGGGTCGTCGGCTTCAAGCTGACCGGTGAGATCCAGGCCGGCGTCACGGCCACCGACGTCGTGCTGACGGTGACCGAGATGCTGCGCAAGCACGGCGTGGTCGGCAAGTTCGTCGAGTTCTACGGCGAGGGCGTGGCCGAGGTGCCGCTGGCCAACCGCGCCACCCTGGGCAACATGAGCCCCGAATTCGGTTCCACCGCAGCCATTTTCCCGATCGACGAGGAGACCATCTCCTACCTGCGCTTCACCGGGCGCACCGACGAGCAGCTGGCACTGGTCGAGGCGTACGCCAAGGAGCAGGGCATGTGGCACGACCCCAAGCACGAGCCGGCCTTCTCCGAATACCTCGAACTCAACCTGTCCGACGTGGTGCCGTCGATCGCCGGCCCCAAGCGCCCGCAGGACCGGATCGCGTTGTCGGAGGCGAAAGCGACGTTCCGCGAGCAGATTACGAGCTACGTCGGCGACGACCCCGACAAGAAGGACTACTCGAAGCTGGACGAGGCGGTCGACGAGTCCTTCCCCGCGAGCGACCCGGGTGCGCTGGAGAACGGGCACGCCGACGACGCCCCGAAGGTGGAGTCGGCCGCGAAGCACGCGAAGGGCCGGGTGAGCAACCCTGTGACGGTGCGCTCTGACGAGCGCGGCGAGTTCGTGCTCGACCACGGTGCCGTGGTGATCGCCGCGATCACGTCGTGCACCAACACCTCCAACCCGGAGGTGATGCTGGGCGCGGCGCTGCTGGCGCGCAATGCCGTCGAGACGGGGCTTGCGTCCAAGCCGTGGGTGAAGACCACCATGGCGCCCGGCTCCCAGGTGGTCCACGACTACTACGACAAGGCCGGCCTGTGGCCGTACCTGGAGAAGCTCGGCTTCTATCTCGTCGGCTACGGCTGCACGACGTGCATCGGCAACTCCGGCCCGCTACCCGACGAGATCTCAAAGGCCATCAACGACAACGACCTTTCGGTGGCGGCGGTGCTGAGCGGCAACCGGAACTTCGAGGGCCGGATCAACCCCGACGTGAAGATGAACTACCTGGCGTCGCCGCCGCTGGTGGTCGCGTACGCGCTGGCCGGGACCATGGACTTCGACTTCGATCAGCAGCCGCTCGGTACTGATAAGGAAGGCAAAGAGGTCTACTTAAAGGACATTTGGCCGTCGCAGAAGGACGTCTCCGACACCATCGCCTCGGCGATCAGCCAGGAGATGTTCACCAAGAACTACGCCGACGTGTTCAAGGGTGACGAGCGCTGGCGCAACCTGCCGACCCCCAGCGGCAACACCTTTGAGTGGGACCCGGATTCGACGTACGTGCGCAAGCCCCCGTACTTCGAGGGCATGTCGGCCGACCCGGAGCCGGTCAAGGACATCTCCGGGGCCCGGGTGCTGGCGCTGCTGGGCGATTCGGTGACCACCGACCACATCTCCCCCGCCGGCAGCATCAAGCCGGGCACGCCCGCCGCGCAGTACCTCGACGAGCACGGCGTGGACCGCAAGGACTACAACTCCTTCGGCTCGCGGCGCGGCAACCACGAGGTGATGATTCGCGGCACCTTCGCCAACATCCGGCTGCGCAACCAGTTGCTCGACGATGTCGCCGGCGGCTACACGCGCGACTTCACCCAGGACGGCGGCCCGCAGGCGTTCATCTACGACGCGGCGCAAAACTATGCGGCACAGAACATTCCGCTGGTCGTGCTGGGCGGCAAGGAATACGGGTCGGGCTCGTCACGCGACTGGGCGGCCAAGGGCACGCTGCTGCTGGGGGTGCGGGCGGTGATCGCCGAGTCGTTCGAGCGCATCCACCGGTCCAACCTGATCGGCATGGGCGTCATCCCGCTGCAGTTCCCGGAGGGCAAGGCCGCCGGCGACTTGGGGCTGGACGGGACCGAGGTCTTCGACATCACCGGCATCGAGGCGCTCAACGACGGCAAGACCCCGAAGACGGTGAAGGTCAAGGCCACCAAGGACGGTAGTGACCCGATCGAGTTCGACGCGGTGGTGCGAATCGACACCCCCGGCGAGGCCGACTACTACCGCAACGGCGGCATCCTGCAGTATGTGCTGCGCAACATGCTGAAGTCATAGCCGTCGCCGCCTGTGCCAAAAGTCAGCGAGGACCATCTGGCGGCTCGCCGCCGCCAGATCCTCGACGGTGCCCGCCATTGCTTCGCCGAATACGGCTACGACAAGGCCACGGTGCGCCGGCTGGAGAAGGCGATCGGGATGTCGCGCGGCGCGATCTTCCACCACTTCCGCGACAAGGACGCGTTGTTCTTCGCGCTGGCGCACGAGGACGCCGAGCGGATGGCCGACGTGGCGTCCCGGGAGGGGCTGATCCAGGTGATGCGCGACATGCTCGCCGCGCCCGACCAATTCGACTGGCTAGCGACCCGGCTGGAGATCGCGCGCAAGCTGCGCAACGATCCGGTTTTCAGCCAGGGCTGGGCGGATCGCTCCGCGGAACTGGCGGCGGCGACCACCGATCGGCTGCGTCGGCAAAAGGAGGCGCACCGGGTGCGCGACGACGTTCCCGGCGACGTCCTGCAGTGTTACCTAGAACTGGTGCTCGACGGCTTGGTGGCCCGGCTGGCATCCGGTGAGGATCCGCGCCGGCTGTCCGCGGTCCTCGATCTGGTGGAAAAGTCGGTGCGGCGCAAGGAGTCTGGGGCGCAAGCGTAACGCCACTGCGAATGAGGGGACGTACTTTCGCAGTGACGCTACGCCCGCGCGGACTGGCGCCGGGCCGAAGTGTGGTTGGGGCCGCCGCGGCCGCGCAGCGTGGTGCCGGACTCGAGCAGCATGCTGTGAACCGATCCGTACGACCTGCCGGTGGTGGCCGCCAGGTTGCGGATGCTGGCGCCGCCCTCGTAGGCGTTGCGCAGTTCGTGCAACATCTGCTCGCGCGTCTTCTTCGGCTTGCGCACTGCGCTCTTCAACGTCCCCTCCATGCTGTGGGCTCGATCCCCAAGCACATAGAGTAAGAAGCCGTCGCCGGCCGCGGGCCGATTTGGCGAAATCAGGCCAGTTCGATGAGATCCCGGTAGTCGTCGGACCAGTAGTCCTCGGTGCCGTCGGGCAAGAGCACGACGCGTTGCGGGTCGAGGGCCTCGGCCGCGCCCGGGTCGTGGGTCACCAGTACCACCGCGCCGAGGTAGCTGCGCAGCGCGTCGAGCACCTGTTCGCGCGACGCCGGATCGAGGTTGTTGGTGGGTTCGTCGAGCAGCAGCACGTTGGCCGTGGAGGCCACCAGGCCGGCCAGCGCGAGCCGGGTCTTCTCGCCGCCGGAGAGCGTCCCCGCCGGTTGGTCGAGCTGCGGACCGCTGAACATGAACGCGCCGAGCAGGCCCCGCAGCTCCTGCTCACCAGACTCGGGCGCGGCGTGCCGGATGTTCTCCCAGACCGTCGCGTCGTTGTCGAGCGTGTCGTGCTCCTGCGCGAAATATCCGATCCGCAAACCGTGTCCGGGCTCGAGCGCCCCGCTGTCGGGGGTCTCGACGCCGGCCAGCAGGCGCAGCAGCGTGGTCTTGCCCGCCCCGTTGAGGCCAGCACGACCACACGCGAGCCGCGGTCGATGGCCAGGTCGACACCGCTGAACACCTCGAGCGACCCGTACGACTTGGAAAGCCCCTTGGCGACCAGTGGCGTGCGTCCGCACGGGGCCGGGGTGGGGAACTTGATGCGGGCCACCTTGTCGGCGACCCGTTCCTCGTCGAGCGCCGCCATCATCCGGTCGGCGCGGCGCAGCATGTTCTGCGCCGCAACGGCTTTGGTGGCCTTGGCGCCCAGCTTGGCGGCCTGGGTGCGCAGCGCGGCCGCCTTGCGCTCGGCGTTGGCTCGTTCGCGGCGGCGGCGCTGCTCGTCCGTCGCCCGGGCGTCGAGGTACTTCTGCCAGCCCATGTTGTAGACGTCGACCTCGCCGCGCACCGCGTCCAAGAACCACACCCGGTTGACGACGTCGGCGAGCAGCTCGACGTTGTGGCTAATGAGCACGAGCCCGCCGGTGTGCGCCCGCAGGAAATCGCGCAGCCAGCCAAGCGAATCCGCGTCGAGGTGGTTGGTCGGCTCGTCCAGCAGCAGGGTGGTGGACGACCCGGCGCCGCTATCGGATGCGGCGAACTGGATGCGCGCCAGCTCCACGCGGCGGCGCTGCCCGCCGGACAGCGTGCGCAACTTCTGCGTCAGCACCCGTTCCGGCAGGCCGAGACTCGCGCAGATGCGGCCGGCTTCGCTCTCGGCGCCGTAGCCGCCCAACGCCACGAAGCGCTCCTCCAGCTGCCCGTAGCGACGGATCGCGCGGTCCCGCGCGTCGTCGTCGGCGACCTCGGCCATCAGCGCCTGCTGCTTCTCCAAGTCGGTGAGCAGCACGTCCAATCCGCGCGCCGACAGCACCCGGTCGCGGGCCAGGACGTCGAGATCACCCTCTTTGGGATCCTGTGGGAGATAACCGATTTCGCCGATCTGGGCCACCGATCCGGCGTAGGGCTGGCTCTCGCCCGCCAGGATGCGCAGAGTCGTCGTCTTGCCCGCCCCGTTGCGACCCACCAGCCCGATGCGGTCGCCGGGCTGCACGCGCAGGTCCGGGCCGTCGGGTGAGAGCAAGATGCGCGCTCCAGCGCGGACCTCGAGGTCCGTGGCCGTGATCACATCCGCTCCCTCGTGTGCTGGCTATTTGTCGTCGGTGAAAACCGGCGGCCGCTTCTCCGCGCGCGCGGCAACCGCTTCCTCGAAGTTGGCGGTGAGCAGGCGGACGAAGAGCTGTCCTAGGCCTTCGGCTTGCATGTGCCCCTCCAGGCTACCGGCGTCGAGTCCACTCCACAGCGTGCGCTTGGTCAACTCGATTCCCGGGCGCGAGAACGCTGCGATCCGCGCGGCGATCGCGTAGCAGGTGTCCAGCAGCTGGGCGTCGGGCACCTGGCAGGACACCAGCCCGATGCGCTCGGCCTCCTCGGCGCTGATGTCGCGGCCGGTCAGCATGATCTCGAACGCGCGCGACGACCCGATGGCCCTGGGCAGCAGGTAGGACAGCCCCAGTTCGCTGGCGGTCAGGCCGTTGTTGATGCCCGCAGCCCGGAAGTAGGCGCTGGTCGAGGCGACCCGGATGTCGGCGGCCAGGGCCAGGCACAGGCCGCCGCCGATGGCGGGGCCGTTGACCGCGGCGATCACCGGTTGGTGCAACCGCCGCAGCCCCAGGATCACGTCGTCGAGCAGCTCCATCGACCGCAGCGCGTACGTCGGGCGGGTCAGCCCGGCGACGTGCGGCACGGTGCCCGCGGACTTGTGATCGGCGCCCGCGGAGAACCCTCGGCCCGCTCCGGTCAGCACCACGACGCGCACGGAATTGTCGTAGGTGACCTTCTCGAGGGCCTCTTTCAGCGGCACCATGACGTCGAAGGCCATGGAGTTCATCCGTTCGGGCCGATTGAGGGTTATCAGCGCGACTCCGGGCCGCGGTTGCTCTACCAGTACCAGGCTCACCCGTGAAAGGTAACGCGTGCTGGGTCAGACGTGGCCCAGGCCGGTCGTCATCAGGAAAACGCCCAGGACCGCCACCACGATCCCGAGGACCGCCCGCCTACGGGCCTGCACCCAGTCGTGCACGCGCGACATCGTCGCACCGGTCCGGGCCGGCGCCGCCAAATGGCAGACCAGCGGGATTTCAGCAAACGCCAGGCCCACCAGCGTGTACGCCGCGGCGGCGCTAATTTGGGTGCCCAGGGCGGCCCCGGAGGCCAGGATGACGGTGAGCGCGGCCAGGTAGCGGAAGTCGGTCGTCAACCCCACCCCGACGAGGAAGGTGATCCAGGGCGGGCCGGCCTGCAGCGCCTGCAGGGCGCGCGCCGAGATCCGCGAGAACGCCGTGGGTTCGGCCTGGTGAAGCGGGGCGCCGGCGGGCACCGCCACCGGGCGGCGCACCGAACCACCGATCGCGATCGACGCGGCGATCACCAGCGCGAGCACGCCCATCGCGACCTGAATCCGCCCCGCTGTGGAACTCGACGTGGCGACCTCCACCCGATCCATCACCCCGAGCACGACGTCGTGCAACCCGACGAGCGCGCCCAGGGCCAGGGCCACGCCGACCGCCAGCCCGCCCAGCCAGAGTGCAACAAGATGGAGCACGGGCCGTCGCCGCGAACATAGCAAGAGGGCGACGCCGAGTCGTCCCGGGTCTACCCCCGCGACCAGTGCCAATGCCAGCACCGTGCCCCACATGGGCGCGACTCTACCGGGAACGGGCAGGGTCGCGTTCGTACTTCGGCGCGATTGCGCCGCGGGCCCGCGGGTCGGGTTTCGGTACGCGACCGTACGTTAAATGTCGTCGAAACGCCCCACGGCGCTTGGTTTGGTCTGCTATCTTTAGCCACCATTGGGCGCGTGTCAGCTACGGCCCGTTGAGATGTCTTGCGCGGGCGACAAAAGCGGGGCACTGGCGCTCAAATGTGCTGTCCCGCAACCGGATCCGGCCAGTGGAGGTAGGAACGCCGTTCGGCAAAGCAATGGTAGAGCTATGAATCCGCTGTGTCCAGGCGATGAAGCAGACTAGGGAGGGAATGTGTTCATCCCAGGCGAAGAGGCGTTCGGGGCAATCCATGACTGGTTGCCAGACCCGGGGGCGGTCGTGTGCTGGCATCCTTCGCCGGCCTCGCTCAACAAGGTCCGGCAAGCCCCGATCAGCGCCGTCCCGGCCAGCCACCAACAAGCCCGCCACCTGCGCAATTTCGTTGACCATGCCGCCCGCGGGGTCGACATGTCGAGGCTGTGCATCGGCAGCTGGGACATGGCCGGCCGCTGCGACATCCGGGTCCTGACCTACGTCATCAACACGCATCTTCGCCGGCATGACACGTATCACAGCTGGTTCGAGTTTGCCGACGGTGACCGGATTTTGCGCCACACGGTTCGCAATCCGGCCGATATCCAATGCGTTCCGGTCAAGCACGACGACATGACGCCGGAGGAATTTCGCGAGCACATCGTGGCCACCCCGAGCCCGCTGGAATGGGATTGCTTCCGCTTTGCGGTAATCCAGCGCGCGGATCACTTCACTTTCTGCTTCAGCATCGACCATCTCTACATCGACGCGCAGTTTCTCGGCGCGATCCGCATGGAGCTGTATCTGATGTATACCTCGCTGCTGGCCGGCGGCGCGCCGCCGGCGCTTCCGGCCGCGGGCAGCTACGAGAAATACTGTGTCCAGCAACACGAATACACCTCGGCCCTGACGCTGGATTCCCCGCAGGTGCAGGCCTGGGTGGACTTCTTCGAACAGAATGACGGCACCCTGCCGGAATGCCCGGTGTCGCTGGGTGACGGGTCGGGGGCCTGCGACCTGATGTTCGTCCGGCTGATGGACGAACAGCAGACGGCCGATTTCGAAGACGCGTGCATAGCAGCGGGCGGCCGTTTCAGCGGCGGCGTGTTCGCCTCCGCGGCCCTCGCGCAATACGAATTGACCGGCGCTGAAACGTATTACGGTCTTGTCGCGTGCGATACCCGGAGCTCTCGGGACGAGTTCCTGACGATCGGTTGGTTCACCGGCTTCGTCCCGATCACCATCCCCGTCGGCTCGTCATCGTTCGGTGCCGCCGTGCGCGCCGCGCAGCAGTCGTTCGATTCGGGCAAGGCCCTGGCGAACGTGCCGTTCTCTCGCGTGCTGGAACTTGCGCCGTGGCTGCGGATGCCGCAGGGGCGCGTTCCGTTGCTGTTCCACCTCGATGCCAGCAGCCCTCCCCTGTCCACCATCGTGAAGTCGGAATGGGGCGGTTCGAACATCAAGATCCATCACGACGGCGGGGTCCCGGCTCGATTCGACTTGCGCGTCAATCGGTATGAAAAGGAAACGCATGCCATGGTGTTTTTCCCCGACAACCCGGTCGCCCGCGAGTCGGTTACGCGTTACCTCGAGACGCTGAAGTCGATTTACCTCCGCGTCGCCGAAGGCCGCGGCGGGGCGCCGCTGTGGGACGTCGCCGCGCTGCAGCGGCAACTGGTTTAGGCCTGCTCGGACTGGGCGGCCTCGGCCGCCTCGATGTCGAAGGCCTTGATTTGCTGGACCAGGTCCTCGAGGGCCGATGCCGGTAGTGCGCCGGCCTGGTTGAACAGCAGCTTGCCCTTCTTGAAGGCCATCAGCGTCGGGATGGACCGGATCTGGGCGGCCGCCGCGAGCTGTTGCTCGGCCTCGGTGTCCACCTTGGCGTAGACGATGTCGGGATGCTTCTCCGAGGACGCCTGGAACGTCGGGGCGAACTGGCGGCATGGGCCGCACCAGGAGGCCCAGAAGTCGACCAGCACGATGTCGTTGCCCTCGATGGTCTCGTTGAACTGCTCAGCAGTGAGATCGCGTGTAGTCACAGTGCGCTTAACGTTGGTAACTGACGTGATGTTCCCGCGTTTGCTCTCACCTGGGCAGCAATCCAAGCCGCGGGCCCGAAATGCGACGCGAGTCGTCTGCCTGAGCCATCAAATCCACCCGACGACAGCAAATAACTTCGTACTCCACAGCTGCTGAATACGCGATAGGATTCTGCAGTCGCTGACGCATCACCGGGAGGTGCGGGATGTCATTTCTGGTCGCGGATACGGAGTTGGTGTCAGGGGCAGCCGGGAATCTCGCCCGGATTGGTTCGGCAATTAACGAGGTCAATTCCGCAGTGGCGGCCCAGACGACCTCGGTGCCCGCCGCCGCGGCCGATGAGGTGTCCGCCGCGATCGCCGCGGTGTTCGACGCGCACGGCCAGAGCTATCAGGCGCTCAGCGCCGAGATCGCGGCGTTTCACGACCAATTCGTGCAAAACCTGCTCGGCGGCGCGGCAGCGTACGCCGCCACCGAAGCCGCCGGCACCAACCCCCTCAAGCCGCTGTTCGACCTCATCAACGAGCCGACCCGGCTGCTACTCGGCCGCCCCCTGATCGGCAACGGGAACAACGGCGCGACGCCCGGCGCGAACGGCGAGGCCGGCGGAATCCTGTTCGGCAACGGCGGGCGTGGCGCGGATGGCAACGTCGGCCAGGGCGGTGGCCGGGGTGGAGATGCGGGCCTGTTCGGTTTCGGCGGAGCCGGCGGTGTGGGCGGGCTGGGAGCGAACGGCGGCGCCGGCGGCACCGGCGGGCTGTTTTTCGGCGGCGGTGGCGCCGGGGGCAACAGCGGGGGCGGCGGTGGCTCAGGCGGCCTCGGAGGTTCCGCTTTGTTATTCGGAGCAGGCGGCACAGGCGGCACCAGCCCCAACGGCATGGGGGCCGGCGGGGCTGGCGGCAACGGCGGACTTCTGTACGGAAACGGCGGCGATGGGGGCGGCAGCTCCCTCGGCGGCGCCGGCAACGGCGGCAGGGCCTTCCTATTCGGGAACGGCGGCACCGGAGGGGTCGAATTCAATGCCGGCCAGGCGGGTGCCGGCGGCCCTGGTGGGGTTTTCGTCGGCAACGGCGGTGCAGGCGGAGCCGCCCCGATGGGCGGCATCGGCGGACCCGGTGGCCAGGCCGGGCTGATCGGCAACGGCGGGGCCGGCGGCAATGCCATTCTCAATGGCGGCAACGGCGGCAACGCCATTTTGATCGGCAACGGTGGCAACGGCGGCACTCCGAATGGCACCGGCGGCCAGCGCGGGCTCCTGTTCGGCATGAACGGCGCGCCCGGTTAGCGGCCTACTTACGGTTGCGTACGTTTTCCCGCGTCCGACAGACTTGGCGCTGACCTATCGGGCGGGAGGGAATCGCGTTGGGACACTACATCGCTAACGTCCGCGATCTCGAGTTCAACTTATTCGAGGTTCTCGAACTGGGCACTGTGCTCGGCACCGGGAGCTACAGCGACCTCGACGAAGACACCGTCCGAACGATCCTGGCCGAGGCCGCTCGCCTGGCGGAGGGTCCGGTTGCGGAGTCGTTCGCGGCCGCCGACCGCAACCCGCCGGTGTTCGACCCGGCCACACACTCGATCAGCGTGCCG
This sequence comes from Mycobacterium sp. IEC1808, assembly GCF_002101935.1. Lineage (NCBI taxonomy): Bacteria > Bacillati > Actinomycetota > Actinomycetes > Mycobacteriales > Mycobacteriaceae > Mycobacterium > Mycobacterium sp. IEC1808. The sequence goes on along the minus strand of NZ_LQPV01000022.1, from coordinate 58,790 downwards.
GACGAGCTGGCCAAGACGGTCCAGGCGATCAAGGACGCCGAATGGTGGCGGCTGAACCTGGACGAGGAGATCGGCGGCATGTCGGCGCCGGCGCCGCTGGTGTGGGCGGTCAACGAGATGATTATCTGCGCTAACCCCTCGGCGAACTTCTTCTGCCTGGGCTACTTCATGGCCCAGGCGCTTTTCGTCGAGGGCAACGAAGAGCAAAAGCGTTGGGCGGCAATGGGTGTGGAGCGCGGTTGGCAGGCCACCATGGTGCTCACCGAGCCCGACGCCGGATCCGACGTCGGGGCGGGCCGCGCCAAGGCCATCCAACAACCCGACGGCACCTGGCACATCGAGGGCGTCAAGCGGTTCATTTCCGGCGGCGACGTGGGCGAGACGGCCGAGAACATCTTCCACCTCGTGCTGGCCCGGCCGGAGGGCGCCGGCCCGGGCACCAAGGGATTGAGCCTGTTCTATGTGCCGAAGTATCTGTTCGACCCCGAAACGTTCGAACTCGGTTCCCGCAACGGCGTTTTCGTCACCGGGCTGGAACACAAGATGGGCATCAAGTCCTCGCCGACGTGCGAGTTGACCTTCGGCGACGGCGACGTGCCCGCCGTCGGCTACCTGGTCGGCGACGTGCACAATGGGATCGCACAGATGTTCACCGTGATCGAGCAGGCCCGCATGACGATCGGGGTGAAGGCCGCGGGCACCCTGTCCACGGGCTACCTGAACGCGCTGGCGTTTGCCAAGGAGCGCGTGCAAGGAGCCGACCTCACCCAGATGACCGACAAGACCGCGCCGCGTGTCACGATCATCCACCACCCCGACGTGCGTCGCAGCCTGATGACCCAGAAGGCGTACGCCGAGGGGCTGCGGGCGCTTTACCTGTATGCCGCCGCGCATCAGGATCCCGATGTGGCGCAACGGGTTTCGGGTGCCGACGCCGACATGGCGCACCGCATCGACGACCTGCTGCTGCCGATCGTCAAGGGGGTGAGCTCGGAGCGGGCCTATGAGGTTCTGACCGAATCACTGCAGACGCTGGGGGGCTCGGGCTTCCTGGTCGACTACCCGCTCGAGCAGTACATCCGCGACTCCAAGATCGATTCGCTCTACGAGGGCACCACCGCGATCCAGGCGCTCGACTTCTTCTTCCGCAAGATCGTTCGCGACCACGGCGCGGCCTTGCAGTTCGTGGTGGCGCAGATCAGCAACACCATCGACGTCTGCGACGGCGACCTGAAACCGATGGCCGAGTTGCTGCAGACCGCGCTGGACGAGGTCACCGCGATGACGGGCGCGCTGACCGGCTACCTGATGTCGGCCACGCAGCACCCGACCGAGATTTACAAGGTGGGGCTGGGATCGGTGCGTTACCTGCTCGCGGTCGGCGACCTGCTCATCGGCTGGCGGTTGCTGGTGCAGGCCGGCATCGCTCACGCCGCGCTGGCCGACGCGCCCTCCGCGAGCGACAAGAGCTTCTATCAGGGCAAGATCGCGACGGCGAAGTTCTTCGCCAAGAACATGCTGCCCAGGCTGACCGCGCAGCGCAGGGTCCTCGAATCGATCGACGACGACATCATGCGGGTCTCCGAAGACGCGTTCTGACGCTTCACAGTTCCGGCACAGCTCGAGCGGGTACACCTTTTCGTGGTCCAACTCACGAATGGGGGAAAACGTTGATATCAGCAAGCTGTCCCGCTCCTCGACTCACCCGCTTCGCCATCCTCGCCGTCACGGGGGCCGCCGCGCTGTCCGTCGCCGCCTGCGGTTCGTCGAACCAATCGGCTCCGACGTCGACATCCACCTCCACGTCGACGGTGACCTCGACCGCCACCTCGCAGGCACCGCCCCAGGGCGAGGCCAAGGTGAGCGGGCTGATCGCGTCGGTCGCGGGCAACTCGATCCAGGTCACGAAAGAAGACAACAGCAACGCCGCCATCAACTTCACGTCCACGACCAAGATCACCGAGGTCGCTCCGGCCACGCTGAGCGACGTCACCCAGGGCAGCTGCGTCACTGTGCGGCCCACCAAGGAGATCCAGAGCGGGCAGCCGGCCACCGCGGCGTCGGTCCGCGTCAGCCCCTCCGTCAACGGCACCTGCCCGCCGGCCAAAGGGTCCGGTCAGGGTTCGACCACCACGCCGCCCTCCGGCTCACCGTCGCCGGCGCCCGCCAAGCCAAAGCCGTTGCTGGGCTCGGTCGCGTCGGTGACCGGTAACACCATCACCGTCGCGGGCACCGACGCCAGCGGTAACAGCACGCAGACGCCCGTGACCGTCGACGATCAGACCAAGTACTCCAAGCTGGCGACCGCCACACCCGACGCGATCGCGCAGGGCAAGTGCATCAACGCGCGCGGCAGCCTGGACAACGGCGGCACGCTCCAGGCGACCAGCATCAACGTGCGGGCGGCCGTTGACGGGAAGTGCCCGGGCAAGCCGCGCGGGTGATCCCGGTTACGGGAGAGTGAATATTCGGGTGCGAGCGGGTACCCCGCTCCCACCCGCCTCACGATCGGAGCCGCGTCGATGTCTGCCAGCACGGTTAAGCCTCGGCTGGCCCAGATCGCGCTCGTCGCGGTCGTGGCTTTCATCGCGTTGAGTGTCGCCATGTGCCACTCGGGTGGCACTGCAAGCAACACCGGCACCACCGGGAAACCGACCGTGACGGCGACCCCGCGCAGCCCGGCCGCCGCCCCGGTGCCGCCGCCGGCCCCCGCTCCGCCGCCTCCCGCCAAGGACTACGTCGAGGGCCTAGTCCAGTCGGTGTCCGGCGGCACGATCCAGCTCAGGACGCGGACCGGGTCTGCCACCGTGGACTTCACGCCGCAGACCCGGGTCGTCGAGACCTCGCCGGCCCAGCTCGCCGACGTCACCCCCGGCAGCTGCGTCAACGTGCGCGCCACCCCGCAGAGCGCGCCCACCCCCGGCGCGGTCACCGCCCAATCGGTGACGGTCACCCCGGCCGTCGACGGCAAGTGCCCGCCGCCCGCCGGGTTTTATGGCACGGTCAGCTCGGTTTCCGGCAACACGATCGCGGTCAGCGGTATCGGCCCCCAACCGACGCCCACGAACGTGACCGTCGCGGACACGACGTCCTATCAGAAGCAGACGGCTTCGGACGCCCAGGCGATCACGAACGGAAAGTGCATGGGGGCGCAGGGAACTCAGGACGCCGGCGTACTGCACGCGATGACCATCAGCCTCGAGACATGCCCGCCGATGGGGCATCCGCACCACCACCTGCACCTGCCCCACCTCCCCTTCCACCTTTAGCCGACGAGCGTCTCGTCGAGCCAGTCGAACAACCGCTGATGGAACAGGGTCATCGCGCCCTCGTGGCAGTGTTCTTCGGCGCCCTCGGCGGCGGTGAACTTCAGCAGCGTCTTCGGGCAGCGCAGCGCGTCGTAGAGCTTCTGCGGCTGCCCCTGGAAGAACTGGTCTTGCTCGGCCTCGCAGACCAGAGTGGGGCAGGTGATCTGGTCAACGACCGTCGTGAGGTCGTACTTGGCAAACGCGTCGGCCAACTCCCGGATGTCCGCCACGCCGAGCGTCCACAGGCCGTTGAGCAGCGCCCAGCGTAGGGACGTCGGCACCTGGTCGGGGTGGGCGATCGCCGCGTCGATCACCGCGGCGGGCGGCAGCGCCGAGGCGAAGTCGAAGACCCCGTCGTAGGCGACGCACGCGGCGATCCTCTTGTCGAACGCCGCCGCCCGCGGGGCGAGGTAGCCGCCCATGCTCATCCCAAGCAGCGCGATCCGGTCGACGTCGACCCCGGGCAGCGTGACGGCGAAGTCGAGCGCCGGGGTGACCACGGCCTCCCAGTCGTGCCGGAACGGCAATTGGTGGACCCGCAGCGCCGCCCCCTGGCCGGGGCCCTCGAAGATCAGGCAGTTCCAGCCGTGCCTGCGGGCCGCCTCCCCCGCGGCGAAGAACATCTCTTCGACCGTCGAGTCGAAGCCGCCGTGCGCGACCAGCGTCGGCCCGGGCTCGTCGCCGCTGACATTGAGGTAGTAGCCGCTCAGCTCGATGCCCTCGTAGGGGATGCCGACGCGCCGCCAATGCTCGCGGACCTCGGGTGCGGCCCGGAACGCCTCGATCGCGCGCGCCGAGGTGTCCGCCACCCGCGGGTCGTTGACCGGGTCGTCGCGCAGGTAGAACTCAGCAGTCCGGTAGTAGTTCGCGGCCCGCAGGTAGGCGCTGCCGGCGCTGGCGGAGTGACCCTTGGCGGCACAATCGTCGGCGATGCCGGCGATCCGGTCCGCCAGCGCCCTCCATTCCCGGTGCCAGGACTCCCGGTCGCCGGGCGTGATCCGCGCCGCGGTGGCCATCACCTCACCGATGTCCGCCCCGCCGTAGACGGTGTATCCGACGGCCCGCAACGTCTCGAACGAGAACGACTCGTCGGTGTCGAACATGAATCGCATGGCCAATCCCCTTATCGCAAGTTGACTTGCAATAGCTTCGCACCGCCGGGCGCATAACGCAAGAGAAGTTGCGATAGACTCGCGGGCATGGCATCGGCTGTGTCGCACCGGCGCGGGGAACACGTGCGGCAACTCGTGCTGGACGCCGCGTTCGACGAACTCGTCGAGAACGGCGTCGAGGCCGCGACGGTGGCGGGCGTGGCGCGCCGCTGCGGCGTCCACGAGACCACGATCTACCGCCGCTGGACCACCCGGGAAAACCTCTTGGTCGACGCCATGCTGAGGCGCGGCGCCCATTCGATCCCCGACCCCGACACCGGATCCACCCGCGACGATCTGCTGGCCGTCGCCCGCTCCCTCGCGGCGTACCTCAACTCCGCGGCCGGGAAGGCGGCGCTCTACGCGGGAACCCTGCGCGCCGATGCCGAATACGACAGGGCGCGCCTCGCCTTCTGGGAGGGCCGTATCGAGGCGCTCACGCCCGTCGTGCGGCGCGGCGTCGCGCGCGGGGATCTGCGTGCCGAAGCCGACCCGCGGCTAGTGCTGGGGATGTTGCTGACGCCGCTGCAGGGCCGGGTCCTCTTCTCCGACGAGCCGATCCCCGACGACATGCCCGAATGCCTCGTCGACATCTTGCTCGGCGGGGCGGCGACTAGACGGTGAAGCCGAGGGCGCGCAGCTGCTCGCGACCGTCCTCGGTGATCTTGTCGGGTCCCCACGGCGGGTTCCACACCCAGTTGATCCGCAGGTCGTCGACCAGACCGCTGCCGACCAGCGCGCTGCGCGACTGGTCCTCGATGACGTCGGTCAGCGGACAGGCCGCCGACGTCAACGTCATGTCGATCAGGGCGACGGTTCCCTCGTCGCCCTCTTCCACGTTGAGGCCGTAAACCAGGCCGAGATCGACGACGTTGATGCCCAATTCGGGATCGACGACGTCGCGCATCGCCTCCTCGACGTCGGCGAGGAACTCGTCGTTCGGTGCGGTGGTTTCGCTCATTTTTGGTCCTCCTCGAAGCCTGCGCTGGCCTGAGCCAGGGCGTCCTTGAAAGCCATCCAGCCGAGCAGCGCGCACTTCACCCGCGCCGGGTATTTGGCGACGCCGGCGAACGCGACCCCGTCGCCCAACACGTCCTCGTCACCGTCGATCGTGCCTCGCGAGGACACCATCTCGCTGAACGCGGTGGTGGTCTTGAGCGCCTCCCCGACGCTGCGGCCGATCACCTGCTGTGTCAACACCGACGTCGACGCCTGGCTGATCGAACAGCCCTGCCCGTCGTACGAGACGTCGGTGATGGTTTCGCCGTCGTCGGACAGCGCGACCCGCAGGGTGACCTCGTCACCGCAGACCGGGTTGACGTGGTACACCTGCGCGCCGAACGGCTCCCGCAGCCCCCGGTGCTGCGGGTGCTTGTAGTGATCGAGGATCACGTCCTGATAGATCTGTTCGAGGCGCAACGTCAGTCTCTCCCAAAGAAATCCAGCGCGCGTCGCACGCCGGCCACCAGGCGATCCACCTCGTCGCGGGTGTTGTAGACCGCGAACGACGCCCGCGCGGTGGCCGCCACGCCGAACCGGCGGTGCAGCGGCAACGCGCAGTGGTGGCCCACCCGCACCGCGACGCCGTCGTCGTCGAGCACCTGGCCGACGTCGTGGGCGTGCACGCCGTCGACGACGAACGCCACCGGCGAGCCCCGGTTCTCCGCCGACGTCGGTCCGACGATGCGCAGGCCGTCGATGCCGGACAGGCCCTCGAGGGCCGCGGCCACCAGCTCGCGTTCGTGGGCTTCCACGGCGTCCATGCCGATGTCGCCGAGATAGCGTGCGGCGGCGGCCAATCCGACCACCTGAGAGGTCATCGGGGTGCCGGCCTCGAAGCGCTGCGGCGGCGCCGCGTAGGTGCTGGCCGCCATGGCGACCGTCTCGATCATCGACCCGCCGGTGAGGAACGGCGGCGCGGCCGCCAACAACTCGCCGCGCCCGTACAGCACCCCGATCCCGGTGGGGCCCAACATCTTGTGGCCGGAGAAACCCGCGAAGTCGACGTCGAGCGCATGAAAATCGACCGGCCGGTGCGGCACCGACTGGCAGGCGTCCAGCACGGTCAGCGCGCCCACGGCCTTGGCGCGGCCGACCAGCTCGCCCACCGGCGCCAGCGCGCCGGTGACGTTGGAATGGTGGCTGAACGCAACGACTTTGACTCGCTCGTCGAGTCGCAGCGAGTCGAGATCGATGCGCCCGTCATCCGTGACGCCGTACCAGCGCAACGTCGCCCCGGTGCGCCGGGCCAGCTCCTGCCACGGGACCAGGTTGGCGTGGTGCTCGAGCTCGGTGGTGACGATGACGTCCCCGGGCCCGACGGCACGCTCGAAACGGTTGTCCCCCAGCACGTATGACACCAGGTTGAGCGCCTCGGTCGCGTTCTTGGTGAACACCAGCTCGTCGGCGTCGGCGCCCACGAAGGCCGCGATGTCGGACCGCCCCTGCTCGTAGGCGTCCGTGGCCTCCTCCATCAGCTGGTGCGCCCCGCGATGCACCGCGCCATTGGAGGTCAGCAGAAATTCCCGCTCGGCGTCGAGCACCTGCAGCGGACGCTGCGAGGTCGCGCCGGAATCCAAGTACGCCAACTGGTTTCCCCCGCGCATGATGCGCTTGAGGATCGGGAAGTCGGCACGGATGGCCGTGACGTCCAACATCTCAGGCCCCGGCGGCCGCCGCTTGGGAGAAGCGCACATACCCGTTCTGCTCGAGCTCGTCGGCCAGCTCCGGACCGCCGGACTCGGCGATGCGGCCGCCCACGAACACGTGCACGTACTCCGGGTGGATGTAGCGCAGGATGCGGGTGTAGTGCGTGATCAACAGGATTCCGCCGTGCTCGGTTTCGGCGTAGCGGTTCACGCCGTCGCTGACCACCCGCAGCGCGTCGACGTCCAGCCCCGAGTCGGTTTCATCGAGGATCGCGATCTTGGGCTTGAGCAGCTCCAGCTGCAGGATCTCGTGGCGCTTCTTCTCGCCGCCGGAGAAACCTTCGTTGACGCTGCGCTCGGCGAAGACCGGGTCGATCTCGAGGGACGTCATCGCCCCCTTGACCTCTTTGACCCAGTGGCGCAGCTTCGGGGCCTCGCCGCGGATGGCCGTCGCGGCCGAGCGCAGGAAGTTCGACACCGACACGCCGGGCACCTCGACGGGGTACTGCATCGCAAGGAATATCCCGGCACGCGCGCGCTCGTCGACGCTCATCGCCAGCACGTCCTCGCCGTCCAGCGTGATCGACCCGGAGGTGACGCGGTACTTGGGGTGACCGGCGATCGCGTAGGACAGCGTCGACTTACCGGACCCGTTGGGGCCCATCAGCGCATGCGTCTCACCGGATTTCACCGTCAGGTCCACGCCCTTGAGGATGGGGATCTCGCGCTCGCCCTCGGCGGCGTTGGGGTCATCGACGCTGACGTGCAGGTCTTTGATTTCCAGGGTCGTCATGATGTGGTTGTTTTCTCCGTAATGGCCAGTTCGTGTTCGATGGCTGCGGTCAGGCGTTCGCGTACCTCGGGCACCGCGATCTTCGAAATGATCTGCCCGAAGAACCCGCGGACCACCAGGCGGCGGGCCTGATCCTCCGGGATGCCGCGCGAACGCAGGTAGAACAGTTGCTCGTCGTCGAAACGCCCGGTGGCGCTGGCGTGTCCGGCGCCGGCGATCTCGCCGGTCTCGATTTCGAGATTGGGCACCGAGTCGGCGCGCGCGCCGTCGGTGAGCACCAGGTTGCGATTCACCTCGAAGGTGTCGGTGCCGGTGGCTTCGGCACGGATCAGCACGTCGCCCACCCAAACCGTGTGCGCGTCGGGCAGCGCGGAATCCGGATCCCCTTGCAGCGCACCCTTGTACAGCACATTCGACTTGCAGTCGGGCCGCGCGTGGTCCACCAGCAGCCGCGACTCGAGGTGCTGGCCGTCGTCGGCGAAGTACAGGCCCAGCAACTCAGCGTCCCCCCCGGGACCGGAAAACCGCACGTTGGCCGACATCCGCACCACCTCACCGCCCAGCGTGACGGTGACGTGCCGCAGCACCGAGTCCTTGCCCAGCCTGGCGTGATGCGCGCTCAGGTGCACCATGTCGTCGGCCCAGTCGGCGATCCACACGACCGTCAGCCGGGCGGCGTCGTCGACGACGAATTCGACGTTGTCGGCATAGGTTCCGCTGCCGCGCTGGTCGATGACGACCACCGCCTCGCCGAGCTCTTCCACGCGGATCTGCAGGTGCCCGTAGGCCACGGCGCCTTCACCGGGGCCGGTGACGGTGATGTTGATCGGCTCGGCGATCCTGGTGTCCCGGCCGACGGTGACGACGGTCGCGGAATTGAAGGACGAAAACGCTTGGGCGGCAACGCGATCGGCGGGGGCACCGCCCTGCCCGAGCCGCTCGTCGCCGCGGCGGACGATCTCGACCTGCACGCCGGGCCGCTGGTCGACGGCGACCTCGGCGCGGCCGGTGGCCTTTGCAGAACCGTCGTGCAGGCCGCGCAGCCGCCGCAGCGGGGTGAACCGCCAGAGCTCGTCGCGGCCGTGCGGAACCTCGAAGGCGTCAACGTCGAAGGACGCGAAAAGCTCGCCTTTATTCAGAGCAGTAGCGGTCATCCGACCGCGCCCTCCATCTGCAGCTCGATCAGGCGGTTGAGCTCCAGCGCGTACTCCATCGGCAGCTCTTTGGCGATCGGCTCCACGAAGCCGCGCACCACCATCGCCATCGCCTCGTCCTCGGTCAGCCCGCGGCTCATCAGGTAGAACAGCTGGTTTTCGCTGACCTTCGACACCGTGGCCTCGTGGCCCATGGTGACGTCGTCCTCGCGGATGTCGACATAGGGGTAGGTGTCGCTGCGACTGATCGTATCGACCAGCAGCGCATCGCATTTCACGCTCGAGCGCGATCCGTGCGCGCCCTTGTTCACCTGCACCAGGCCGCGGTAAGAGGTACGGCCGCCGCCACGGGCGACCGACTTGGACACGATGTTGCTCGAGGTGTTGGGCGCCAGGTGCAGCATCTTGGCGCCGGTGTCCTGGTGCTGGTCCTCGCCGGCGAACGCCACCGACAGCACCTCGCCTTTGGCGTGCTCGCCGGTCATCCAGACCGCCGGGTACTTCATCGTCACCTTGGAGCCGATGTTGCCGTCGACCCACTCCATGGTGGCGCCGGCCTCGGCGCGGGCTCGCTTGGTGACCAGGTTGTAGACGTTGCCCGACCAGTTCTGGATTGTCGTGTAACGGCAACGGCCACCGGGCTTTACGATGATCTCCACCACCGCGGAGTGCAGCGAATCCGACTTGTAGATCGGAGCGGTACAGCCCTCGATGTAGTGGACGTAGGCATTCTCGTCGACGATGATCAGTGTGCGTTCGAACTGGCCCATGTTCTCGGTGTTGATCCGGAAGTAGGCCTGCAGCGGGATGTCGACGTGCACGCCCGGCGGCACGTAGATGAACGAGCCCCCGCTCCACACCGCGGTGTTCAGCGCGGAGAACTTGTTGTCCCCCGCCGGGATCACCGTGCCGAAGTACTCCTTGAAGACCTCGGGATGCTCGCGCAGGCCCGTGTCGGTGTCGAGGAAGATAACCCCTTGCGCCTCAAGGTCTTCCCGAATCTGGTGGTACACCACCTCGGACTCATATTGGGCCGCGACGCCCGCCACCAGCCGCTGCTTCTCCGCCTCCGGGATGCCCAGCCGGTCATAGGTGTTGCGGATGTCCTCGGGGAGGTCATCCCAGGTTGCGGCCTGCTTCTCGGTAGAACGCACGAAGTACTTGATGTTGTCGAAGTCGATGCCCTCGAGGTTGGAGCCCCAGTTCGGCATGGGCTTGCGCTCGAAGATGCGCAGCGCCTTGAGCCGGGTCTGCAGCATCCACTCCGGCTCGTTCTTCTTCGCCGAGATGTCGCGCACCACCGCCTCGGACAGTCCGCGCTGCGCGCTGGCGCCCGCGACGTCGGAGTCCGCCCAGCCGTAGCCATACCGCCCCAGCGAGGCGATCGCCTCCTCCTGGGTCAGCGGCGCTACCGCTGTCTTGCTGGCCTCGGGCGTGAGGGTCATAAGGACGCTCCTTCGGTGTTCGTGGTGTCGCGACGTGGGCTGGCCGCCGGAACCGTGAGTGGTACATGGGTGGTGCAGGCGCAGTTTCCGTTGACGATGGTCGCCAACCGCTGCACGTGGGTTCCGAGCACCTCGGCCATGGCCTGCTGCTCGGCTTCACACAACTCGGGGAATTCCTCGGCGACGTGGGACACCGGGCAGTGGTGCTGGCAGATCTGCACACCGTGGATCGGCCCGCCCACCCGCGTCGTGGTCGCGACGTAACCGGCCTTGGTCAGCGCGCCGGCGACCCGCTCGGCCGCCGCCTCGACCTCGGCGTCGTCGCCGCTGTCGGCCGCCTCGACCCCGGCCAGGATCGCGTCGATGCGCCGCCGGGCGAAGGTGCGGACGGCGTCCTCGCCGCCGATCTCCCGCAACTGGCGCATGGCCGCCGCGGCCAGGTCGTCGTAGGCGTGGTCGAGCTTGGCCCGGCCGGCCCCGGTCAGGCGGAAGCGCTTGGCGGGGCGCCCGCGGCCCACCTGCTGCCACGGCTCGGCGGCCACCGACTCGGCGTCACCCGCCTCGATCAGCGCGTCGAGGTGACGACGCACGCCGGCGGGCGTCAGCCCGAGCCGATCCCCGATCTCGACGGCCGTGATCGATCCGGATTCCAGCAGCAGGCGCACGATGGCGCGGCGGGTGTGACCGTCCGGCACCGCGGCGCCGACAGGAGCCACGGGCGCCTTATCGAGGCTGGTTCGGATTTTCACAACACCAGTGTGACGCAATTCCGGGGATCGGTCCACCAAGGGTCCCCTGTCTGCGCGTTGCGCTGGTCACAAGGGCGTGCCGTTACGCTGCTCTGATGGCAGCCCGCCACCACACGCTGAGCTCGTCGATCGCCAGCCTGCACGGCGACGAGCAAGCGGTGGGTTCGCCGCTGAACGATACCGAGCTCACCGCGCTGCAGCGCACCCGCCTGTTCGGCGCTACCGGCACCGTCCTGATGGCGATCGGCGCGCTGGGCGCCGGGGCGCGGCCCGTCGTGCAGGACCCGACGTTCGGGGTCCGGCTGCTCAACCTGCCGTCGCGCATCCAGACGGTGTCGCTGACGATGACGACGACGGGCGCGGTGATGATGGCGCTGGCCTGGCTGATGCTGGGGCGGTTTGCGCTGGGCAACCGGAAAATGTCGCGCGGGGACCTGGATCGCACCCTGCTGCTGTGGACGCTGCCGCTGCTGATCGCGCCGCCGATGTACAGCAAGGACGTCTACTCGTACCTGGCCCAGAGCCAGATCTCGCTGGAGGGGCTCGACCCCTACAAGGTGGGCCCGGCGTCGGGGCTGGGCCTCGGCCACGTGTTCACGCTGTCGGTGCCGACGCTGTGGCGCGAGACGCCCGCACCGTACGGCCCGTTGTTCCTGTGGATCGGGCGCGGCATCTCGGCGCTGACCGGGGAGAACATCGTCGCCGCCGTGCTGTGCCACCGGATCGTGGTGCTGATCGGGGTCGGCCTCATCGTGTGGGCCACCCCGCGGCTGGCCCGGCGCTGCGGCGTCGCCGAGGTGAGCGCGCTGTGGCTGGGGGCCGCCAATCCGCTGCTGATCATGCACCTGGTCGCAGGCGTCCACAACGAGGCGCTGATGCTCGGGCTGATGCTGGCCGGCGCCGAGTTCGCGCTGCGCGGCATCGACTCTCCGCGACTGCTGCCCACGTCGTGGCGGCCGGGCCCGAGCTGGGAGCCGTTGGGGATGCTGCTCGCGGGCGCGATCCTGATCACCCTGTCCTCGCAGGTGAAGCTGCCGTCGCTGCTGGCGCTCGGGTTCGTCACGATGGCGCTGGCCTACCGCTGCGGCGGCAACCTGCGCGCCCTGCTGCTGGCGGGCGGTGGGATGGCGGCGCTGGCACTGGCGGTGATGGCCCTGGTCGGCTGGGCCAGCGGGCTGGGATTCGGTTGGATCTACACGCTGGGCACCGCCAACGTGGTGCGCAGCTGGATGTCGCCGCCGACGCTGCTGGCCCTGGGCACCGGGCAGGTGGGGATCCTGCTGGGCCTGGGCGATCACACCACCGCGGTGCTGGGGCTGACCCGTGGCATCGGCGTGCTGATCATCATGGTGTTGGTGGCCTGGTTGCTGGTGGCCGTCTTCCGCGGCCGGCTGCACCCGATCGGCGGCCTGGGCGTCGCGCTGGGCATCTGCGTGTTGCTGTTCCCGGTGGTGCAGCCCTGGTATCTGCTGTGGGCCATCATCCCGCTGGCCGCGTGGGCGACCCGCCCGGGCTTCCGGGTGGCGGTGATCGTCATCACCCTCGTCGTCGGCATCTTCGGCCCGACGGCCAACGGTGACCGTTTCGCCCTCTTTCAGATCGTGGACGCCACGCTGGCCAGCAGCCTGATCGTGGCCGTGCTCATCGCGTTTACCTACACCCGTCTGCCGTGGCGCCAACTGCGGCCGACGGGCCCGGAAACCAACGGCCAGACGGCCGTCACGCTGCCCGCCGAGCCCCCCAGGACCGCCCCACGCTCCGAGGCGGCGCCCGACGCCTACGCTGATTCCACGTGAGCCCGCTCCCCGAAACGCCCGACACTGTCGTGCGGCTGCGAGGGGTCACCAAGCAATACGGGTCCGGCGCGGCCGCCGTCGAGGCCGTCTCCAACCTCGATCTGGAGGTGCACGCCGCCGAGGTGCTGGCCCTGCTCGGGCCCAACGGCGCCGGTAAGACCACGACGGTCGAGATGTGCGAGGGCTTCGCGCGTCCCGACGCCGGCACGATCCGGGTGCTCGGCCTGGACCCCGTCGCCGACAACGCGCGCCTGCGCGCGCGGATCGGGGTGATGCTGCAGGGCGGCGGCGGCTACCCCGCGGCGCGGGCGGGCGAAATGCTCAACCTGGTAGCCGCCTATTCCGCCGACCCGCTGGACCCGGCGTGGCTGATGGACACCCTCGGCCTGACCGACGCCGCCCGCACCACCTACCGGCGGCTCTCCGGCGGGCAGCAGCAACGGCTGGCCCTCGCCTGTGCACTGGTCGGCCGGCCCGAGCTGGTGTTCCTCGACGAGCCCACCGCCGGCATGGACGCCCACGCACGGTTGCTGGTCTGGGAGCTCATCGACGCGCTGCGCCGCGATGGCGTGACCGTGCTGCTGACCACGCACCAGCTCAAGGAGGCCGAGGAACTCGCCGATCGGCTGGTGATCATCGACCACGGGGTGACGGTGGCATCGGGCACCCCGACCGAACTGATGCGGGCGGGCGCCAAGGACCAGCTGCGGTTCACCGCGCCGCCGCGCCTCGACCTGTCCCTGCTGGCGTCCGCGCTGCCGGAGGACTACAAGGCCACCGAGGTGACGCCGGGCGAGTACCTGGTCGAGGGCCCGGTCGACCCGCAGGTGCTGGCGACCGTCACGGCGTGGTGCGCGCAGATCGACGTGCTGGCCACCGACATGCGAGTCGAGCAACGCAGCCTCGAGGACGTCTTCCTCGACCTCACCGGCAGGAACCTACGGCCGTGACTCATTCAGGGACCCAGTCGAACACCTTTCCCGCGGGGACCTTCAAACCCGACCCGCGCCCCAGCCCCGTGCCGCGGATGCTCGCGGCGCAGTTCGGCCTGGAGCTCAAGCTGCTGCTGCGCAACGGCGAGCAATTGCTGCTGACCATGTTCATCCCGATCACGCTGTTGGTGGGGCTGACCCTGCTGCCCTTCGGCGACTTCGGCCGCAACCGCGCGGCCACGTTCGTCCCGGTGATCATGGCCCTCGCGGTGATCTCGACCGCCTTCACCGGGCAGGCGATCGCCGTCGCGTTCGACCGCCGCTACGGCGCGCTGAAGCGGCTCGGTGCCACCCCGCTGCCGGTCTGGGGCATCATCGCCGGAAAGTCGCTGGCGGTCGTCACGGTGGTGTTCTTGCAGGCAATCCTGTTGGGCGCCATCGGTTTCGCGCTCGGCTGGCGACCCGCACCCGCGGCGTTGCTGTTGGGCGCGGCCGTCATCGCGCTGGGCACCGCGGGCTTCGCGGCCCTCGGGCTGTTGCTCGGCGGGACGCTGCGCGCCGAGATCGTGCTGGCGGTAGCCAACCTGATGTGGTTCGTCTTCGCCGGCCTGGGCGCGCTGACCCTGGAAACAAGGATGATCCCGCCGGTGGTGAAATGGCTTTCCCGGCTCACCCCGTCGGGCGCGCTCACCGAGGCCCTCTCCCAGGCGATGACGCTGTCGGTGGACTGGTTCGGGGTCGTCGTGCTGGCGGTATGGGGGGCGCTGGCCGCGCTGGCCGCCCGGCGCTGGTTCCGCTTTACCTGACGGCATCGCCCTGAGGTCGCCGAGATTGCGGCTTTGGTCGCGGATCGCGCCCTTTCACAGCCATGGGGGCAATTTCGGCGCAACGGGCCCGTACTACAGGCCGTAGTTTTTCTTGGCTTACCATCGGGCGGTGCTACGACCAACGCTGCGGCGGTTGGTGGACCTGCTCCCCGACCCCAGCCTGCGCGCCCAGCGGATCGTCGCCGCGCTCGTCATCCTCACCCAGGGCGGCATCGCGGTCACCGGCGCGATCGTGCGCGTCACCGCCTCGGGGCTGGGCTGCCCCACCTGGCCGCAGTGCTTTCCCGGCAGCTTCACCCCGGTCGCGGTGGCCGAGGTGCCACGGATCCACCAGGCCGTCGAGTTCGGCAACCGGATGATCACCTTCGCCGTGGTGATCACCGCTGCGTTGGCCGTGCTGGCCGTGACCCGCGCGCGCCGGCGCACCGAGGTCCTGGTCTACGCGTGGCTGATGCCGGTGTCGACGGTGGTGCAGGCGGTGATCGGCGGCATCACCGTGCGCACCGGGTTGCTGTGGTGGACCGTCGCCGTGCACCTGCTGACGTCGATGACGATGGTGTGGCTGTCGGTGCTGCTCTACGTCAAGGTGGGCGAGCCAGACGATGGCGTGGTCCACTACGCGGTGGCGCGGCCGCTGCGCGCGCTGACCGCGCTGAGCGCGGTGAACTTGGCGGCGGTGCTGGTCGCCGGCACGCTGGTGACCGCCGCCGGCCCGCACGCCGGCGACCGCAGCCCCAGCCGCACCGTGCCCCGACTGAAGGTCGAGATCACAACGCTGGTGCACGCGCATTCGTCGCTGCTGGTTTCCTACCTGGCGTTGCTGGTCGGGCTCGGCTTCGGGCTGCTGGCGGTGGGCGCCGGCCGGGCCATCCGGCTGCGGCTGGGCGTGCTGGTCGCCCTGGTGTGCGCCCAGGCCGCGGTCGGCACCGCCCAGTACTACACCGGGGTGCCCGCCGCCCTGGTCGCGGTGCACGTGGCCGGCGCGGCTGCCTGCACGGCGGCGACGGCGGCGCTATGGGCCTCAATGCGACAACGGACCGAGGCCCAGCCGCTCGCAGGCTGACTCCACGGCGAGAGCGAACTCGCGCTGGGCCCGCCCGCGGGAGTCGGCGTCAAGCTGCGACCAGCCCAGCGACGGCGCCACCAGGTCGAGCCCCACCAGCCGGTCCCCTGCCAGGTCGGCGCGCGCGTAAAGCAGCTCGCGCGAGCCGATTCCGGCGCGTTGCGCGGCCGACGCGATGGCGGCGTATCCGAGGTCCCACGACTCGAACTCCGGCTCGCCCGGCCACGCGTGCGACCGCTGCCCGCCGATGAATACCAACGCCGACCGAGCCGTCCCGCCCGTCAGCACCGGTACCCCGTCGTCCTCGAGGTCGCGCAGGTACCGCTCGCCGAGGTTCCACGCGACCGCGTCGGGCGGGTTGAGCAGGTGGCGCACCCGGCGGATCCAGGCCAGGAACTCGTCGCGTGGGTCGGGGGCGCGGCGCAGGATCACCAGGTCGGCGCCGACGGTCCGCGGGTCGTCCCAGGGCAACCAGCGCGCGTGCAGCCCGCGGGTTCGCAGCGCGGGCACCAGCCCCGCATCGTCGGAGTGTCGGGGATCACCCGCCAGCACAATGCGCGGATGGAAGACGTCCGGGCGGGCCAGCTTCATGCCCGGGCATGATATCCACATGCACGCAATCGAAATCAGCGAAACCGGTGGTCCCGAAGTCCTGCGCTATGTCGACGTCCCCGAGCCCACGCCCGGCCCCGGCGAACTCTTGATCAAGGCCGAGGCGATCGGCGTCAACTACATCGACACCTATTTCCGCTCCGGGCAGTACCCGCGCGAGGTGCCGTTCATCCTCGGCCAGGAGACCGCCGGCACCGTCGTCGCCACGGGCGACGGGGTCGACGATTTCAGCGAGGGTGACCGGGTGGGCACCGCCGCGGCGACGGGCGCCTACGCCGAATTCGCCACCGCCCCAGCGGCTTTGACAGCGAAGGTGCCCGACGGCGTGACGTCCGAGGTGGCCGCCTCGGTGATGCTCAAGGGCCTGACCGCGCACTACCTGCTGAAGTCGGTGTATCCGGTCAAAAGCGGTGACACCGTGCTGGTGCACGCGGGCGCCGGCGGGGTCGGGCTGATCCTGACGCAGTGGGCCACGTTGCTCGGGGCGCGGGTCATCACCACCGTCTCGACGCCGGAGAAGGAGCGGATGTCCAAGGAGGCCGGCGCCGCCGAGGTGCTCTCCTACCCCGACGACCCAGGCGAATTCGCCCAGAAGATCCGCGAATTGACGGGCGGCGGAGGGGTGGCCGCGGTGTACGACGGCGTCGGCGCGACGACCTTCGACGCCAGCCTGGCCAGCCTGGCCGTCCGGGGCACCCTCGCGCTGTTCGGCGCCGCCAGTGGGCCCGTTCCGCCGTTCGACCCGCAGCGCCTCAACGCCGCGGGGTCGGTGTTCTTGACCCGGCCGTCGCTGGCGCACTTCATCCGCACCGGCGACGAATTCCATTGGCGCGCAGGCGAACTGTTTGACGCGATCGCCGGCGGCGGCATCACCATCGAGGTCGGCGGCCGCTACCCGCTCGCCGAAGCGGCGCGCGCGCACCAGGACCTGCAGGGCCGCAAGACGACGGGCTCGATCGTGCTGCTGCCGTAGGGCTTTCATCCCGCGAGCAGTCGTAAAAGCCCCATTTCGGCGCGGTGAATTCCAGTAAACGTCGCAACACCGAGGTTATTCGGGAGGTTGCGGTGGGAGCAGAGCGGAAGATCCGGCCACGTGGACGCCCAAGTGGCGGAATGCTGGTGGAGGAGCGGGAGTGGTTCGGCTGGCTGATTGCGCAGGGGCTAGGTCCCTGCGAGGCGTGCCGCATTGTGGGAATCGACCGCAGGACGGGGACACGCTGGCGCTATGGGCGCACGGTGCGCAATAGTGCCGGCGAGGCGGTGCACTATCCACCGGTGAGTCTCACAGCACCCAAACCGCGGCATCCTCGATATCTCTCGGTTGAGGAGAGGACGACGATCGCCGACTTGCACCGTGCGGGTGTCGGTGTATGCGCCATCGCCGACGAGCTAGGCCGGGCGGCCTCGACGGTCTCACGGGAGCTGGACCGCAACGCCGATGATCAGGGCCGCTACCTGCCTGCTACGGCGGAGCGGCTTGCGGTCGAGCGGCAATCCCGGCCGTCGCGCCCGCCGTGTAACGCGTGACGAGCAGCTCCATGATGTGGTTGCCGAGTTGTTGGGCAAGCGGTGGAGTCCCGAGCAGGTTGCCCATGAGCTGCCGGCGCGCTTCCCCGATCAACCCGAGCGCCATCTGTGTACCGAGTCGATCTATCAGGCGATCTACGATCCCCGCACCGATTTGACTCGTCCGGCCAAACGGCGGCGTCGGCGGCGTCGCCGCCGAGTCCAGGGGCTAGAACGCCGTGGTCGGCTTACCGGTATGACGATGATCGCTGATCGGCCCGCTGAGGTCGAAGACCGGATACAGGTCGGCCATTGGGAGGGCGATTGCATCGTGGGGCCCGGAAATCGTTCGGCGATAGGCACTTTGGTGGAACGCGTCACTCGCTTCGTGGTCCTGATCCATGTGTCTACTGGGCGGCCGACCGCGCAGGCCATGTGTGACGGCATCGTCGATGCCCTGGGCGCTTTTGCCCCCCATCTGCGTCGGACACTGACCTGGGATCAGGGTAAAGAGCTTGCGCTGCATCAACAGATCACCGCCCGCACCGGCACACGGGTGTTCTTCTGTGACGCGCACTCACCCTGGCAGCGTGGCTCCAACGAGAACACCAACGGCTTGCTGCGCGATTATTTTCCCAAAGGTGTTGATCTGGACCGCATCTCACCCGAGGAACTGCAGCGAGTTGCTGACGAACTCAATGACCGGCCCCGTAAAATTCTGGGCTGGGCTCGGCCCGCTGACCTGATCACCGGTGCCGCGCTAAAGACGGCATAACACCGCCAGGTCCGTCAGCCCCAAAAGATCGCTGTGGGGTCCCGATCCACTTCAGCGAGCAACTCCTCAATACGGGCCGTGGGTGACACCAGATCGTAGGTGTGAAAACGCAAGTTGCGGTCGCGCCAATACAGTGACCACACACCGCGGGTCTTCGCATAGCGCAGCCGAGCGATCGGGAAGCGGGTCCACTCCGAGTCCGCATCCGCATGCCACGGCGGCCGACACTCGACGATCGTCAGATGACGCTCCGCGACGTCCACCTCGATGCGGACCTCGTCACGCACATGCTCGGGCACCTTGTCGTGACACCATCGCTGCACTCGCGCCACATCCGTCTCCGGCAGACCTGTCACTGCACTAGTGAGCAACTCGTCCCGTGGCGACGTTCACTGGAATCCGCCCGTCGAAAAGGGGGCTTTTACGTCTGCTCGGCAATACGGCTACAGCAGCGTCGGCAGCGCGATCACCGAGTCGACCGCCAGCGCGCAGAACACCACCGCCAGGTAGTTGTTCGACTGCAGGAACAGCCGCAGCGGCTTGACCGGCTCGCCGGCGCGCACGCCGGCGTACAGCTGATGCGCCATCGCCAGGAACCACACCCCGGCCAACAGGGCGACCGCCGCGTAGAGCCAGCCGGTGGCCAGCGCCAGCGCCAGCGTCGCGAGCACGGTCAGCCAGGTGTAGATCAGGATCTGCTTGGTGACCTGACGCTCGGTCGCCACCGCCGGCAGCATCGGGACGCCGGCCGCCTTGTAGTCGTCCTTGTACCGCATCGCCAAGGCCCAGGTGTGCGGCGGCGTCCAGAAGAAGATGATCGCGAACATCACCAACGCCGGCCAGGAGATGGTGCCGGTGACCGCGGACCAGCCGATCATCACCGGCATGCAGCCCGCCGCCCCGCCCCACACGACGTTTTGCGAGGTGCGGCGCTTGAGCAACAGTGTGTAGACGAACACGTAGAACGCGATGGTGGCCACGGCCAGCAGCCCGGACAGCAGGTTGGTCGTCCACCAGAGCCAGAAGAACGAGCCAACGCTGAGCACCAGCCCCAGGACCAGGGCGTTTCGCGTCGGCACCGCGGCGCGCGCCAACGGCCTGCGCGCGGTGCGCTTCATCACCTTGTCGATGTCGGCGTCGGCCACGCAGTTGAGCGTGTTGGCGCCGCCGGCGGCCAGCATCCCGCCGATGAGCGTGTTGAGGATCAGCAGCGGGTTCACGGTGCCGCGGTGGGCGAGCAGCATCGCCGGGATCGCGGTGACGAGCAGCAACTCGATGACCCGCGGCTTGGTGAGCGCCAGGTACGCCAGGACCGTGCCTTGTACCCGGCCCGGTGCCTCTCGACTCGGCGCGACGCGCCCGCGAACGCTCACGCAATAACTCCTCGGGGTCGCAGCAGCGCGCAGCATCTACTACGCACGATGGTAGACCGCGTGCCGGCGGCCGCCTGCCCGGAGGGTCCGAAAGGGATTCTTCCGAGAATTCCGAACAGATTGCAAAGCCCAGGCGACCGGGGCGTATTTTCACAGCGGCCGGCGTTGGGTACTAGAGAACTCTGCACTGCAGGAGCCGGCACTCCCGCATTAGGGTAGGCAATATCAGCTTGATGACCCAAGGACTGAGGCTGTGACGACACTCGAAGAGATCTCCACGCTGACCCAACCGCACCTCCCCGACGACTGGACCGAGATCGATTCGGCCGCGGTCGACACGATCCGGGTGCTGGCCGCCGACGCGGTCCAAAAAGTCGGCAACGGCCACCCCGGAACGGCGATGAGCCTGGCCCCGCTGGCCTACACCCTGTTTCAGCGCACGATGCGCCACGACCCCAGCGACACCTACTGGCTGGGTCGTGACCGGTTCGTGCTGTCGGCCGGGCACAGCAGCCTCACGCTGTACCTGCAGCTGTACCTCGGCGGGTTCGGCCTGGAGCTGTCGGACATCGAGTCGTTGCGCACGTGGGGATCCAAGACGCCCGGACACCCGGAGTTCCGGCACACCAAGGGCGTTGAGATCACCACCGGCCCGCTCGGTCAGGGCCTGGCGTCCTCGGTCGGGATGGCGATGGCGTCGCGCTACGAGCGCGGCCTGTTCGACCCGGACGCCGAGCCGGGCACCAGCCCGTTCGACCATTTCATCTTCGTGATCGCCTCCGACGGGGACATCGAGGAGGGCGTGACGTCCGAGGCGTCGTCGCTGGCGGCCGTGCAGCAGCTAGGCAACCTGATCGTGTTCTACGACCACAACCAGATCTCCATCGAGGACGACACCAACATCGCGCTGTGCGAGGACACCGCCGCGCGCTACGAGGCCTACGGCTGGCACGTGCAGCGGGTGGAGGGCGGCGAGAACGTCGTCGGCATCGAGGAGGCCATCGCCAACGCCAAGGCCGTCACCGATCGGCCGTCGTTCATCGAGCTGCGCACCATCATCGGCTACCCCGCGCCCAAGCTGATGAACACCGGCAAGGCGCACGGCGCCGCCCTCGGCGACGAAGAGGTCGCAGCCGTCAAGAAGATCCTGGGCTTCGACCCGGATAAGAACTTCGAGGTGCGCGACGAGGTGCTCGCCCACACCCGCAAGTTGGTGGACCGGGGCAAGGAAGCACACGAAAAGTGGCAACCCGAATTCGACGCCTGGGCGCAGCGCGAACCCGAACGCAAAGCGCTGCTGGACCGGCTGACCGCCGAGAAGCTGCCCGACGGCTGGGACGCCGACATCCCGACCTGGACCCCGGAGGACAAGCCGCTGGCCACCCGCGCGGCGTCCGGGAAGGTGCTCAACGCGGTGGGGCCGAAACTGCCCGAGCTTTGGGGCGGTTCGGCCGACCTGGCGGGTAGCAACAACACCACCATGGACAACGTCAAATCGTTTGGGCCCCCGTCGATTTCGACGAAGGACTACACCGCCGACTGGTACGGTCGCACGCTGCACTTCGGCGTTCGCGAACACGCGATGGGCGCCATCCTGTCCGGCATCGTGCTGCACGGCCCCACCCGCGCCTACGGCGGCACGTTCCTGCAGTTCTCCGACTACATGCGCCCGGCCGTGCGCCTGGCGTCGCTGATGAACATCGACACCATCTACGTGTGGACGCACGATTCGATCGGGCTGGGCGAGGACGGCCCGACGCACCAGCCGATCGAGCACCTGGCCGCGCTGCGCGCCATCCCCCACCTGTCGGTGGTGCGCCCGGCCGACGCCAACGAGACCGCGTACGCCTGGCGGACGATCCTGGCCCGCGGCAACGGCAGCGGCCCGGTCGGGCTGATCCTGACCCGCCAGGGCGTGCCGGTCCTGGAGGGCACCAACTTCGAGGGAGTCGGGCGCGGCGGCTACATCCTCGGCGATGACGGCGGCGACGAGCCGGACGTCGTGCTGATCGCCACGGGCTCCGAGGTTCAGCTCGCCGTCGAGGCGCGAAACCTGCTGGCGGACAGGGACATCGTGGCACGGGTGGTGTCCATGCCGTGCGTCGAGTGGTTCGAGTCGCAGCCCGAGGAATACCGCGACAGCGTGCTGCCCCCGTCGGTGTCGGCACGGGTGGCCGTCGAGGCGGGGGTCGCGCAGTCCTGGCACAAGCTCGTCGGCGACACCGGTCGCATCGTGTCGATCGAGCACTACGGCGAATCCGCCGATTACAAGACTTTGTTCCGTGAGTTCGGCTTTACCGCCGAAGCCGTCGCGGCGGCCGCGGAGCAGGTAGTCGATAACTGAGAAAGGGTGATTCACATGGCCGGTCAGAACCCCAACCTCGCGGCGTTGAGCGCAGCCGGGGTGTCCGTTTGGCTGGATGACTTGTCGCGCGAGCGGCTGCAGTCGGGCAACCTGCAGGAGCTGATCGACACGAAAAGCGTTGTCGGCGTGACCACCAACCCCTCGATCTTCCAGAAGGCGCTCGCCGACAGCGACACCTACGACGAGCAGATCTCCGAGTTGGCCGAGCGCGGTGCCGACGTGGACGCCACCATTCGCACGGTCACCACCGACGACGTCCGCAACGCGTGCGACGTGCTGCGGCCGCAGTGGGAGGCCTCCGACGGTGTCGACGGCCGGGTGTCCATCGAGGTCGACCCGCGACTGGCCGCCGAGACCGACAAGACCACCGCGCAGGCCGTCGAGCTGTGGAAGATCGTCGACCGGCCCAACTTGTTCATCAAGATCCCGGCGACCAAGGCCGGCATTCCGGCCATCACTTCCGTTCTGGCGGAGGGGATTTCGGTCAACGTCACGCTGATCTTCTCCGTCGAGCGGCACCGCCAGGTGATGGACGCCTACCTGGCCGGGCTGGAGAAGGCCCGCGAGGCCGGGCACGACCTGTCCAAGATCCATTCGGTGGCATCGTTCTTCGTCTCCCGCGTGGACACCGAGGTCGACAAGCGGCTGGAAAAGATCGGCTCCGAGGACGCGCTCGCGCTGCGCGGCAAGGCCGGCGTCGCCAACGCCCGGCTGGCGTACGCCGCCTACGAAGAGGTCTTCAAGGGCGGCGATCGCTACGAGTCGCTCAAGGCCGACGGGGCCCGCGTGCAGCGCCCGCTGTGGGCGTCGACGGGCGTCAAGAACCCTGACTACTCCGACACCCTCTACGTCACCGAGCTGGTCGCGCCGAACACGGTTAACACCATGCCGGAGAAGACGATCGACGCCGTCGCCGATCACGGTGAGATCAAGGGCGACACCGTCAGCGGCACCGCATCAGCCGCTCAGGAGGTGTTCGACAAGCTGGCCGCGGTCGGCGTCGACCTGACCGACGTCTTCGTGGTGCTGGAAAATGAGGGCGTGGAAAAGTTCGTGGAGTCCTGGACCGAGCTGTTGGAAGAGACGCAGAAGCAACTCGATTCCCTCGGCAAATGAGCCCGGCGGGCTCGAAGGCGGGCTCCCGCGACGCCACGCAGTGGCGAAACCCGTTGCGGGACAAGCAGGACAAGCGACTGCCCCGGATCGCCGGCCCGTGCGGCATGGTGATCTTCGGCGTCACCGGTGACCTGGCCCGCAAGAAGGTGATGCCGGCCATCTACGACCTGGCCAACCGCGGGTTGCTGCCGCCCACCTTCTCGTTGGTGGGTTTCGCCCGCCGGGATTGGCAGACGCAGGATTTCCGCAAGGTGGTCTACCAGGCCGTCAAGGAGCACTGCCGCACGCCGTTCCGGGAGGAGAACTGGGAGCGGCTGGCCGAGGGATTCCGTTTCGTGCCAGGCGCTTTCGATGACGACGAGGCCTTCGCCCGGCTCGCCGAGACGCTGGAGAAGCTCGACGCCGAGCGCGGCACCGGGGGCAACCACGCCTTCTACCTGGCCATCCCACCGAATGCCTTCCCGGTGGTGTGCGAGCAGCTGCACAAGTCCGGCCTGGCCCGCCCGCAGGGCGACCGGTGGAGCCGGGTCGTCATCGAAAAGCCGTTCGGCCACGATCTGGAAAGCGCCCGCGAGCTGAACAAAACCGTCAACGCCGTCTTCCCGGAGGAGGCGGTGTTCCGCATTGACCACTATCTGGGCAAGGAGACGGTCCGCAACATCCTGGCGCTGCGGTTCGCTAACCAGTTGTTCGACCCGATCTGGAACGCCCACTACGTCGATCACGTGCAGATCACCATGGCCGAGGACATCGGCCTGGGTGGCCGGGCCGGCTACTACGACGGCATCGGCGCCGCCCGCGACGTCATCCAGAACCACCTCATGCAGCTGCTGGCGCTGACCGCGATGGAGGAGCCGGTGAGCTTCAATCCGGCTGCGCTGCAAACCGAGAAGATCAAGGTGCTCTCGGCGACGCAGCTCGCCGAACCGCTCGACGAGACCACCAGCCGCGGCCAGTACACCGGCGGCTGGCAGGGCGGCGAGAAGGTCGTCGGGCTGCTCGACGAGGAGGGGTTCTCCAAGGACTCCACCACCGAGACGTTCGCCGCGATCACGCTCGAGGTCGACACCCGCCGTTGGGCCGGCGTGCCGTTCTACCTGCGAACCGGTAAACGCCTGGGCCGCAGGGTGACCGAGATCGCCCTGGTCTTCAAGCGCGCACCGCACCTGCCGTTCGACGCCACCATGACCGACGAGCTCGGCGCCAACGCGATGGTCATCCGGGTGCAGCCCGACGAGGGCACCACCCTGCGGTTCGGCTCCAAGGTGCCGGGCACCGCCATGGAGGTCCGCGACGTCAACATGGACTTCTCCTACGGATCGGCGTTCGCCGAGGAATCACCGGAGGCCTACGAGCAGCTCATCCTCGACGTGCTGCTCGGCGAGCCATCCCTGTTCCCGGTCAACGAGGAAGTCGAATTGGCCTGGGAGATCCTCGATCCCGTCCTCGAGAACTGGGCTTCGCACGGCAAGCCCGACCCCTACGAGGCCGGCACCTGGGGCCCGGAATCGGCGTTCGAGATGCTGCGCCGCACGGGCAGGGAATGGCGGCGGCCGTGATCCGCGCCGGCGACGATAGGGCGCGTAGCGACCAAACGGACGAGGCGGAGCGGCGCCAATGATTGTCGACCTGCCCGACACGACCACCACCGCGGTCAACAAGAAACTGAGCGAGCTGCGCGAAAAGGCCGGCGCCGTCACGATGGGGCGGGTGCTGACGCTGCTCGTCGCGCCCGACAGCGAGGAAGTGCTCGAGGAATCGCTCAAGGCGGCCAACGACGCCAGCCACGAGCATCCGAGCCGCATCATCGTCACGATGCGGGGCGACCCGTACGCCGACGCACCGCGCCTGGACGCCCAGCTCCGCTCCGGCGGCGACACCGGCGCCAGCGAAGTGGTGATTCTCAACCTGTCCGGGCCGCTGTCGGGCCACGCTGCCAGCGTGGTCGTCCCGTTCCTGCTGCCCGACATCCCGGTCGTGGCGTGGTGGCCCGACATCGCCCCGGAGAAGCCGGCGCAGGACCCGTTGGGCAAGTTGGCAATTCGGCGCATCACCGACGCAACCAACGGCGTCGACCCGTTGTCGGCGATCAAGAGCCGCCTGCCCGGGTACAGCGCCGGCGACACCGACCTGTGCTGGGCGCGCATCACCTACTGGCGGGCGCTGCTGACCTCCGCCGTGGACCAGCCGCCGCACGAACCGATCGAGTCGGCGGTGGTTTCCGGCCTCAAGACCGAGCCCGCGCTCGACATCCTGGCGGGCTGGCTGGCCAGCCGCATCGACGGTCCGGTGCGCCGGGCGGTCGGTGAGCTCAAAGTCGAGCTGACCCGCCCGAGCGAGACCATCACACTCAGCCGGCCCCAGGAGGGCAGGACCGCCACCCTGAGCCGCACGGCGCGCCCGGACGCCCTGGTTCCGTTGGCGCGCAGGGAAACCGGTGAATGCCTGGCCGAGGACCTGCGCCGGCTGGACGCCGACGAGGTCTACCGAACAGCGCTGGAGGGGATCAAGAAGGTGCAGTACGTATGAGCCCGACCGTCGAAGTTTTCAAGGACGGCGACGCCCTCGTCGAGGCCGCGGGCGAACGGCTGGTCAAGACCATCCAGGACGCCGCGGCGGCGCGGGGCCGGGCGCTGATCGTGCTGACCGGCGGCGGCAACGGCATCGGCCTGCTGCGCTACCTCGCCACCCGTCGCGACCAGGTCGACTGGTCCAAGGTGCACCTGTTCTGGGGCGACGAGCGCTACGTGCCCGAGGACGACGACGAGCGCAACGACAAGCAGGCGCGGGAGGCCCTGCTCGATCACGTCGACATCCCGTCGAGCCAGGTGCACACGATGCCGGCCAGCGACGGCGAATTCGGCGCGGATCTCGCGGCCGCGGCGCTGGCCTACGAGCAGCTGCTGGCCGCCAACGCCAAAGCCGGCCAGCCGGTGCCGAACTTCGACGTCCACCTGCTGGGAATGGGCCCGGAGGGCCACATCAACTCCCTCTTCCCGGACACCCCGGCCGTGCACGAGACCAGCCGCATGGTGGTCGGCGTCGAGGACTCCCCCAAACCGCCGCCGCAGCGAATCACGTTGACGCTGCCCGCCATCCGGCGCTCCCGCGAGGTGTGGCTGATGGTGTCCGGGGCGGGCAAGGCCGAGGCGGCGGCCGCCGCAATCGGTGGCGCCCCGCCGGCGTCGGTGCCGGCCGCCGGGGCCGTCGGCCTCGAGACCACGCTCTGGCTGCTCGACCAGGAGGCCGCGTCCAAGCTTCCCGGCTGACGGCCTCGTCAGGGCGTCACGCTGGCGTGACGCTCGGTGACGGTAGCCACGCTGGCGTGACGCTCGGCGCATAATGACCGTCATGGCTGACAGAACCGCGCGCGGGGGGCCCGAGCGGAACCGGATCAAAACCCTCACCCAGGCGGCGCTGAACGCCGACAAGACCGTCGAACAGGTCGAGGACGTGCTCGACGGCCTGAGCACCACGATGAGGGAGTTGAACAGCTCGCTCACCAACCTCAACGCCACGGTCGAACGGATGGAGGCCGGGCTGGATCACCTCGACGGCACCCTCGCGAGCCTCGACGACCTGGCCAAGCGGCTGATCGTGCTGGTCGAGCCGGTGGAGGCCATCGTCGCGCGGATCGACGACATGGTGAAGGTGGGCGAGACGATGCTGTCCCCGCTGTCGGTCACGGAGCATGCGGTGCGCGGCGTGCTGGACCGGCTGCGCAACCGGACCGTGCACTAGCAGGTGCCCGGCGCCGGCCCGGTGCCCACTCCGCCGTACGCGGAGGGAACGGGGCTGCCCTGGGACGTGTCCGTCGTCGACGCCGTCGCAACCATCGGCGGGGCCCGGGCACGACACGGCGACACGTTCGCCGTGCACAGCGGACCGGACCGCTACCTGTTCACGTTCTCCCCCGTCGGCGTCGAGTCGTTCTACGCGCTCACCGAGGACACGGCCAGCAAGGGGGTCGCCGATTACCTGATGCTGCGGCGCAAACTTCCCGACGACATCTTCATCGGGCGTAAGACCTTGCCCAGCAACCTGTTTCGGCGCGACGACGTGGCATCCTACCTCGCCAACCTGGAGCGGGCGCTCGAGCGGACCGCCGCCGAGCTGGGACCGGCCGGCCGGGTCGACGTCTTCGATCTCGCGCGCCGGCTGGGCCACCGCATGGGGCTGGCCTCGTGGGCGGGACCCGGGTCGGCCGACGGCCGGGCCTTCGAGCGCCTGGTGGGCGCCCTTGACACGCTCGACGGCTCCGAGGCGTTCGTGCACCCCGACCGGATGGCGGCGGTGGCGGCGACGGACAAACGCGCCGAGCGGGACGCGCTGGACGAGGTCGCCGGCATCGTCGCCGCCGCGGTGCGCACGTACGACGCCGGCGACGACGCGCTCAGGGGCGACCACGGCCTGTTCGGCAGGATCGTGGCCGAGTGGGCCGCCGAGGCGCCGGAGGCCCGGCTGCGCGGCATCGCGCTCGACGTCGCGCTCATCCACATCGCGTCCATGTCGAACCTGGCGGCCGCGCTCGGCTGGGCGATGGTGGACCTGCTCGAGCACCCGGCCGAGCTGGCGCGGGTCCGCTCCGGCGACACCGACTTTGCCCAGCGGTGCGCGCTGGAATCGACGCGCCTGGCGCAGCGCTCGATCATGACCCGCGCCGTGCTGTCCCCGGTCCGCTTCGACACCGGCGACGTCACCTACGAGGTGCCGCCGGGCTGGACGATCGCCACGCTGCTGCCCCTGCTCAACACGTCGGCGGCGCCGGGGCTCGGCGAGTGGGATCCCGATCGATGGAACCGCCACCGCCTGGTCGACCAGGACGCCCTGCCGTCGCCGATGCTGGTGACCGCGTTCGGGCACGGGCGGCATTCGTGTCCGGCCCAGCCGTTTTCGCTGGCCGCGATGACCGCGGCCACCACGCGCCTGCTCCGCGAGTACGAGATGACGCCGCGCTGGAGCACGCACCCCTCACCCGTCCCGGCCCAGATCGGGGGCGTCGCGCGCGCCGACGGGCCGTGTCCGGTCGACTACTTCTCCAGGTCGATCTCGTCGAAAACCTGAAGCGCGTGCTGAAATGGCTCGGGTGCACAGCGGCACCACCGAGCATGCCGTGCGCGGCGTCCTGGACCGGCTGCGCAATCGCTAGCCCTACATTTTGGTCGATCGGGCCATCACGAAGCTGTACAGGCCGTATGTGATGATCCCCGCCCCGGCCGCGACCAACAGCGCCGGCCCGTACGGCTGGGCCCCTAGGGTTTTGAGCGCCCCGTCGAGTCCGGTGGCCTTCTTCGGCTCCGAGCGGCACGCGGCGACAATTACCAGCCCACCCGTGGCGGCGATGATCACGCCCTTTCCGATGTAGCCCGCCATTCCGAGCCGTCGCACCAGAGCGCCCGACTTGCCTCTGAGGTCGCCGACGAAGTTGCGGCTGGCGCCCTTGTACACGTGATAGCCGCCGATGACGACAATGATCGCGCCGCACGCGATCAGCGCGACCGTGCCGACGGTGGTCTGCATCAGGCGAGCGCTGATGGTCGAATTCTGTTGGTCGGCAGGGCGTCCGGAGCCTCGGGCGAACCCGAAGGCCGAGTAGGCGAACGCCAAGTAGACCGCCGCCAGGCCAAAAGCCTTCGCCCGATCCCACCCGCTCGACGACATGTCCTTCTTCCGGTCGTACGACCGGCCGAGCGCCGTCTCGACGAGCCGCCACAGGCCCATCGCCAGCAGGGCGGCCGCGGCGACCCAGAGCACGACGGGGCCGCCCGGTTTGCCCGCCAACGCCGCCAGCGCGCCGGTCTGATCGGCGGTACCACCGTCGCCGAAAGCGACACGGAAGGCGAGGTAGCCGACGATCAGGTGCAGCAGCCCGTTCACCACATACCCGGCGCGGGCGATCCGTTCGAACACGCCGTTCTGGGCCGCTTGCGCCGGTTCCATGGCACGGGGATGCCCGTCAGCCGCTGTTACGTAACGCGCTCGCCAGTCCGTTCATCGTCAGCAGGATGCCGCGCTGCACCAATTCGTCGTCGTCGCCGGAGCGGTAGCGGCGGAGCAGCTCGACCTGCAGGTGGTTGAGCGGCTCCAGATACGGGAAGCGGTTGAACACCGAACGGGCCAGCGCCGGGTTGTCGGCGAGCAGGTCGTCCTGACCGGTTATGAGCTTGTGCATGGCGATGGTGCGCCGGTGCTCGTCGGCGATCTTGTCGAACACCCTGTGCCGCAACGATTCGTCGGCCACCAGCTCGGCGTAGTGGGCCGCCAGGCCCAGGTCGCTCTTGGACAGCACCTGCGCCATGTTGGACAGCACGCTGCGGAAGAATGGCCACCGCTCGTACAGCTCGTGCAGGATCGCCACCCGCTCGGTTTCGCTCTCGGGGCCCGCCGCGATCCACTGCTCGAAGGCCGCGCCGGTGCCGTACCAGCCGGGGAGCATCACCCGCGACTGGCTCCAGGCCAGCACCCACGGGATGGCGCGCAGGTCGGAGATGGATTCGGTGGGCTTGCGCGAGGTCGGCCGGCTGCCGATGTTCAGCGACCCGATCTCGCTGACGGGCGTGGACGCCTTGAAGTACTCGACGAATCCCGG
Organism: Mycobacterium sp. IEC1808; assembly: GCF_002101935.1. Lineage (NCBI taxonomy): Bacteria > Bacillati > Actinomycetota > Actinomycetes > Mycobacteriales > Mycobacteriaceae > Mycobacterium > Mycobacterium sp. IEC1808. Next base: position 28,588 of record NZ_LQPV01000022.1, on the reverse strand, counting down.
TGTCTCGTGCACCAATTCGGCGTAGGCGCGGTGCGCCAGCGCGGCCACCTCGTCGAGCACCGCGTAGGCCGGTTCCGCGGCGTCGCCGAGGCCCTCCACGTCGAGCAGCGTCGACTCCACGGTGGCCGCCACCAAGCTCTCCAGGTTGCGCCGGGCCAGTTGCGGTTCGGCGTATTTGGCGGCGATCACCTCGCCCTGCTCGGTGAGGCGCAGCGAGCCGTTCACCGCGCCGGGCGGCTGCGCCAGGATCGCCTGGTAGCTGGGGCCGCCACCGCGGCCGACGGTGCCGCCGCGACCGTGGAAGAGCCGCAACCGGATTCCGGTCTTGCGGGCCACCTCGACGAGGGCGAGCTCGGCGCGGTAGACGGCCCAGTTCGCGGCCAGGTATCCGCCGTCCTTGTTGGAGTCGGAGTAGCCCAGCATCACCTCCTGGCATCCGCCGCGGGCGTCCACCAACGCCCGGTAGATGGGCAGGTCCAGCATCGCCTGCAGGATCGACGCGCCATTGTGCAGATCGTCGATCGTCTCGAACAGCGGCGAAATGCCCAAGGGGCAATAGGGTTCCGGGCCGGACGCGTCCAGTAGCCCGGCCTCCTTCAACAGGATCGCGGCCTCCAGGACGTCGGACACCGACTGGCACATCGAGATGATGTAATTGGGCACCGCCGCCGGTCCGTAGAGTTCGACGGCGCGGGCGGCGGCCGCGACGACACCCAGCTCGCGGCGGGCCAGGTCGGACAGTTGCGCGCGGTCGCCGACCAGCGGCCGGCGGGTGGCCAGCTCCCCCGCCAGCAACGCGACCCGCTCGTCTTCGGCCAGCGAGGCGTAGTCCGGATGCACCCCGGCCCAGGCCAGCAGCTCGGCGACCACCTCCTCGTGCACGTCGGAGTTCTGCCGCATGTCCAGACCGGATAGATGAAAACCGAAGACATGCACGCTTTCTCGCAGCCGGGCCAGCCGATCGTCGGCCAGCAGCTCGGCGCCGTGCGTGCGCAGCGACGCGTCGATGATGTCCAGGTCGGCCCGCAGTTCCGCCGGAGCGGAGTACGGCCGCAGGCCCAGGTCGAGCTCGTGCTGCGGGCGGCGGTCCAGGATCTCGGTGCCCGTCGCGGTGAGGCGGGCCCGGACCACCCGCAGCGCGCGCCGGTACGGTTCGTCGGCGCGGGCGCTCTCGTTGCCGCCCTCGGCCAGGGCGGTCAACTCGGGGGTGACCGTGATCAGCCGCGCCGACATCGACAGCTCCTGTTCGAGCTCGGTCAGCTCGGCCAGGTAGTGCGCCAGCGCGGTGAACGCGGCGCTGCCGGTGGCCTGCCGCACGACGTCGGCGGTGACGTTCGGGTTGCCGTCGCGGTCGCCGCCGATCCAGGATCCGGGCTGCAGGATGGGTGACGAAAGCAGGTCGGCATCGGGCCAGCGCGCGCGCAGCGCCTCCCGGATCTCGGCGTTGACCTGCGGGATCACCTTGAACAGCGCGGCCGGGTAATACCGCAGGCCCACGTCGATCTCGTCGGTGATCTGCAGCCGGGACAGCCGGATCAGCGCGGTCTGCCACAGCGTAAGGACCTGGCGGCGCAACTCGAGCTCGATGTTGCGACCGTCGTCGGTCTCGGTGTGCCCGGCGGCGCGCAGCCGCATCAATTCGGTGATGCGGTGCTGGGTGACGAACACGGTGCGCCGGCGGGTCTCGGTGGGATGGGCGGTGATCACCGGGGACACCAGGGCGCCCCGCAGCGCGTCGGCTACCGTCGCCGAATCGAGCTCTGCCCGATCGAGTTTCGCGTACGTCGCGGCCAGGCTGCTGTCCTGCGGTGGCTCGCCGGCGGCGACGTGGACGTCGCGTCGGCGTTCCCGGTGGATGTCTTCGGCGACGTTGGCCAGCAGCGCGAAGTGGCTGAACGCCCGGATGATCGGGATGGCCTGGTGGATGTCGATGCCGTCGAACATCCGCGCCATGTCGGCCCGGTCGATCTCGGAGCGCCGCACCCGGAAGGACTCCACCCGCGCGCGTTCCACGAGCTCGAACACCTCGTCGCCGTTCTGCTCGCGCACGGTGTCGCCGAGGATGGTGCCCAGCAGCCTGATGTCGGCGCGCATCGGCTCGGTTGCCTCGCGGCCGACCCGGGTGCGTTGGACGGCGCCGATCGGTTCCAGCGCGATGTCGGAAGCCTCAGCCATGCGTCCCAGTATCGAGGCGGATCGCCCGGCCCGCCCGTCGAGCGGTCAGCGGTGTAGGCGTCAATCGCGGCCGAGTGTGCAATTCACGACGCACTATCGGCGTGTCGCGTCGTAAATTTCACGCTCGGCGGGACGACGGTGCGGATGGAGCGGTCAGCGGTACTTGATCAGCAGGGCCATGCCGATGATGCACACCAGCCAGATGCCGACGATGAACACCGTCAGCCGGTCGAGGTTCTTCTCCACGACCGTCGATCCGGACAGGCTCGACTGCACGCCGCCGCCGAACAGCGTCGACAGGCCGCCACCCTTGGCGCGGTGCAGCAGCACCAGCAGCACCACCAGGATGCTCGTGACCACCAGGGTGATCTGCAGGGCCAATTGCATGCCAGAAAGCCTACCGGTGCCCCGGCGACGTCACGGCAGGGGCCCGCCGGCGGCGATCGCCGCGAGGGTCGCGAACTGCTCGCCGTCCAGCGACGCGCCGCCGACCAGCCCACCGTCGACGTCGTCCTGTGCGACGAGTTCGCCGACGTTCTTCGCGTTCATCGAGCCGCCATAGAGCACCCGCACGGTTTCGGCGACCTTTGCCGAGGCGAGGGACGCCAACTCTTTGCGGATCGCCGCACAAACCTCCTGGGCGTCGGCGGAGCTGGCCACCCGGCCGGTGCCGATCGCCCAGACCGGCTCGTAGGCGATCACCACGTTGGCGATCTGCTCGGCCGACAGCCCGGCCAGCGAGCCGCGCAGCTGGTTTTCGCAGTAACTGACGTGCTCACCCGCCTCCCGGGTCTCCAGGTGCTCGCCGATACACACGATCGGGGTGAGCTCGTGCTTGAGCGCGGCGGCGGCCTTGGCGGCCACCAGCGCGTCGTCCTCGTGGTGGTAGGTGCGCCGCTCGGAGTGGCCGACGACGACGAACTGGCAGCCCAGCTTGGCCAGGAAGGCGCCGCTGATATCGCCGGTGTAGGCGCCCGAGTCGTGCGGGGACAGGTCCTGGGCGCCGTAGGTCAGCCGCAGCTTGTCGCCGTCGACCAGGGTCTGCACGCTGCGCAGGTCGGTGAACGGCGGGAGCACAGTTACGTCGACCTTGTCGTAGTACTTGTCCGGCAGCGCGAACGCGATCTTTTGCACCAGCGCGATCGCCTCGAAGTGATTGAGGTTCATCTTCCAGTTGCCGGCGATCAGTGGCTTGCGGCTCACGAGTCTCCTTGGCTTGGCTGGGGGCTGGCAAGCACCTCGATGCCCGGCAGCGTCTTGCCCTCCAGGTATTCCAGCGACGCTCCCCCGCCGGTCGAGATGTGCGAGAAGTCACCCTCCGGGATGCCGAGCGCGCGCACCGCGGCCGCCGAGTCGCCGCCGCCCACCACGCTGAAGGCGCCCTTGCCGGTCGCCGCGGCGATGGCCTCGGCCACGCCCTTGGTTCCGGCGGCGAATGCCGGGAATTCGAACACCCCCATCGGGCCGTTCCAGAAGATGGTCTCGGCGTTGGACAGCAGCGTGGTGAACCGCCGGACCGACTCCGGCCCGATGTCCAGGCCCATCTTGTCCGACGGAATGCGGTCCGCCGCAACGGTTTCCGCCGGTGAATCGGCGGCGAACTTCTCGGCCACCACGATGTCCACCGGAAGGTGCAGCACGTCGGCGTAGGTCTCACCCAGCCGGCGACAGGTGTCGACCATATCGGGCTCGAGTAGCGACGTGCCGACCGAAAGGCCATGCGCGGCAAGGAAGGTGAAGCACATGCCCCCACCGATCACGATGCTGTCGGCCTTCGTCGCCAGCGACTCGATCACGCCGAGCTTGTCGGACACCTTCGACCCGCCTAGCACCACCGCGTAGGGCCGCTTGGTCGAGCTGGTCAGCTGCTCGAGGACCCGGATCTCCTCGGCCACCAGCGTGCCCGCGTAGTGCGGCAGCAGGGTCGCGACGTCATAGACGGAGGCCTGCTTGCGGTGCACCACGCCGAAGCCGTCGGAGACGAAAGCGCCCTCCGGCCCGACCAATTCGACCAGCTGCCGGCCCAGCGCCAGGCGCTCGCCGTCGTCCTTGCTGGTTTCGCGCGGGTCGAAGCGAATGTTCTCCAGCAGCAGGATATCGCCGTCGGTGAGGCCCTCGGCGCGGGCCAGCGCGTCGGTCCCGACGACATCGCCGGCCAGCTGCACGTGCCGCCCGAGCTGGTCACCGAGCGCGGCGGCGACCGGCGCCAGCGACAGCTTCGGGTCGGCGCCGTTCTTGGGACGACCCAGATGCGCGGTGACGATGACCTTGGCGCCGGCCTCGAGCAGCGCCTGCAGCGTCGGCACCGACGCGGTGATGCGGCCGGCGTCGGTGATGGTCCCGTCATCCAGGGGGACGTTCAGGTCGGAGCGCACCAGCACGCCGCGGCCCGAAACCCCCTCGGCCAGAAGGTCTTCGAGAGTGGGGATGCTCACGGTTTACAGCGACTTGCCGACCAGTGCGACGAGGTCGATGAGGCGGTTGGAGTAGCCCCATTCGTTGTCGTACCAGGACACCACCTTGGCCTGGTTGTCGATGACCTTGGTCAGCCCGGAGTCAAAGATCGAGCTGTGCGGGTCGGTGACGATGTCGGACGACACGATCGGGGCGCCGTAGTACTTCAGGATGCCCTTGAGGCGGCCCTCCGCGGCGGCCTTGAACGCGGCGTTGATGTCCTCGGCGCTGGCGGCCTTGGCCAGCTCCACGGTCAGGTCGGTCACCGAGCCGGTCGGGATCGGCACCCGCAGCGCATACCCGTCCAGCTTGCCCTTCAGCTCGGGCATCACCAGCCCGATCGCCTTGGCCGCCCCGGTCGAGGTCGGCACGATGTTCAGCGCCGCCGCCCGCGCCCGACGCAGGTCCTTGTGCGGGCCGTCCTGCAGGTTCTGATCCTGGGTGTAGGCGTGGATGGTCGTCATCAAGCCCTTGACGATGCCGAACTCGTCCTGCAAGACCTTGGTCACCGGCGCCAGGCAGTTCGTCGTGCACGAGGCGTTGGAGATGATGTTCTGGCTGCCGTCGTACTTGTCGTCGTTCACGCCCAATACGATGGTGATGTCGGGATCGGTGGCCGGCGCGGAGATGATCACCTTCTTGGCCCCGGCGTCCAGATGGCCCTTGGCCTTGGCCGCGTTGGTGAACAGCCCGGTGGATTCCACCACCACGTCGACGCCCAGATCGCTCCACGGCATCGCCGCGGGACCCTCGCGCACCTCGAGCGCCTTGATCCGCCGGGTGCCCACCACGATGGTGTCCTCGCCCTCCAGGCTCACGTCATCGGGCAACCGACCCAAAATCGAGTCGAATTTGAGTAAATGCGCCAATGTGGCGTTATCGGTGATGTCATTGACGGCCACCACCTCGACATCGGCCGTCCCCTGCTCCTGCTGGGCCAGCAACGCCCGGTAGAAATTGCGTCCGATTCGGCCGAAGCCGTTGATACCCACTCGGACCGTCACTTGATCTCTCCCTGTCTTCTGATGTCTTCGGCGAGTCCGCTGATTACGCGCTCGCCGTCAGCCTAGATCAGTGACGCGCACCACCGCTTGCCGGTCACGGCGAACAGCCGCGGTAACCGGAGCATGTCTGGTTCGTATCGGTTCGATAAGCCCCGGAATCGTCGCGTGTGCAATAGCACCGGGGGGTCATACATTCGACACGGCTGCGGGACAGCTATGCGGTTCTGCTGCCGCATTTGATAGCGAACGCTAAAAGGAGTCGACGTTGATGACGGGCTTTGATCGGTTCAACATCACAGTTGGTGCCATCGCTGGGCTGTGTGGGGCCGCCATAGCGTTGAGCCCCGATGCGGCAGCCACCCCGCTGAAGACGGGCGGCTACGCGTGCATCCAGGGTCAGTCCGGCGAGGTCGGCGCTCCGGCAGCCGGCGGGCCGGTGGGCGCCGCCGGACCACTGGCCGCGGGCGCGCCGCTGGCTGGCGCACCCGAAGCGGGCGGCACACCGGTGGCCGGGCCGGGAGGCGGCGCGCCGGCACCCGGCGGGCCGGCACCGGCCGCCACCGTATGCACCTCCAGCGCCCCGCTCACCGACATGTCCGGCGTACCGGTCGTGGCGCCCGGGCCGGTTCCGGTGGTCCCGGCCGGCGCCCCGCTGATCGCTCTCGGGCCGCCGGTGCCGGCTGGTGCGCCGGTCCCGGTCGGTGCGCCGGTCCCGGTCGGTGCCCCCGTGCCCGTCGGCGCCCCGGTGCCGGTGGGCGCTCCGGTCCCCGTGGGTGCCCCGATCCCGGTGGGTGCACCGATCCCGGTGGGTGCGCCGGTCCCGGTGGGTGCCCCGATCCCGGTGGTGCCCGTCGGCGCTCCGCTGATTGCGCTCGCCGGTGGTCCGCTGGATGTCGCGGCGCCGGCCGCTCCGATCATCGACATGTCCGGGACCGGCAAGGGCGCGCCGACCGGTCCGGCGCCCGCCGGCGGCCCCGCGCCCGGCCAGCCGACCGCGCCCGGGCCCGCGCGCTGACCCGGATCCCCTTCCCAGTTACGAAAGAACCCGCCGGGCCGAGCCCGGCGGGTTTCTTTGTCATCTGTCAGCTGGGTGGGGCCTCCCACAGCAGCGGCGGCTGCGGCCGTGCCGGTGGCTGGCGCCGTGGCGTGTCCTCCACGATCACCGGGTCGCCGACGTGGACGGTGTTGTAGTACCACTCGGCGTCCTCGGGGCTCAGGCTGATGCAGCCGTGGCTGACATTCTCCAGGCCCATCGCGTTGACGGCCCACGGGGCCGAATGGACGAAGAGGCCGTGGCCGGTGATGCGCACGGCGTAGTCCACCGGGATCCGATATCCGTCGGGGTCGTCGACGGGAATGCCGACGCTGCTCGAGTCCATGACCACCGTGCGGTCCTTGGACAGGACGGTGTAGGAGCCGACCGGAGTCGGGTACTCGGGCCTGCCCATCGAGGCCGGCAGCACGCCTGCCTCACCCCAGTGGGGACGGTGGTGCGGCGCCGGCAGCGGCCCCGACTCGACGCCGTCAACGGTCACCGTGAAGGTGTGGTCGGCGATGTTGGCGGTCCCGACGACGGCGGGGCCGGTGGCGAATTCCGTGGGCCGTCCGCCCACCGAGAGCGCGACCGTGCTGTGCGCCGGCCAGTAGTGGTCGGGAACCCACTGCACGACCTCGTTGTCGAGCCATTCGAACTTCCCGGTCATCGGAGGGGCCGATGTGACCCGGACGGCGCGCTCGGCCGCGCGCCGGTTGGTTACGGGAGTGCTGAACGTCACCACCACGGCGTGCGCCACCCCGACCACCTCGCCGCGCGCGGGTGACACCGACGCGACGGCGGATCCATCCGACCGGGTGGCCGCGGCCAAGCGGATGTCGGTCGGCCCGGTGGCCACACTCGCAGCGACAGCGCTCACCGCAAGAACACACCGAACGACCGCTCGCATGGCTCCAGTCCCTGTTTAACTGACATGGTTGTAATAGCCATGGTACGGGCGTCGCGAACAGCGGAAGTGCAAGGGCGCGTTAGCGATTCGGTCAAGCCTGAGTCACGTTTCGGCTACGGCGCGCGTCGTGACGTGGACCGGGAACTCGTCGCCGGGCTCGGGCCACGGCTGGCGGCTCAGCATGTCCGCGACGTCGACGTAACCAGCCTCGATCACCCCGGCCTTGGCGTCGAGGATGCGGTACCACTGCTTTTGGATGTGGATCGGTTGGCCCTCGAGCACGATGACGCGGACGTCGCCCTCCTCGAACTGGCAGCGCCGTTGCACCGCCTCGAGCAGCTGCTCGTTGTGCAGGTGGCCCTCGCCGAAGTTCCAGCCGACCAACGGCCCGGCGACGACTTCGCCCTCGCGGATGCTGTATTCGGCCTCGTTGGCCTCTCCCCCCAAGGCGCGGGGCAACAGGCCGTTGAGCGCCCGGCCGTGCGTGTGCATCGCCCGGAACGCCGCCACCTTGTCCGACATCACCTCGGCGGTCCCGGCGCCGTACAGCTTGGCCAGCTGATTCACCACGAGCGCAGAGCTTTTCACGATGTCGGCTTCGATCTTGCCTTCGGCGCCGGCGCGGAAGCACCAGATGCTTGTGGCCCAGTTGCCCGCGTAGTAGCGCATCGCGGGCAGAAACGAAATCTTTTCGGGGAACATGTTTCCCGCGATCACCACGGCCACGGCGGCGAGGATGAGGGCGAGCAGTAAGGGTGACCGAAGGTCGGTGGCGCGGATCGCGCCGTAATGCCCGAACAGATAGAACAGCGAGAAGATGAAGAACACGTTCCACTCCAACGGGACCCCCATCGGGAGGTTGGAAATGATGTTGAGGTGGAAGATCACCATGAACGCGATCAGGAACCATCGCCATGGCGCATCGCCGGCGACGAACACCAGAACGGTCGGGACGACGAATTCCGCGGTGGTGCCACCGACGTGGGCCATCACCTTCGGTAACCAGGAGGGTCGCAGGTCGTTGACGTGATCGAGGTACAGCGCGTGCTTGAACGGGCTGAACAGCTTGGGCCGCAGCAGCGCGTTGTTGCTCGTCATCACCGACACGACGTACGGAAAGTGGTGGTTGAGCTTGGAGGTCGCCGCCCCCCACCACAGGCACAGCATGATGAGCTTGTAGGCCGCGATCTGGTCGGTGAACGGGAAGAAGAACACGAACAGTTTCAGCCAATAGTGTTCGCCGCGGGCCGCGAGGAAGATGGTCTTGTCGCGCAGACCCAGCACGGCCAGCGCCACGATCGTGGGCAGCACCCGGACGGGGTCGATCAGCGGGCCGGGCGCCAGCAGCGCCCACACCCCGCCGGCCAGCACGACCGCATAGAGGGCGACGTCGACGACGGTGCGGGCATCCCCGCGGGTGAACGGCACCTTGCCCGGCCACGCGGGCAACCGAATCGTGTTGGGCCGCAACCAATATAAGAATCCCCCGACCGGCGGCATGAACCGCCCGGTCAGCGGGCCGGACCCGCAGCCGAGGCCCAGCACCTCGAACAGCAGCGTGAAGACGATGAACTTCTGGTACACGATCGGCTGCGTCCACCACTCGCCGATGCGGCCCAACCCGCCCAGGCCGGGGGTCAGCGTGATGATCGCCGCCGGGATCGCGACGTACAAGGCGATCTTGAACAGGTACAGCAGATAGACCGCATACGGGGTCCCGAAACCATGTTCGGCCCAGTGCCGGGTCACGATCTGCAGTCGCGCTGCCCGTGGCCGTGCCAACCATGTGTCGGGGTCGACGTCCGGAAGTTCCGGTGACATGAATCCCATGGGCGGCCTCATTCCTGTCGCAGATGAAACCAGTTGTGCGAATACAATCTATCCGTAGCCTGTGAGGCAACGGTATGGGTCAGGCGAAAATCGCTGACGCGCAGCGTGATTGAGCCTTGAATGAGGCGGGGCGGCGCCGGCCCCTAACGGGTGGCGGCTCGATTCGGGGGCGGAAATCGACGCTGCAGCTTCTCGATCAGCCCGTCAAGGGTTTGGCGTTCCTGCTCCTCGAGGCGCGCCATGCGGCGAACGCTGGCGGCGCCTTCGGCATCGCCGGTGGCATCAGCGGTCGCGATCGCCTTCTGGTACTCCGCGAGCCGGTGCTCTATGTGGCGACGGTTCTGCACGAGCACCCGGCGGAAGTAGTCGGCCTGGCGGCGGTCGGCCGTCGCGGCCGCCGCGGTCGGGGACTCCGGCCTGGCCACCGGTTGGCGGACGTTGACCGGGCCGGGGCGTACCGCACTGCTGCGGGGCCGGCGCCCGCGCCGGTCGCGAACGCCGTTCGACACGTGCCCAGCGATCGAGCGAGTACCGCGCTCATCGGACAATCCGGCGACGTCCATTTTCGCCTCTTTTCGCTGGGCAGGGTCATTGGCCACGTAACAATAGCCCCCTCATCGGACCGGCGCCATAGGCATTGGCACTGGATACCTCCGTTGCAGGTTGGCTCAAACCGTCCTAGGGGTATTCGGTCGCTACCATCATGGGACTCGACGCGGCAGTGCCGCCGCGCCGGCAGCTCAAGGGAGAAATGTGACCGACACCGACAGCGAAGACATCGAGGACATCGACAAGTTCGATCCCGGTCTGACCCAGCGCGTGATGGGCGTGATGCGCCCCTTCCTGAAGACGTACTTCCGGTCCGAGGTGCGCGGCTTGGATTCATTCCCGCCCGGCGGGGCGCTGGTGGTCGGCAACCACTCCGGCGGCATGTTCCCCATGGACGTCCCGATTTTCAGCGTCCACTTCTACAAGAAGTTCGGCTACGACCGGCCGGTGTACACGCTGAGCCACGACATCCTCATGACCGGCCCCACCGGGCAATTCTTCCGGCGCACCGGCTACATCCGCGCCAACAGGGAGAACGCGGCCAAGGCCCTGCGGTCCGGCGGCGTCGTGGTCGTCTTCCCCGGCGGTGACTACGACGCCTACCGACCCACGCTCTCGGAGAACGTCATCGACTTCAACGGCCGCAAGGGATACGTCAGCACGGCGATCGAGGCCGGCGTGCCCATCGTTCCGGCGGTGTCCATCGGCGGCCAGGAAACCCAGCTCTACCTCTCCCGCGGCACGTGGCTGGCCGAGCGGCTCGGCGTGAAACGCCTGCTGCGCAGCGCCATCCTGCCGCTGTCGTTCGGCTTCCCGTTCGGGTTCAGCGCCGTGATCCCGCCCAATGTGCCGCTGCCCACCAAGATCGTGACGCAGGTACTCGAACCGATCGACATCGCCGCGCAGTTCGGCGACGACCCGGACGTCGACGAGGTCGACGAGCACGTGCGGTCGGTGATGCAGCAGGCCCTGCGCGACCTCGCCGCCAAGCGCCGTTTCCCGATCCTGGGCTGAGCCATGGCATCTCGAGTAGACGAGGCCCTCGGCATTTTTGGGACGTTACGGCGCGCCGGGATGATCGCGCCGATGCGCCCCGACCGCTACCTCAAGATCGCCGCGGCGATGCGCCGCGAGGGCATGGGCATGACCGTGGGCTTCGCCAGCGCGGCGCAGCGCTGCCCGGACCGTCCCGGCCTGATCGACGAGCTCGGCACGCTGACCTGGCGGCAGCTCGACGAGCGGATCAACGCGCTGGCGGCCGCCCTGCAGGGATTGCCCGAGGGGCCTCCCAAGGTGGTCGGGATCATGTGCCGCAACCACCGCGGTTTCGTCGAGGCCGTGGTGGCCGTCAGCCGGATCGGCTCCGACGTGGTGCTGCTCAACACGTCGTTCGCCGGGCCGGCGCTGGCCGAGGTGGTCGGCCGCGAGGGCGTCGACGCCGTCATCTACGACGAGGAGTTCACCGAGACGGTGGACCGGGCGCTTGCCGAGAAGCCCGACGCCACCCGCATCGTCGCGTGGACCAGCGGGCAGCACGAATTGACGGTGGAGAAACTCATCACCGACCACGCCGGACAGCAGCCTCGGCGCGGCAGCCGCAAGGGCCGGATGATCCTGCTCACCTCGGGCACCACCGGAACGCCCAAGGGCGCCAACCAAACCGGCGGCAACGCGGGGATCGGCACGCTCAAGGCCATCCTGGACCGCACGCCGTGGCGGGCCGAGGAAAACATCGTGATCGTGGCCCCGATGTTCCACGCCTGGGGCTTCTCGCAATTGATCTTCGCCGCGTCGATGGCCTGCACGATCATCACCCGGCGCAAGTTCGATCCGGAGGCCACCCTCGACCTCATCGACCGGCACCAGGCGACCGGCCTGGCCGTCGTGCCGGTGATGTTCGACCGGATCATGGAACTGCCGCCCGAGGTGCGAAACCGCTACAGCTGCAAGTCATTACGGTTCGCCGCGGCCTCCGGTTCGCGGATGCGACCCGATGTGGTCACCGCGTTCATGGACCAGTTCGGCGACGTGATCTACAACAACTACAACGCCACCGAGGCCGGCATGATCGCCACCGCCACCCCGGCCGACCTGCGGGCGGCGCCGGACACCGCGGGCAAGCCGGCGGGCGGAACCGAAATCCGAATCCTGGACAAGGAATTCAACGAGTTGCCCACCGGCGAGGTCGGCACCATCTACGTCCGCAACGACACCCAGTTCGAGGGCTACACCTCCGGCACCACGAAAGACTTCCACGCCGGGTTCATGTCGTCGGGCGACGTCGGATACCTCGACGACGCCGGGCGCCTGTTCGTCGTCGGGCGCGACGACGAGATGATCGTCTCCGGCGGCGAGAACGTCTACCCGATCGAGGTGGAGAAGACCCTGGCGGCGCACCCCGACGTCGCCGAGGCGGCGGTCATCGGCGTGGACGACGAGCAGTACGGGCAGCGGCTGGCGGCCTTCGTGGTGCTGGCTCCGGGCGCGTCCGCCACGGTCGACACGCTCAAGCAACACGTGCGCGACAACCTGGCCAACTACAAGGTGCCCCGCGAGATCGCCATCCTCGACGAGCTGCCCCGCGGCAGCACCGGCAAAATCCTGCGCAACGAGCTGCTGTCCCGGGTCGGCGGCTGATGCGGCTCGCCCGGACGCTGCGAAAGCCTCGCCCGTTGGCGCGCGCCGCGGTCGAACTTGCCAACGCCGCCAACGGATTACGGCCGCTGGCCCGCAAGGGTTACAGCACCGTCCTGGTGTTCTGGTTCGGCTGGCCGACGTCGGAGGTGCCCGGGGTGTACTTCACCGCCTCGCTGGTGGACGCGCTGCGCCGCGGGCGCCGCGGCGACTTCGCTGGGCGCCGCGGCAAGGCCGCGCTGGCGCTGACGGCCGCGTCCTGGGCCATCCTGGGTGTGATCAAGTATCGCGGCGTCACCACGCCGGGCCCGGTGCTGGAGGCGGGCCTGCGCGAACAACTGGGGCACGACTACGCCGAGGCGCTGGAGGCGCTGCCGCACACGAAGCCCACCCGCAGCGGGCGGCGCAGCCTGCCGCTGGGCAACACGGTGGCCCGCCGGCGCTACGTCGAGAAGACGAACGTGGTGTCCTACGGCCCGCACGGCCGCGCCAACCTGGCCGACATCTGGCGCCGCCGCGACCTGCCGCGCGACGCCAAGGCTCCCGTCCTGCTGCAGGTTCCCGGCGGCGCGTGGGTGATCGGAATGCGCCGCCCGCAGGCCTACCCGCTGATGAGCCACCTGGCCGCCCGCGGCTGGGTGTGCGTGTCGATCGGCTATCGGGTGTCACCCGTGCACACCTGGCCCGACCACATCGTCGACGTCAAACGGGCGCTGGCCTGGGTCAAGGAGAACATCGCGCGGTTCGGCGGGGACCCGGACTTCGTCGCGATCACCGGCGGCTCCGCCGGTGGGCACCTGTCCGCGCTGGCGGCGCTGACGCCCAACGACCCGCAATTCCAGCCGGGCTTCGAGGAAGCCGACACCTCGGTGACCGCCGCGGTTCCGGTGTACGGGCGCTACGACTGGTTTTCCACCGAGGGCGAGGGCCGCCCGGAGTTCGTCGCGCTGCTCGAAAAGTACGTCGTCAAAAGGAAATTCGCGACACATCGGCACATCTACACCGACGCCTCGCCGATCTGCAAGCTGCGCGACGACGCGCCGCCGTTTTTCATCCTGCACGGCCACGACGACTCCCTGATCCCGGTCGGCGAGGCGCAGGAGTTCGCCGAGGAGTTGCGTTCGGTGTCGAAGTCCCCCGTCGCCTACGCCGAATTGCCGCACGCCCAACACGCTTTCGACATCTTCAGCTCCCCGCGGGCGCACAAGTCGGCGGAGGCCGTCGCGCAATTCCTGTCCTGGGTGTACGCGAAGCATCCGCCCCGACGGTAACTAGCGTCGCGCCGGCCGGTCTAGGCGATCACTCCCGCGCCGCGGCCTTCTCCAGCTCGGTCAGCGCGGGCTCGATGGCGCGGGCCATCTCGTGGATGTCATTGGCGACTTCGGGGGTGGTGACAAAGCCGAAGTCCAAGTAGTTCTCGTAGGAGAAGCAAGTGATGTTCAGGGCGATGTCCATGACGGGCGGGCCGAGCGGCACCAGCGACTCCAATTTGGCGCCCGCCATGTACAGCGGCATCGGCGGACCCGGGACATTGGATACGACGAGGTTGACGGGGGCCAGGTTGCGCGAGAGTCCGGTAGCGGTGTAGGCGCGGGCGGCCAGCTGCAGCAATCCCGGGGGCGTGGTCTCGGTAAGACCCATGATCTGGTGTGCCGACAGCGCCTTGGCCATCCCTTTGGCGCTCTGGGTGCTTTCGTGGATGGCCATCAGCCGATCGGCGGGGTCTTCGATGTTGGTGGCCAGCGACGCGGTCATCGAGCTGATCTTGTTGCCGATGTCGCTCTTGCTTTCGTCGGTGCGCGTCGAGACTGGGATCTGCGCGATGAGCGGTTTGGCGGGCAATTCGTCGTGCTTCAGCAAGTACGTTCGGGCGGCCCCGGCCACGAGCGCCAGCACCACGTCGTTGAGCTTGACGCCGAAGGCGTCCTTGACGGCCTTGGCCCGGTCCAGCTCGACGCGGCAGCCGGTGATCCGCCGGTGCGGCGACACCGGTGCGTTGAAGCGCGTCTTGGGCGCTTCGAAGTAGCGCGGCGGCTTGCTGCTGACGCCCAGCGCGGCGACCTGCTGACGCAGCGTCTGCTCCACCAGCCGGGCGATGCGGAAGGGCGTCTTGACGCCGACGTTGATAAGCGCGCCGATCGCGCGCCGCTCCAGCCCCGGAAGCTGGAATCCCACCAGCGACCCGACCGTCTCCGTTTGCGGCGGACGGGGTTCCGGTGTGACGTCGAGCAGGATTTCGCCGAGCCCGGCGCCCGAGACTCCGTCGACAATCGCGTGGTGCATCTTGGTCAGCGTCGCCACCCGGTTGCCCTTGACGTTCTCGATGACCCAGAGCTCCCACAACGGTCGGGAACGGTCCAGCTTGTAGGACATCAGCCGACCCACCAGCTCGTCGACCTCGCGCCTGCCGCCCGGGGCCGGAACGGCGATGCGACGGATGTGGAAGTCGACATCGAGCTCTTCGTCCTCGACGAACCACGGCCGGTCCAGCCCGAGGGGCGCGCCGGTGACTCGCCACCGCAGCTGCGGCAGCTCGGGCAGCCGCTCGATGATCAGCTCGCGGACGCGTTCAAAGCTGTATTCGGGGGCATCGGTGAGATCGCAGATCGCCAGCGCACCCACATGCATGTGCCAGCCCGCGGTCTCCGCAGACCAAAACGCCGCATCGACACTCGAAAGCCGCTTCATGCGATGACCGTAGCCCTCCCCGACCGTCACGCCCAGCAATTTGCTGCTAGTTAAGCATCCTCCAGCAAATCGGGCGTCACCGCCGACTCGGTGTCGGGGATGCCTTCGACCTTCGCCTTGCGGTCGGCCATCGATAGCAGGCGCCGAATACGGCCGGCCACAGCGTCTTTCGTCATCGGCGGGTCGGCCAGGCGGCCCAGCTCCTCCAGCGACGCCTGCCGGTGCTCGACGCGCAGCCGGCCCGCCGACGCCAGATGGTCCGGGACGCTGTCGCCGAGGATCTCCAGCGCGCGCTCCACCCGGGCGGCCGCCGCGACCGCCGCCCGCGCGGACCGGCGCAGGTTGGCGTCGTCGAAGTTGGCCAGGCGGTTGGCCGTCGCGCGGACCTCGCGGCGCATCCGCCGTTCTTCCCAGACCAGCCGGGTGTCCTGGGCCCCCATCCGGGTCAGCAGGGCGCCGATCGCCTCGCCGTCGCGCACCACCACCCGGTCCGCGCCGCGCACCTCGCGCGCCTTCGCACTGACCCCGAGCCGGCGCGCGGCACCGACCAGCGCCAGCGCGGCCTCCGGGCCGGGGCAGCTGACCTCGAGGGCCGACGAGCGTCCCGGCTCGGTCAGCGACCCGTGCGCCAAAAAAGCCCCCCGCCACGCGGCCTCGGCGTCGGCGACGCTGCCGCCGACCACCTGGGCCGGCAACCCGCGGACCGGACGCCCCCGCATGTCGAGCAGACCCGTCTGGCGCGCCAGCGCCTCGCCGTCGTTGGCCACCCGCAGCACGTACCGGGTGCTCTTGCGAATCCCACTGGCGGACAACACATGCACGACGGCGTTGTACCCGTAGAGCTCGAAGATGTCCTTGCGCAGCCGGCGCGCGACGTTACCCAGGTCCACCTCGGCCTCGACGACCACCCGGCCGCCGACGATGTGCAGCCCCCCGGCGAACCTCAGCAGGGACGTGACCTCAGCGCGCCGCGCGCTGACCGATTTCACCACCAGGCGGCTCAGCTCGTCCTTGACTTCGGTCGTCATCGCCACGCGTCGTCACCCCTCGTCTCAACTTCGACCGGCAGCTGCGTGGTGGTCCGATCCAAAGGGGCTCCTCGACCTTTGTGACCCGCTCGGACCCCGTCCAGCGCCGCGGCGAGCTTGCCCGGGTCATGTAAAGGTGTACCAGGTCGGGCCACGTCAGCGAAGTGGACCTCGGCTTCCAGCAGCGTCGCGGTGCGGCGCAGTTGCTCGCGTTCGCGTTCGCTGGGCACCCGTTCGGCGTCGATGATGATGTCGTGCACGGTGAACCCGGGTGCGTGCTGGACCAGCACGTGCAAGTGGCGCTCCACCGAGAAGCCGGCCGTCTCCCCCGGCTCGGCCACCAGGTTGAGCACCAGCGCGCGCCGGGCGGTGGTGGCCCGCAGCGCCGTCGCCAGCCCCGGGACCAGCACGTGCGGGATCACGCTGGTGAACCACGACCCGGGACCCAGCACCACCAGGTCCGCGGCCATGATCGCGTCGACGGCCTGCCGGGTCGCCGGCGGATCGGGCGGCAGCAGCCGCACCCGCCGCACCTTGCCGGGCGTGGTCGCGATCGCCACCTGGCCGCGGATCAGCCGGAATATCCGGGGATCGGCCTCCAGGCCGGACACGTCGGCCTCGATCTGCAGCGCGATCGGGCACATCGGCAACACCCGGCCCTTGACGCCGAGGATGCGGCCCAGTTCGTCCAGGGCGGCGACGGGGTCGGCCAGCACCTCGGACAGGCCGGCCAGCAGCAGGTTGCCGATCGGGTGCCCGGCCAGGGCGCCGGTGCCGCCGAATCGGTGCTGCAGGATGGTCGCCCACAGCCGGCCATACGGGCTGTCAGATGCCAACGCCGCCAACGCCATTCGCAGGTCGCCGGGCGGGATCACGTCCAGTTCGCTGCGCAGCCGGCCGGACGAGCCGCCGTCGTCGGCGACCGTGACCACGGCGGTGACGTAGGGCGTCAGCCGGCGCGCGGCGGACAGCGTCGCGTACAGGCCGTGCCCGCCCCCCAGCGCAACGATGCCTTCATTCATTCGCGACCCAGATCCCGATGTAGCACCCGCACCGTCAGCTGCGGGTTACCCCCCAGCCGCTGCATCAATGCCTCGGCGATCGCGACGCTGCGATGCTTGCCGCCGGTGCAGCCGATGGCGACCGTCATGTAGCGCTTGCCCTCCCGGCGGTAGCCGTCGACAACCAGGTTTAGCAATCGATGGTAAGCGTCGAGGAACTCTCCCGCGCCCGGCTGGTCCAATACGTAGTCGCGCACCGCGGGGTGCTGGCCGGTGAGGGGGCGCAGATCGTCCACCCAGTGCGGGTTGGGCAGGAACCGGACGTCCATCACCATGTCGGCGTCCATCGGTAGGCCGTACTTGAAGCCGAACGATTCGACGGTGACGGCCGTGGACGCGCCGGTGTCGCCGCCGAACGCGCGCTCGATGCTCTCCCGCAGGCCCCGCACCGACAGCGTCGACGTGTCGATGATCAGGTCGGCGGTGGCGCGGACCGGGGCCAGCATCCTGCGCTCGGCGGCGATGCCCTCGGCCAGCGTCTGGTCGCCCTGCAGCGGGTGGCTACGCCGGTTCTGCTCGTAGCGGCGCACCAGCATGTCATCGGACGCCTCCATGAACACCACGCGCGGGCTGATGTTGCGGGTGGCCAACTCGTTGCGCACCTCGTCGAGGTCGCCCGTGAAGCCGCGCGACCGCACGTCCATCACCACCGCCAGCTGGGTGATGCGCGAACCGGCCGCCAACCCGAAATCCACCATGCGCGTAATAAGCTGGGGCGGCAGGTTGTCGGCGACATACCAGCCGAGGTCCTCGAGCACTTTGGCCGCGGTGCCCCGCCCGGCCCCCGACAATCCCGTCACCAGCACGACGTCGATGCCGGCCTGACTGGTCACTGCGCGCCCTCGGGCTGTTCGGGTCTCAGCGCCTCGAGGACGGCCGTGGCCGTGGCCACGCCGATGCCCGGAACGGCGGTGATCTGGTCGACGGTGGCCTCCTTGAGGCGGGCTATCGATCCGAAATGCGTTACCAGCGCCTTGCGGCGATGCTCTCCCAATCCTGGCACCGAGTCGAGCGCTGACGCGGTCATTCGCTTGGATCGCTTGCTGCGATGGTAGGTGATGGCGAACCGGTGCGCCTCGTCACGCACACGCTGCAACAGGTAGAGGCCCTCGCTGTTGCGGGGCATGATGATCGGGTCCGGCTCCGAGGGCACCCAGATCTCTTCTAGCCGCTTGGCCAGGCCGATCACCGCGACGTCGGTGATGCCGAGCTCGTCGAGCACGGCGCTGGCCGCGTTGACCTGTGGCGCGCCGCCGTCCACGACGTACAGGTTGGGCGGATAGGCGAAACGCCGCGATTTGCCTTCGGCGGAAAGCATATTGGGGTCCTGCTGTTCGGCGAGGTGCCGCGCAAAACGGCGGCGGGTCACCTCGGCGATCGATGCGACGTCGTCGGAGCGCCCCTGCCCTGCCGCCTCCCGGATCCCGAAGTGGCGGTAGTCGGACTTGCGCGGCAGGCCGTCCTCGAACACCACCAGCGAGCCCACCACGTCGGTGCCCTGCACGTGGCTGATGTCGACGCATTCGATGCGCAGCGGCGCGTCGGCCAAGCCGAGCGCGTCCTGAATGTTCTGCAGCGCGGCGGATCTCGCGTTGAAGTCGCCGGCGCGCTTCAGCTTGTGTTGCTGCAGCGCCTCTTTCGCGTTGCGCTGCACGGTCTCGGCCAACGCGCGCTTGTCGCCGCGCCGCGGCACCCTCAAGGTAACGCGCGAACCGCGCAGGCCGGACAGCCACGCGGTCAGCTCCTCGGAGTTGGACGGCAGGCACGGCACCAGCACCTCGCGGGGCACCGGGTTGGCGGCCTCGTCGGCGGAGCCGCCCAGCTCGGCCTGTTCGCCGTAGAACTGCGTCAGGAACTGCTCGACCAGCCGCTCCTCGCCGGATTCGCCTGGGTCGCCGGACTTTTCGACGATCCAGCCGCGCTGGCCTCGGACCCGCCCGCCGCGCACGTGGAACACCTGCACCGCCGCTTCCAGCTCGTCGTCGGCGAAGGCGACCACGTCGGCGTCAGTGCCGTCGCCGAGCACCACGGCCTGCTTTTCCATGGCCCGCTTCAAGGCGCCCAGGTCGTCCCGCAGCCGCGCGGCCCGTTCGAAGTCGAGTTGCTCGGCCGCGGCGTTCATCTCGTGTTCCAGGTCGCGGGCGAAGCGGTCGGTCTTGCCGGACAGAAAGTCGCAGAAGTCCTCGACGATCTGGCGGTGCTGCTCGGCGCTGACCCTGCCGATGCACGGCGCCGAGCACTTGTCGATGTAGCCGAGCAGGCACGGCCGGTCGATCTGCTTGTGCCGCTTGAATACTCCGGCCGAGCAGGTGCGCGCCGGGAACACCCGGGTGAGCAGGTCCAGCGTCTCCCGGATCGCCCACGCGTGTGAGTAGGGGCCGAAGTAGCGGACACCCTTGCGCCGCGGGCCGCGGTACACCATCAGCCGCGGGAACTCCTCGTTGAGGGTGACCGCCAGCACCGGGTAGGACTTGTCGTCGCGGTAGCGGACGTTGAAGCGTGGATCGAATTCCTTGATCCAGTTGTATTCGAGCTGCAGCGCCTCGACTTCGGTGTTGACCACGGTCCACTCGACCTTGGCCGCGGTGGTCACCATCTGTCGGGTTCGCGGGTGCAGGGCGGCGATGTCCTGGAAGTAGGACGTCAGCCTGCTGCGCAGGCTCTTGGCCTTGCCGACGTAGATGACCCGCCCGTGCGTGTCCCGGAAGCGGTAGACGCCGGGCTCGACCGGGATGGACCCGGGCGCGGGGCGATACGTTGCGGGATCTGGCACGTACCCAGGCTAGTAGGCCGGTAGGACGGCGGTGCCTCGTCGGCGTCGGGTGTCGACGGTCCGGTTTGTGCCACGGAGACTTGCGCGTCGCCTATCGCGTAACACTTCACCGAAGTCCAGCGATGTTGCCCGTAGCTGTGGGGATGGAGGCATGGCATGGGCGGGCGACGCATCGAGGTGCACGGAGTTCAACCGCGCCCATGTTGGGAACATAAGCGAGGCGCCCAATGAATAAAATTTGGCTCGTTCCGATAATGGTGTCGGGTGTGATTTTTATTTTCCCGGCCCCGAGGGCCCATGCCGGCCTGTGTGATTATCCCGCTGTCCTGACCGGGGCCAACGTTTTCTTTGCCCAGGGTGCTTATTGTGATTGGCCTACCGAAATCAATGGATCACATTTGCACTGTGAGGCAGGGGGCCTGGCTGTCGACGCCGGCGCGGCTATTGCCGGCGGTTCCACGCTCGGCCTTGGCGGTCCGGGTGCCGGCGGTGTCAGTTGCACATGGCGGTGTCCCGACAACAGCATGGCACCGGCGCCAAATCCCCCTGGCGCGTGGAAGTGGTACATGGTTCCCGTCCCGAATGCGTGCAAAGATCACATGGAACCGGCTGGATTTGCCAGCGCACCCGTTCTTCCGGGTGAGGGCATGCCAGTTCCGGCCCCACCTCCCGCAGCGGTAGGAGAACCGCCGGGAGGACCGGTATTGCCGCCGCAAACACCGCAAACAGACCTTCCCTAATCCCGACAAAACGGCGGTGGGTAATCCCGGTCGGGTGGCGCGGGGCCCAAAGTAGGTGGGCTGCTCCGCTTTTCGGGTTATGAGAGCTTCGTATCTTCCAAGAATGCCCGTGCGGTCGAGCAGCTGTGGGTCCCAGCGGCCTCAGAGGGTTCAACGTGTAGGCGGCTGCCGCATTCGCAACGTCAAACACACCAGTCCCGGCTTCGGAGGATGTGGCTCTGTGCCCGCCACAGAGCGACAACCGGCTCCGGGGGCCGCGAGAATTGTCGCTCAGGGGTGGGCAAATTGTCGGCCGGCCCCAAGAGATACCGGTGTGAGATCCGCTATTGGCGCAGCGGGCACGTTGCAGCGAATTTGCCGGTTAGACCCGGGTGGTGCGGATAACGTCGAGGTCGTGGGCACGACGACCGAAACCAAGGGCCGCAAATGCGCTTGCGCTCGGACCGCCTGTCGGCGCTCTACCAATGGGGTCGAAGCGAGGCCGAGGCCATGGATTTCGAGTTCGACAAACCTGTCGCGTTCGGCATCCGAATTGCAGTCAGGCGCGAAGCGGTTCGGTGCGGGCCGACACGGCTCCAGGACGTGATACTCCGCGGCCGGAAGCGAGCAAGTATTCGAACGTGTATTCGCATGCCACGACCATTCGCCAAGTTTTCGGCTCAGGCGGTCCGTCGGTCGATCTGCGCCCGGCGTTTCGATGCCCAGTCCTTCATTGGAAACCCGGGCTTGCTGTCACAGGCCGACAGCATCAGAGCCACCCGCGGTAACACCGCCAGCCCGTAGTCACACGTCCACTTCGGGTGGGTCATCGTCCAGACCAGGACGCCGTCGTCGGTGGTGCCGAAGAAACTGAGCCGCATCGGCGGATACACCCCGGTGGGCGACGCACCGACGGCGTCGCCGTGGCATTTGGCTATGGCGGCGAAGCCCTTTGACACCACGTCGTGGGCCTTCATGGCCTTGTCGTAGACGTCGACCGATTCGGCGTAAAGCGCCGGGCCGTCGAAACGGTAGGCGGACTCGGCGTGCTCCGCCGAGCCGGGAGGCAGCAGCGGGGAACCCTTGAACAGCAAGGCCGCCGAGCATTCCGGTGGTCGGGCGCTGGTGAAGTAGTTGTCGCCCACCGGGGTCGCCGTCGCCGAGCCGAACGGGGTGGAATCCCCGTCAGCCAACAGCAGCTCGCGCGCCGAGATGGACAGGTGGGCATTCGCGGGGACGCCGGGTTGCCCGGCAGCCCGCACCGCTCGACCCGCCACCGAGGTTGCGCAACCGCCCACCATCACCGCGGCCATGACCAGCGCGGATGCCGCCCACAGATGACGCGCCACCCGGTGATGGTACAGCGCTTAGCCGAGGTCCGGCCGATATCGCGCGACCAGCGACCGCACCGTGTCCATCGCTTCCACGGCGCGCTCCTTGTCGACGGCCTGGATCGCCATCAGGGGAACGTACTCGTCGTCGGGCAGGTCGACGCGCGCCCACCGCCGGCCGGGCGGAAACGACACGCCGGCCACGTCGGCCCAGGGAATCAGCTTGTATC
This sequence comes from Mycobacterium sp. IEC1808, assembly GCF_002101935.1. Lineage (NCBI taxonomy): Bacteria > Bacillati > Actinomycetota > Actinomycetes > Mycobacteriales > Mycobacteriaceae > Mycobacterium > Mycobacterium sp. IEC1808. The sequence goes on along the minus strand of NZ_LQPV01000022.1, from coordinate 6,169 downwards.
CGAGCAGGTTTCGCACCGCCAGCCCCGCCGGTCCCACCCGCAGCCGCGGGCGCGCGAACAACAGCACGCCCCCGGCGATCACCAGGCCCAGGAGGCCGACCGCCACCTGATCAGAGGTGTGGAAGATCACCCCGCTGGACTTGATCTTCAGCAGCAGCCCCACCACGATGTGCGCCGCGGCGATTAGAAACGCGGCGATGTAAACGAATACCGGCATGCGGTGGGGACGCAGCTCGAGATCCCATACCTCGCTGCTCGACGGCGAACTCACGACCGAGCGCGCAGGTCACGCAACGTCAGCGCGGTGGCGAGGGCCGCCCCGGTGGCCTGGGCCCCCTTGTCCTCGGCCGATTCCGGAAGGCCAGCGCGGTCCAGCGCCTGCTCCTCGGTGTCGGTGGTCAGCACCCCATTGGCCACCGGCGTCGACGCGTCCAGCGATACCCGCGTCAGCCCCTGCGTCACCGCGTCGCACACGTAGTCGAAATGCGGTGTCTGACCGCGGATTACGACGCCCAGGGCGACGACGGCGTCGTGGTTGCGGGCCAGTTCCTGTGCGATCACAGGGATCTCGATCGCCCCGATCACCCGGACCACCGTCGGGTCGTCGATGCCCGACTCGGATGCCACCTTGCGGGCACCCGCCAGCAGCGCGTCACAGATTTCCGCGTGCCAGGTGCTCGCCACGATGGCCAGCCGCAGGCCCGAGGCGTCGAGCGGCGGCACGTCCGGAATACCGGCACCACCACTCACAAAGCACCCCCGAATTCGCCTGGCAGATGCACGGATTCGTGAAAGTCGTCCAGCCCGACCAGGTCGTGGCCCATCTTGTCGCGCTTGGTCATCAGGTAGCGGATGTTCTCGGCGTTGGCCCGCACCGGAAGCGGCACCCGCTCGATGATGTGCAGGCCGTACCCGTCCAACCCGACCCGCTTGGCCGGGTTGTTGGTCAGCAGCCGCATGGAGCGCACGCCGAGATCGACGAGGATCTGCGCGCCGATCCCGTAATCCCTTGCGTCGGCAGGTAAACCGAGCTTGAGGTTGGCGTCGACGGTGTCGTCGCCGGCGTCCTGCAGCTGGTATGCCTGCAGCTTGTGCATCAGGCCGATGCCGCGCCCCTCGTGGCCGCGCATGTACAGCACCACGCCGCGCCCCTCGCGCGCGACCATCGCCATCGCGGCGTCCAGTTGGGGCCCGCAATCGCAGCGGCGAGAACCGAACACGTCGCCGGTCAGGCATTCGGAGTGGACGCGGACCAACACGTCGTCGCCGTCGGCGTTGGGCCCGGCGATCTCGCCACGAACCAGCGCGACGTGCTCGACGTCCTCATAGATGCTGGAGTAGCCGATGGCGCGAAACTCCCCGTGCCGGGTCGGTATCCGCGCCTCGGCGATGCGCTCGATGTGCTTCTCGTGTTTGCGCCGCCACTCGATCAGGTCGGCGATGGTGATCAGCGCGAGGTCGTGCTCGTCGGCGAAGACCCGCAACTCGTCGGTTTGCGCCATCGAGCCCTCGTCCTTCTGGCTGACGATTTCGCAGATCGCGCCCGCGGGTTGCAGCCCTGCCATCCGGGCCAGATCGACGGCGGCCTCGGTGTGGCCCGGCCGGCGCAACACGCCACCGTCCTTGGCGCGCAACGGAACCACGTGTCCGGGACGGGTGAAATCGTCGGCAACGCTGGCCGGATCGGCCAACAGCCGCATCGTCGTGGCCCGGTCGGAGGCCGAGATCCCGGTTCCCACACCGTTTCTCGCATCGACGGTGACGGTGTAGGCGGTCCCGTGCTTGTCCTGGTTCACCGCGTACATCGGCAGCAGCCCAAGCCGGTCGCAGATCGAGCCGTCCAGCGGTACGCACAGGTATCCCGAGGTGTAGCGGACCATGAAGGCCACCATCTCCGGCGTCGCCTTCTCGGCCGCGAAGATCAGGTCGCCCTCGTTCTCGCGCTCCTCGTCGTCGATGACGACGACGGCCTTACCGGCCGCAATGTCGGCAACCGCCCTCTCGACGGAGTCCAACCTCGTCATCTTGCTGCCTTGCTCTCGTAGTTGCATTCAGTATGAACCACCGCGCCGCCGCCGTTATTGCCACGGGTTTTCTGGCCGAACCGGTCACGCGGCATAAGCCCGGCGTAAGCCCAAGCTATGAGCCACGTGTGAGGTGCCGCGCGAGACGGCGGAAGGTGTTTTGGGCTCTCCATTAAGGGAAATGCGAGAGGCATGAACACAAACACGCAAACCAAGACATGGGTCCGCCTGTGCACCGGTGCGTTGGCGGCCGGCGGGATGGCCGCGGCCGCGCTCGGGCTGACTTCCGGCACCGCCCAGGCGGCGCCTCCCCCGGCGCCCGCATATCACCACCACTGGTGCCCTGGCGACCAGTGGGATAACGGGTGGGGCCCCTACCAGAACTGGAACAACTGCCGCGATTGGGACGACAACTACGGCGGTCCGGCCGGCTACGGCGCACCTCCGCCGTGGGCGCGGCCGATGCCCCCGCCGCCGCCGTGGGCGCCGTGGGCCCAGGTCGTGTGGAATGCCCAGTTCAATGACTGGGGCTACTGGGACGGCCCGAACTGGCGCGGCCTGTAACCAGGCACAGCCGACCTGATCCGAGAGCAGGCCGCTGCAGCGGCATCACCCCGGCCGCTGCTAGCGGCCTGCTTTCATCAGCCGCTCCACATATTTGGCGATGACGTCGACCTCGAGGTTCACCTGGGTTCCGACGGGGGCAGCACCGAGGGTGGTCAGTTCGCGCGTCGTCGGGATCAGCGATACCTCGAACCAGTCCCGGGGCTCCGAGCCGAGTCCGGACACCGTGAGGGAGATCCCGTCGACAGTGATCGACCCCTTCTCGACCACGTAGCGGGCCACCGCTGCGGGCACCTCGATCCGCACGACCTCCCAGTTCTCCGAGGGCGTGCGGGCGACGATCCGGCCGGTGCCGTCGACGTGCCCCTGCACGATGTGTCCGCCGAGCCGGCTGTTGACGGCCGCGGCGCGCTCGAGATTGACCCGGCTGCCCACCTGCAACTCGCCCAGGTTGGACCGGTTCAGGGTCTCGCCCATCACGTCGGCGGTGAATCGGCCGTCCGGCAGCAGCTCGGCGACCGTCAGGCACACGCCGTTGACGGCGATCGAATCGCCATGCCCGGCGTCGCCGGTCACCATCGGCCCGCGGATGGTCAGCCGCGCGGCGTCGTCGAGGACGTCGCGGCCGGTCACCTCCCCGAGCTCCTCGACAATTCCGGTGAACATTGCACCAGGTTAACGGGCCGATGGGCGGCCGAGCGGGCCCCGCGTTTCCCGAGCCGGTCATGGGCACCCTCTACGATGCAGGGTATGCCGACTCGCCACCGTCTATTGGCCGTCCTCGCTTCCCTGACTCTCGCCACCGCTCTGGTCGCCGGTTGCTCCTCGGGCTCGAAGGTGAGCGGCGGGCCGCTCCCCGACGGCACGACCCTGGTCAAGCAATCCGCCGCAACGACCAAGAACGTTAAGAGCGCCCACCTCGTGATCAAGGTGAACGGAAAGATTCCGGGGTTGCCCATCAAGGTGCTGACGGGTGACCTCACCAACGCGCCGGCCACCGCCGCGTCCGGAAACGCCACGCTCACCGTCGGGGGGTCTGACATTCAAGCCGACTTCGTCGTCGTCGACGGCGACTTGTACGCGACGCTCACACCGAACAAATGGAGCGATTTCGGGAAGGCGTCCGACATCTACGACGTCTCGGTGATCCTGAACCCGGACACCGGGCTGGCCAACGCGCTGAACAACTTCACCGACGCCAAGGCCGAGGGGCGCGACAACATCAACGGGCAGGACGCCGTCAAGATCAGCGGGAAGTTCTCCGCGGACGCGGTGAACAAGCTCGTTCCGCAGTTCACCGCGTCGGGGCAGGTGCCGGGCACGGTGTGGATCCAGGAGAACGGCGACCACCAGCTGGTTCAGGCCAGCCTGGAAAAGAGCTCGGGCAATTCGCTGCAGATGAACATGTCCAACTGGGGCGCGCCGGTCAACGTCACCAAGCCGCCGGTGATCTCATGAGCGTTCGGGCCGGACGCCGCGTCGCGATCAGCGCGGGCAGCCTTGCGGTGCTGCTCGGGGCCCTCGACACCTACGTCGTGGTCACCATCATGCGCGACATCATGTCCGACGTCGGGATCCCGGTGAACCAGCTGCAGCGGATCACCTGGATCGTGACGATGTACCTGCTGGGCTACATCGCGGCCATGCCGCTTTTAGGCCGGGCGTCCGACCGGTTCGGCCGCAAGCTGCTGCTGCAGGCGGCTCTGGGCCTGTTCATCGTGGGGTCGGTGGTCACCGCGCTGGCCGGTCAGTTCGGCGACTTCCACATGCTGATCGCCGGCCGGACGATCCAGGGCGTGGCCAGTGGCGCGTTGTTGCCCGTCACCCTGGCGCTGGGCGCCGACCTCTGGTCGCAACGCAACCGCGCCGGCGTGCTGGGCGGCATCGGCGCCGCGCAGGAGCTCGGCAGCGTGCTGGGCCCGCTGTACGGCATCTTCATCGTCTGGTTGTTTCACGACTGGCGATACGTGTTCTGGATCAACGTCCCGCTGACGCTGATCGCGATGGTGATGATCCAGTTCAGCCTGCCCTCGCGCGATCGCACCGAGGCGCCGGAACGGATCGATCTGGTCGGCGGGCTGCTGTTGGCCGTCGCGCTGGGGCTCGCGGTGATCGGCCTGTACAACCCCAACCCCGACGGTAAGCAGGTGCTGCCGAGCTACGGGTTGCCGTTGGTGATCGGCGCGATCGTCGCCGCGGTGGCCTTCGTGGTGTGGGAGCGGTTCTCCCGCACCCGGTTGATCGACCCGGCCGGGGTGCACTTCCGCCCCTTCCTCGCGGCGCTGGGCGCCTCGTTGACCGCGGGCGCGGCGCTGATGGTGACGCTGGTCGACGTCGAGCTGTTCGGGCAGGGCGTGCTGCAGATGAATCAGAACCAGGCGGCCGGGCTGCTGCTGTGGTTCTTGATCGCCCTGCCGATCGGCGCGGTGCTCGGCGGCTGGATCGCCACCCGCGTCGGCGACCGGATCATGATCTTCGTCGGTCTGCTCATCGCCGCCTACGGGTACTGGCTGATTCACTACTGGCGCGAAGACATATTGGGGCACAAGGTCAACGTCTTCGGGTTGTTCACCGTGCCGACGATCCACGCCGACCTGTTGGTGGCCGGCCTTGGACTGGGCCTGGTGATCGGGCCGCTGTCGTCGGCGGCCCTGCGGGTGGTCCCGGCCGCGCAACACGGCATCGCCTCGGCGGCGGTGGTGGTGGCCCGCATGACGGGCATGCTGATCGGTGTGGCCGCGCTGACGGCGTGGGGTTTCTACCGGTTCAACCAGATCGTCGCCGGCCTGACGGCGGCGATCCCGCCGGACGCCACCCTGCTGGAGCGCGTGCTCGCCCAGGGCACCATGTACATCAAGGCCTTCGCGGCGATGTACGGCGACATTTTCCTGGTCACGGTCGGCATCTGTGTGGTGGGCGCGCTGCTGGGCCTGTTGGTCAGCGGGCGCCAGGAGCACGCCGAGGAGCCGGAAGTCGCCGAGGAGCCGGCCGAAGTCAACCCGGCGCCCGCCCCTAGGGGCTAGCTGTACTGACCTGAGAGGTTAGGTACGCGGCTGGCGGGTGGTTGGCCGCCGAGTGCGGTGTGGCCGCGGTGGTGATTGTAGGTGTGGAGCCAGATGGCGAATTCCGCGCATCGTTCAGCGTCACTGCGGTAGAGCCGGGCGTAGGCCCATTCGTCGGCCAGGGTGCGGTGGAATCTCTCCACTTTGCCGTTCGTCTGGGGGCGATACGGTCGGGTGCGGCGGTGCTCGATCCCGCCAAGAGCGTCGCGGAACACATAGGATCGATAGCAGGATCCGTTGTCGGTCAATATTTTTCGAACGCAGATGCCGCACTGTGCGAACCAGGCGTTGGCGCGTAGCCAAAACGCTGCTGCGGTCTCTTTGCGCTCATCGGTCAGCAGCTCGCTATAGGCCAGCCGCGAGTGCGCATCGATAGCGGTGTGCAGGAAGTGATAGCCGCGCACGGGCCGGTAGTGCTTGTCGAGGACGCCGGTGCTGCGATGGGGCTGTCAAGATAACTGTGTAAGATGTTGCGGCCGTTCATCTTTGGGTCATAGTGGGAGTCGGTCGGGGAATTGG
>NZ_LQPV01000021.1:0-69563 GCF_002101935.1 Mycobacterium sp. IEC1808 | reverse complement strand
AGCGCAGCGGACTCCGCCGTCGAAGACGGATAGCACCGCTCGATCATCTCGTCGAACCGGGCAATCACCTCAGCACGAGCAGCTTCATCGAACATGTGTTCGAGTATAGCCGCGCCCGGCGACAAGAGTCGGTCAGCGCAGCCTCGTTACGGCCAGGGCGCGCACAGCGGCGCGCAGGCGGGCCCGCGCGGCACGTGATCCCCCTCGACAATGTCGTTGTGCTGCGGGCTATCCGGGAATCCGGCCGCGGGATACCAATAGTCGTGGCAGACGTTCAAGTCCCACCCCTCCCGCTGCATGGCGGCGATCGGGCCCCCTGGCGACATGTGGTCGTTCGGATCCGGATGGCCCGGGCACCAGGTGAAGTGGTTCAGCGGCGCCGGGGCGGGTTGTGCCACGGCCGCACCTCCGGCGAGACCGACGCCCGCCACCGCGAGGCCGCCCGAAAGGAGCGCCCCGGCAACGGCCTTCTTCAGTGTGTGCATGACGGCAGGCTAGCGAGGGGCGCATGCGAAATTCTTGCGGCTACGGGCCCGGCCGCCGGCTGACGAACTCGCGGCGCACACCAGAGAGCGGGTCGACGAACTCGATGCGCTGCGCCAGCAACCGCAGCGGCGCGCTGAAGTCGTCGGGGGCAACGTCGATGACGTTCGGGTACAACGGATCACCCTCGATCGGCACGCCCAGCGAGGCCATGTGCACCCGCAGCTGATGGGTGCGTCCGGTGCGCGGCGTCAGCCGATATACGCCATCGGCAAGCAGCTCCACCAACGTCTCCGCGTTCGGCGCACCCGGCTCGCAGAAGGCCTGCAAAACGCCGCGGCGCTTGACGATTCGGCTGCGCACCACCCGCGGCAGCACCAAAGCGGGGTCGACGGCGGCGCGCGCCAAATAAACCTTGCTGACCAAACCTCGGGAAAACATCGTCTGGTAGGCGCCGCGCACCTCGCGCCGGGTCGTGAACAGCAGCACTCCGGCCGTCAGCCGGTCGAGCCGATGCGCCGGGCTCAGGTCGGGCAACCCCAGTTCGCGGCGCAGCCGCACCAGCGCCGTCTGCGCGACGTGCCGGCCGCGCGGCATGGTGGCCAAAAAATGCGGCTTGTCGACGACCACGATGTCGTCGTCTTGATGCAGCACCGGAATCTCATAGGGCACCGGCACCTCGTCGCGCAGCTGGCGATAGAGGTAGACGAAAGAACCCGCCGGCAGCACCGTCGTCTCGTCAACCGGGTCGCCGTCGGCGTCGACAACCTCGCTGGCCGGCGCGCCGAACCGGGCGGTCAGCTCGGCCAGCACCGGACCGCCGCTCAGCCGCACCCGGGCCGGGCCGAGCCCGTCGCGCACAGGGAGGGGCGCCGGCCTCAACGTCGCCTCAACTCAGCGGTACCGGCTCGAGGATCTCGGCGCGCGCCTCGGGTGCGCTGGCGCGCAATTCGTCCGCCGACACGTCGTCGGGCTGGGCCTGCGACAGAATTTCGGCCTCCACCCGCGCGGTGTAATTGGCGACCTCGCGGTCGACGTCCGCGGCGGACCACCCCAGCACGGGCGCCACCACGTCGGCCACTTCGCGGGCGCAATCGACGCCGCGGTGCGAGTACTCGATGGAGATGCGCATCCGGCGCGCAAGGACGTCCTCCAGGTGCAGGGCCCCCTCGGCGGTGACGGCGTAGAGGGCCTCGACCCTCAGGTAGCCGGGCGCCTCCTTGATCGGGCTGAGCAGGTCGGGAGACTCGGCGGCCAGCTCCAGGACCTCGCCGATCAGCGACCCGTAGCGGTCCAGCAGGTGGCGCACCCGGTACGGGTGCAGGCCCTTCAGCGTGCCGACGTGTTCGACCTGGTTGACCAGCGCGAAATAGCCGTCGGCGCCGAGCAGGCTGACCTTCTCGGTGATCGACGGGGCCACCCGGGCAGGAACGAACTGGGCCGCGGCGTCGATCGCGTCGGCGGCCATCACCCGGTAGGTGGTGTACTTGCCGCCGGCGATCGCGACCAGGCCGGGCGCGGGCACCGCGACCGCATGCTCGCGGGACAGCTTGGACGTCTCCTCGCTCTCGCCGGCCAGCAGCGGCCGCAGCCCGGCGTATACGCCGTCGATATCGGCGTGCGTCAGCGGCGTGGCCAGCACGGTGTTGACGGTCCCGAGGATGTAGTCGATGTCGGCCTTGGTGGCCGCGGGGTGGGCGAGGTCGAGATTCCAGTCGGTGTCGGTGGTTCCGATGATCCAGTGGCTGCCCCACGGTATGACGAACATCACCGACTTCTCGGTGCGCAGGATGATCGCGACGTCGCTGACGATCCGGTCGCGCGGCACCACGACGTGTACGCCCTTGGACGCGCGGACCTGAAACCGCCCGCGCTGCTTGGACAGCGCCTGAATCTCGTCGGTCCACACCCCGGTGGCGTTGACGACGACGTGGCCGCGGACCTCGGTGATCGAGCCGTCCTCGGAGTCGCGGACCCGCACGCCGGTCACCCGGTCGCCCTCGCGCAGCAGCGCGACCACCTGGGTGGAGGACCGCACCACCGCGCCGTAGTGGGCGGCGGTGCGCGCGACCGTCATGGTGTGGCGGGCGTCGTCGACGACGGTGTCGTAGTAGCGGATCCCGCCGATCAACGACGTGCGCTTGAGGCCCGGGCTCAGCCGCAACGCGCCGGCACGGGTCAAATGCTTTTGCGCCGGAACGGATTTCGCGCCGCCCAGGCGGTCGTAGAGGAAGATGCCGGCGGCGGTGTAGGGACGTTCCCAGACCCGATGGGTCAGCGGGAACAGAAATGGCATCGGCTTGACCAGATGCGGCGCCAGCTTGGTCAGCGACAGCTCGCGCTCGTGCAGCGCCTCGCGGACGAGGCCGAACTCGAGCTGCTCGAGGTACCGCAGCCCGCCGTGGAACATCTTCGACGACCGGCTCGACGTGCCCGAGGCGAAATCGCGCGCCTCGACCAGCGCCACCTTGAGCCCGCGCGTGGCGGCGTCCAGCGCGCATCCCGAGCCCACCACGCCGCCGCCGATCACCACCACGTCGAACTGCTCGGCGCCGAGGCGCTCCCAGGCGACGGTGCGGTGCTGCGGGCCCAGCGCGTCGATTGGGTCGGTCACAGCGGGGACTCCTGTCCGGTTACTCGTCGGTAGGTGTGCGGTTCCCAGGCTAGTGGCTAATCCAGATCGTCGTGGGCCATCAGCCGGCGCGCGGCCTCGGTGATCGAGCCGGACAGCGAGGGGTAAACGGCCAGCGTCTGCGCCAACTCGTTGACGGTAATGCGGTTGGTCACCGCCACGGCGATCGGCAGGATCAACTCGGAGGCGATCGGCGCCACCACCACGCCGCCGATCACCACGCCGGTGGACCGCCGGCAGAAGACCTTGACGAAGCCCTGCCGCAGGCCCGACATCTTGGCCCGCGCGTTGGTCCGCAGCGGCAGCATGATGGTGCGCGCCGGCACCGAACCGTCGTCGATCATCGATTGCGGCACCCCGACCGCGGCGATCTCCGGCCTGGTGAACACCGTCGCGGCGACCGTGCGCAACCGGATCGGGGTCACGCCCTCCCCCAGCGCGTGATACATCGCGATCCGGCCTTGCATGGCGGCCACCGACGCCAGCAGCAACAGCCCGGTGCAGTCGCCCGCGGCGTAGATCCCCGGCACCGAGGTGCGCGAAACCCGATCCACACTCAGGTAATTGCCCCGCCCGAGCTCGATGCCGACGCGCTCCAGGCCCAGGCCGCTGGTGTTGGGGACCGATCCGATGGTCATCAGGGCGTGGCTGCCCTCGACGGTCCGGCCGTCCGTCATCGTGACCAGCACCCCGGCCTCGGTGCGGGTGACCGACTCGGCGCGCGCGTTCTTGAACAGCTGCACCCCCCGTTCGGCGAACGACTCTTCGAGCACCAGCGCGGCGTCGGCGTCCTCGTAGGGCAGCACCCGGTCGCGGCTGGCCGCCACCGACACGCGCACGCCCAACTCGGTGTAGGCGTGCACGAACTCGGCGCCGGTCACCCCGGAGCCCACCACGACCAGGTGCTCGGGCAGCGCCTCCAGGTCGTAGAGCTGCCGCCAGGTCAGGATCCGCTCGCCGTCGGGCCGGGCGGTCGGCAGGATCCGTGGGCTGGCGCCGGTGGCGATCAGCACGACGTCGGCCTCGTGCTCGCTGGAGGTGCCGTCCGAGGCGGTGGCCTTGATGCGGTGCTTGGCCAGGCCGGGCGTGGGGTCGACGAGCTCGCCGCGGCCCGCGACCACCTCGACGCCCACGGCGAGCAGCTGGGCGGTGATGTCCGCCGACTGCTCGGTGGCGAGCCGTTTGACCCGGGCGTGGATCTGCGGCAACGAGATCTTGGCGTCCTCGAAGTCGATGTCGAAGCCCAGCCGGGGCGCGCGGCGCAGTTCGGTGCGCAGCCCGGTGGAGGCGATGAACGTCTTGGACGGCACGCAGTCGTCGAGCACGGCCGCCCCGCCGACGCCGTCGGAGTCGATCACGGTGACGTGCGTCGTGTCCGGATGGGAGGTGGCGGCGACCAGCGCGGCTTCGTAACCGGCCGGCCCTCCCCCGAGGATGACAATGCGGGTCACCACGGTCCCTAACCTATCCCGGAGACGATGCGCGCCGCAGCGCGGCGCGAGGAGGAGCCGGGCCATCGGGCCCGGGGCGGCGGGGACCCCGCGAATCGCTCGGGTGAATACCGCGCGAGCATGCGACGTCTAAGCTTTCCCCGTGCCGCTATACGCCGCGTACGGGTCGAACATGGATCCCGAGCAGATGCTCAAGCGCGCGCCGCACTCGCCGATGGCCGGAACTGGCTGGCTGCACGGGTGGCGGTTGACGTTCGGCGGGGAGGACATCGGCTGGGAAGGGGCCCTCGCGACGATCGTCGAGGACCCGCAATCGAAGGTGTTCGTCGTCCTCTACGACATGACGCCGGCCGACGAGATCAACCTCGACCGCTGGGAGGGCTCGGAGTTCGGGGTCCACAAGAAGATCCGCTGCCGGGTGGAGCGCATCTCGTCGGACACCACCACCGACCCCGTGCTGGCATGGCTGTACGTGCTGGACGCCTGGGAGGGCGGCCTGCCGTCGGCGCGTTACCTCGGCGTGATGGCCGACGCGGCCGAAATCGCCGGCGCGCCAGAGGATTACGTGCACGATCTGCGGACCCGCCCGGCGCACAACATCGGCCCGGGGACCAGCGGCGCCTAGAACAGGGCCGCCTGCTCGACGACGTTGACCATCACGCGCAGCCCGATCGCCAGGGCCCGCTCGTCGAGGTCGAAGGTCGGCTGGTGCAGGTCCAGCTGCAGTCCCTCGCCCGACCACACCCCCAGCCGGGCCATCGCGCCGGGAATCTCCTCCAGATACCAGGAGAAATCCTCACCCCCGCCGGACTGGCGGGTGTCGGCCAGCGCGTCGGGGCCGACGGCCTCGATCGCGTGGGTCAGTATCCGCGTGGAGATGTCCTCGTTGACCACCGGCGGCACGCCGCGGCGGTATTGCAGCGTGTGCTCGATCGCCAGCGGGGACAGCAGCGCGGACACGGTCTCGCGGATGACCTCCTCGAGCGCGATCCAGGTCTGCCGGCTCGCGGTGCGCACGGTGCCGGCCAGCACGCCGGTTTGCGGGATCGCGTTGGGAGCCACGCCCGCGTTCACCGCGCCCCACACCAACACCGTGCTGTTGCGTGGGTCGATGCGGCGCGACAGCACCCCCGGCAGCCCGGTGATCAGCGTGCCCAGGCCGTAGACCAGGTCGGCGGTCAGGTGCGGGCGCGACGTGTGCCCGCCGGGCGAATACAGCGTGATCTCCATCTGGTCCGCCGCCGAGGTGATCGGGCCCTGCCGGACCGCGATCTTGCCGACCTCGAGGCGCGGATCGCAGTGCAGGGCGAAGATCCGCGACACCCCCGACAGCGCCCCGGCGGCGATGGCGTCGATCGCCCCACCCGGCATCAACTCCTCGGCGGCCTGGAAGATCAGCCGCACCCCAACCGGCAGCTCCGGCACGGAGCTCAGCGCCAGCGCCGTACCCAGCAGGATCGCGGTGTGCGCGTCGTGCCCACAGGCGTGCGCGACGTTGGGCATCGTCGAGGCGTACGGCGCCCCGGTCAGCTCGGCCATCGGCAGCGCGTCCATGTCGGCCCGCAGCGCGATCCTGGGCTCGTGCTCGGGACCCATGTCGCAGATCAGCCCGGTCCCCGGCAGCAGCTTCGGCTTCAGCCCCGCATCGACCAGCCGCTCGGCGACGAACTGCGTGGTGGCGAACTCCTGCCGGCCCAACTCCGGGTAGCGATGGATGTGTCGGCGCCACTCGACCAGGTCCTGGTGGTGCGCGGCCAACCACGATTCGGCGGTGTCGACGAGGCTCATGCGCGCGCCCCGCCGGGTCTGCGCTCCTGCGCGGCCAGCACCCGGTCGCGCTGTTCGGGGGCCTGGGCGAGCTGAACCACCGTGCGCGCCAACATGATCGCGCCGTCGACGACGGCGCGGTCCGCGCTGGGGCCGGCGGCCGCCGCCGCGAAGGCGCGCTGGTGCACGGTGGCGCCGCCCGCGTCGACCCCGACCACCGGATGGATGCCCGGGAGGACCTGCGTCACGTTGCCCATGTCGGTGCTGCCCATCGGCAACGCCGCCTCGTACTCGCGGGCCACCGGCTCGCGGCCGAGCCGGCGCATCTCCTCCCGGAAGACATCGGACAGCCACTCGTCGGGCTTTAGTTCGTCGTATGCGGGCGCCGGATTGTCGATTTCGTACTCGCAGCCGGTGGCCAGCGCACCCGCCGCGAAGCACGCGTACATCCTGCCCTCCAGCTGTCTCAGCGAATCCGACTCGACCGCTCGCATCGCATACTGCAGCGCCGCGTGCCCGGGGATCACGTTGACCGCCTGCCCGCCGTCGGTGACGATCCCGTGCACGAGTTGGCCGGGCGCCAGTTGCTGCCGCAACAGTCCGACGGCCACCTGCGCGACGGTGACGGCGTCGGCGGCGTTGACCCCCTGATGCGGCGCGACGGCAGCATGGGATTCCTTGCCACGGTAGTGCACGGTCGCTTCCGAGAGCGCGAGCGAGCGGGCCGCCGCGATGTCGGCGGGCCCGGGATGCAGCATCACCGCCGCCGCGACGTCGTCGAACACCCCGGCGCGCAGCAGCAGCGCCTTGCCGCCGCCGGCCTCCTCGGCGGGGGTGCCGATCAGGGCCACCCGCAGGCCCAGGTCGTCGGCCACCTCGGCCAGCGCCAGCGCGGTGCCCACCGCCGACGCCGCGATGATGTTGTGCCCGCACGCGTGCCCGATTTCGGGCAGCGCGTCGTACTCGGCGCACACCCCGACGGTCAGCGGTCCGCTGCCGAAGTCGGCGCGGAAGGCGGTGTCCAGCCCGCCGGCGGAGGCGGTGATCTCGAAACCGCGCTCGGCGACCAGCGCCTGGGCCTTGGCGCAGCTGCGATGCTCGGCGAACGCGAGCTCCGGCTCGGCGTGGATGGCGTGGGACAACTCGACGAGGTCGGCGCCCCGTCGTCGCACGACGTCCTCGACGCTGACCAACGGGTCGTCTAACGAGCGAGCGGGCATCTTCGCAGTATCTCACCGCCCCGAGCGCCACCCGGAAAACCAAACCGTTTCGCCAGTTTCAGGCCTACAACTGGACTTAAAGTATGTAATTCTGCTATCTATATGACGTCCAGTCAAAAATGTGGCCGAAGCAGAAGGAACCCACTGATGAGTTTTTTGGTGTTGCCCCCCGAGATCAACTCGTTGCGGATGTTCGTCGGAGCGGGGTCGGCACCCATGCTAGAGGCCGCGGCCGCCTGGGACGGCCTGGCCTCCGAGCTCGCGTCGGCGGCGTCGTCGTTCGCATCCGTGACCTCTGAGCTGACCGGTCAGGCGTGGCAGGGCCCGGCGGCGGCGGCGATGATGGCGGCGGCCACCCCCTACGCCGGCTTCCTGAGCGCGGCCGCCACCCAGGCGCAGAACGCGTCGGCGCAGGCCCAGGCCGTCGCCGCGGTGTTCGAGTCCTCGTTGGCGGCGACGGTGCACCCGGTGATGGTCGCGTCCAACCGCAGCGACCTGGTGTCCCTGGTGATGTCGAACCTGTTCGGCCAGAACGCCCCCGCGATCGCGGCCACCGAGGCCGAGTACGAGCAGATGTGGGCCCAAGACGTGGCCGCGATGGTCGACTATCACGCCGGCGCGTCGGCCGCGGCGACCCAGCTCGCGGCGTCCGGCCCGCTGGAATTCATCGAACAAAACATCTTCAAGCCGCTGGAAGCCCTGCCTGGCATCAATTTCGCGGGCATCGGCAACTCGCACCTGATCACCCTGGGCATCGGGAACTCGCAGTCCTGGAACCTGGGCAGCGGCAACCTGGGTGAGCTCAACCTGGGCAGCGGCAATATCGGCAACGTGAACCTGGGCAGCGGCAACTTCGGCCACTGGGACCTGGGCAGCGGCAACATCGGCAGCTTCAACTTCGGCAGCGGCAACACCGGCGGCTTCAACCTGGGCTTCGGCAACAACGGCGGCTACAACCTGGGCTTCGGCAACCTCGGCAGCAACAACTTCGGCCTCGGCAACCTGGGCTCGGGAAACTTCGGATTCGGCAACACGGGCACGGGCAACATCGGCATCGGGCTCACCGGCGACCACCAGATCGGTTTCGGCGGCCTGAATTCCGGCCTCGGCAACATCGGGTTCGGCAACTCGGGCACCAACAACATCGGCTTCTTCAACTCGGGCAGCGGCAACATCGGCATCGGCAACTCGGGCCAGTTCAACTGGGGCGTGGGCAATTCGGGAGCCCTGACCGCGGGGTTGTTCAACTCCGGATCGAGCGACACCGGATTCTTCAACTCGGGTGACTACTGCACCGGCGCCTTCAACGCGGGCAACTACAACACCGGCATCTTCAACTCGGGCAGCATCAACACCGGCCTGTTCAACTCCGGCGACCTGAACACCGGCGCGGGCAACCTGTTCACCGGCAGCGGCGCCAGTTCGGGTTTCGGCAACCTCGGCATCGGGAGCTCGGGCTTCAACAACGCCGGCGACTTCGCCTCCGGGGTCGGCAACACCGGCGACTATGTCTCGGGCTTCTTCAACGCAGGGATCAACGGCGCCGTGACCGGGACGCCGTCGGCCTTCGCCTCGGGTGTCAACGCGCTGCGCAGCCTCCTGGGCCTGTAGCGGCTACACCAGCCCGGCGATGAACCCCGCCGCCTGGCCGGGGTACGGCGGCACTTCGTACGCGTGGTGCGCGTCGCGGTCGCGACCGCCGACGACGCAGACCGGATCGCCGTCGCTGCACAGATCGATGGCGCGACCGGCCCAGGCGCCCGTCGACGACAGCGGCGTGTTGAAGCGATTGCCGGGATTGCCGAACACCGCAACCGCCCGCACCTTGTCGGCCAGGGCGGGATCCAGCGCGGGAGCCGATCCGAAGTTGCCGATGCGCTCGCCAAGGGGCGGCACCCCCGCCAGCATCGACACCGCCGCGGCGCCCTGGGAGAAGCCACCGAGCACCAGCCGCGTCGCGGGGCACTGCTGGGCCATCTGCGCGATATGGTCGCGCGCGTCGTTGGCGCCGTCGGCCGTCGTCAGGAAGTTGTAGCTGGCCGGATAGTTCACCGGGTACGCGTCGACGTGGCGCGCCCCGAGGGCCGGCTGCAGCGCGGCGAACAGCGCGTCGCCCACCGCCCCCAGGCCGGGCGGCTCGGCGGTCCCGCGGGCGAAGATGAGCTGGACATCGGGACACGGATCGGCCGCCGCCGCCGGCGCCCGGCCGCACGCGATCACGACCGCCGACACCGCAACGGCAACCACCAGAGGAAAATTCGACCACCCACGACGACGCATACGGCAGATCCTCACATACGCCGGGATAAGCTCGCCGACTGTGGCCGAACCCCTGCCCGATCCCGACGAGCTCGCACGGCGGGCGGCGCGGGCCATCGCCGAGCGCACCGGGGTTCCCGAGCACGACGTCGCCATCGTCCTCGGCTCGGGATGGCGGCCGGCGGTGGCCGCGCTCGGCCCCCCGACCGTCTCGCTGGCCCAGGCCGAGCTGCCCGGGTTCGCGCCGCCGACCGCCGTCGGGCACACCGGTGAGCTGTTGTCGGTGCGCATCGGAGCCCATCGGGTGCTGGTGCTGGTCGGTCGTGTCCACGCCTACGAGGGGCACGACCTGTGCCACGTCGTGCACGCGGTGCGGGCGGCCTGCGCGGCGGGCGTGCGGACGGTGGTGCTCACCAACGCGGCCGGCGCGCTGCGCCCCGACCTGGCGGTCGGCCGGCCGGTGCTGATCAGCGACCACCTGAACCTCACGGCGCGCTCACCGCTGGTCGGCCCGCAGTTCGTCGACATGACCGACGCCTACGCGCCGCGGTTGCGCGAGCTCGCCCGCGCCGCCGACCCGGAGCTGACCGAAGGCGTCTACGCCGGCCTGCCCGGGCCGAACTACGAGACGCCCGCGGAGATCCGGATGCTGCGGGTGCTGGGCGCCGACCTGGTCGGCATGTCGACGGTGCACGAGACCATCGCGGCCCGCGCGGCCGGCGCGGAGGTGCTGGGGGTGTCGCTGGTGACCAACATGGCCGCGGGGATCTCCGGAGAACCGTTGAGCCACAACGAGGTGCTGGCCGCCGGGACGGCCTCGGCCAGCCGGATGGGCGCGTTGCTGGCCGACGTGGTGGCCCGGCTGTGACGACGTGACGCCGGAGGAGTGGATCGCCCACGATCCCGACCCGACGACGGCCGCCGAGCTCGCCGCCCTGGATTCCGGCGAGCTGGCCGTGCGGTTCGCCCACCCGCTCGCCTTCGGCACCGCGGGGCTGCGCGGGCCGGTGCGCGGCGGGCCCGACGCGATGAACGTCGCGGTGGTGTCGCGCGCGACGTGGGCCGTCGCGCAGGTGCTGGCCGAACCGGGCCCGGTGATCGTCGGCCGCGACGCCCGGCACGGCTCGGCGGTGTTCGCCACCGTGGCCGCCGAAATCCTTGCCGCCGAAGGCTTTTCGGTGCTGCTGCTGCCGGGACCGGTGCCGACGCCGGTGGTCGCGTTCGCGGTGCGGCGCACCGGCGCGGCCGCCGGCGTGCAGATCACGGCGTCGCACAACCCGCCGGCCGACAACGGCTACAAGGTCTACTTCGAGGGCGGCATCCAGATCGTCTCCCCCACCGACCGCCGGATCGAGGCCGCGATGGCCGCGGCTCCCCCGGCCGACCAGATCGCCAGGCGCGCCGTGGAACCCGCCCACACCGACCTCGTCGAGCGGTATCTCGAGCGGGCGGCCGCGGTGCGCCGCGGTGCCGGGTCCGTGCGGGTCGGGCTGACACCGCTGCACGGCGTGGGCGGCGCGGTGGCGGTGGAGGCGTTGCGCCGCGCCGGATTTAACCAGGTGCACACGGTCGGGGCCCAGTTCGCGCCGGACCCCGACTTTCCCACCGTCGCCTTCCCCAACCCCGAGGAGCCCGGGGCCACCGACGCGCTGCTCGCGCTGGTCGAGGACACCCGCGCCGACGTCGCGATCGCGCTGGACCCCGACGCCGACCGCTGCGCCGTCGGCATCCCGACCGGGTCGGGTTGGCGGATGCTGTCCGGCGACGAAACCGGTTGGCTGCTGGGCGATTACATCTTGTCTCACGAAGGGCCCGGCACGCCCGTGGTGGCCAGCACCGTGGTGTCTTCGCGGATGCTGGCGTCGATCGCCGCCGAACACGGCGCCACCCACGTCGAGACCCTTACCGGCTTCAAGTGGCTGGCGCGCGCCGATTCGGGCGTCCAGGGCGGCAGGCTGGTCTACGCCTACGAGGAGGCGATCGGCCACTGCGTCGACCCGGATGCCGTGCGCGACAAGGACGGCATCAGCGCGGCGGTGCTGGTGTGCGACCTGGTGGCCGCGCTGAAGGACCGGGGCCGCTCGGTGCCCGACGCGCTCGACGACCTCGCCCGCCGCCACGGCGTGCACGACGTCGCCGCGGTGTCGCGCCGCGTCGCCGACGCCGGCGAGGCCGCCGAGCTGATGCGGCGGCTGCGGGCGGCGCCGCCGGCCCGGCTGGCCGGCTTTGCCGCCACAGTCACCGACATCACCGACGCGCTGATCTTCACCGGCGGCGACGGGCAAACCTCGGCGCGGGTGGTGGTGCGCCCGTCGGGCACCGAACCGAAACTGAAGTGCTACGCGGAGATTCGCTGCGCGCCGACGGACGACCTGGCCTCAGCCCGCGCCCGGGCCCGGGCGCTGCGCGACGAGCTGGTCTCGGACGTGCGGGGCTGGTGAGCTAGCGCGGCCCGAATTGGCGATCGCCGGCGTCGCCGAGGCCCGGCACGATGTAGGCGATCTCGTTGAGGCGGTCGTCGACGGCCACCGTGAAGAGCCGCGCGTTCGGCGCCGCTTTCTCAAGCGCCGCAACGCCTTCCGGCGCGGCCACCGCGCACAGCGCGGTGATGTCCGACGCGCCGCGCTGCCGTAGCAGCCCGATCGTGTGACACATCGAACCGCCGGTGGCCAGCATCGGGTCCAACACGATCACGGGCGCGGCGGTCAGGTCGTCCGGCAACGATTCGAGATATCCCGTCGCGCAATGGGTTTCCTCGTCGCGGGCCACGCCGACGAAGCCCACCCGCGCCTCCGGAAGCAGCTCCAGCGCGCGTTCGAGCATGCCCAGTCCCGCGCGCAGCACCGGCACCAGCAGGGGCGGGTCGGCCAGCCGCACGCCGACCGTCTCGGCAAGCGGCGTGCGAATGGGAAAGGTCTCGCGGGCGGCGTCGCGGGTGGCCTCGTAAATCAGCATCGCGGTCAGCTCCCGCAACCCGGCCCGGAAGTGCGCGTTGTCGGTGCGTTTGTCGCGCAGCGTCGTCAGCCGAGACAGGGCCAGCGGATGATCAATGACGCGCACGTCCATGGGATTTGACCCTATATAACGATTGCGAGTAGCAACGCCGACACGCTCGCTCGGCGCCGTCGGGCGGGCCGATCCGCCCATATACTCCCGGCGTGCTGAGCGCAATCAAAGGCCTGGCCGGCGCGGCGGCGTTGGCGGGACTGGCGATCGTCCCGTCGGCGCCGCGGGTCGAGCTCGCGGCGGCCGCGCTGCCGCAGCCCGCGCACGTGGTGATCGTGGTGGAAGAGAACCGCGCGGCGACCACGATCATCGGCAACAAGTCGGCGCCGTTCATCAACGCGCTGGCCGCGGGCGGGGCGAACATGGTGCAGTCGTTCGCCGAGGCGCATCCCAGCGAGCCCAACTACCTGGCGCTGTTCGCCGGCAGCACCCTTGGGGTGACCAAGGACTCGTGCCCGGTCGACGGCGGCGCCACCCCCAACCTGGCTTCCGAACTGCTGGCCGCCGGGTACAGCTTCGCCGGTTACGCCGAGGGCCTGCCCGCGCCGGGTTCGACGGTGTGCAGCGCCGGCAAGTACGCGCGAAAGCACGTGCCGTGGGCCAACTTCAGCAATGTGCCGGCCGCCAACTCGCTGCCGTTCTCGGCCTTCCCGATGGGCAACTACGCCGCGCTGCCGACGGTGGCGTTCGTCATTCCCAACAACGACGACAACATGCACGACGGCTCGATCGCGCAGGCCGACGCGTGGCTGAGCCGCGAGCTGTCGGGCTACGCCAACTGGGCGGTGGCCAACAACAGCCTGCTCATCGTGACGTGGGACGAGGACGACGGCGGCCCCCGCAACCAGATCCCGACCGTGATCTACGGCGCGCACGTGCAGCCGGGAAACTACAACGAGCAGATCAACCACTACAGCGTGCTGTCCACGCTGGAGCAGATGTACGGGCTGCCGAAGACCGGCTACGCGGCCGGCGCCGCGCCGATCGCGACGATCTGGGCCTAGATCGATTGCCCGGGGCCGGGTGGCCGCGCCGCCCGTCGCTATTGTGTGCCGCATGGCTGCTGACCTCGTGCCGATCCGCCTGAGCCTGTCCGCCGGTGACCGCTACACCGTGTGGGCGCCCCGCTGGCGCGACGCCGGAGACGAGTGGGAGGCGTTCCTGGGCAAGGACGAGGACCTGTACGCGTTCTCCTCCGTCGCCGACCTGGTCGCGTTCGTGCGCTCCGGCGCCGACAACGACCTGACGGACCACCCGGGCTGGGCGGACCTGACGTCGGCGCACGCGCACACCTTCGAGCCCGGCGAGGACCGGCAGTTCGATCTGGTCGTCGTCGAGGAACTGGTGTCGGAGAAGCCGACCGAGGAGTCGGTGAACGCGCTCGCCGGCGTGCTGGCGATCGTGTCGTCGATCGGATCGGTGTGCGAGCTGGCGCCGGTGTCGAAGTTCTTCAACGGCAACCCCAACCTGGGCACGGTGGCCGGCGGCATCGACACCTTCACCGGCAAGGCGGGCCAGAAGCGCTGGAACGCGATCGCCGAGGTGATCGGCCGCAGCTGGGACGACGTCCTCGCCTCGATCGAGGAGATCATCAGCACGCCCGAGGTCGACGAGGACGCGTCGGCCAAGGCCGCCGAGGAACTGGCCGAGGAGCGCGAAGAGCCCGAAGAGGAGGCCGAGGCCGACGAAGAGGAAGCCGTCCAGGACGAGGACACGGGCCTGGACGAAGACGACGCCGAAGACGAAGAGGTCGAAGAGGAAGAGCCACAGGAGGCCGAGGAGGAAACCCGCGCGCCCGGCGACACCGTGGTGCTGGGCGGCGACGAGGACTTCTGGGTGCAGGTCGGCATCGATCCGATCCGCATCATCACCAGCTCCGGGACGTTCTACACGCTGCGCTGCTACCTGGACGACCGGCCGATCTTCCTGGGCCGCAACGGGCGGATCAGCGTGTTCGGCTCGGAGCGGGCCCTGGCCCGCTACCTGGCCGACGAGCACGACCACGACCTGGCCGACCTGAGCACCTACGACGACATCCGCACGGCCGCCACGGACGGCTCACTGGCGGTGGACATCACCGACGAAAACATCTACGTGCTGAGCGGGCTGGCCGACGACTTCGCCGAGGGGCCCGACGCCGTGGACCGCGACCAGCTCGAGCTGGCCGTCGAGCTGCTCCGCGACATCGGCGACTACTCCGAGGAGAGCACGGTGGACAAGGCGCTGGACACCGCCCGGCCGCTGGGCAAGCTGGTGGGCCACGTGCTGGAGCCGGACTCGGTCGACAAGCCCACACCCCCGTACGCGGCCGCCGTGCGCGAGTGGGAGAAGTTGGAGCAGTTCGTCGACGGGCGGCTCCGGCGGGAGTAAGCCGCCAAAAAGGCGCGAAATGCGCCGCGTTTGACGGGCCACCGAGACTGCTCTTTACTGGCGCAGGTGTCGCTTCCCGGCATCGGCCCACTGCCCCTGTACGGATTCCAGCGTCCGGGCCTGCTGCTCTTCGGTCTGATCCCGCTGGCGCTGCTGGCCGTCTACGTCGTGGTGCAGGCCCGCCGCCGGCAGCGGCTGCGCCGCTTCACCGAGGCCGAGGTGCCGCAGTCGTGGTGGCGGCACGTTCCCATCGCGGTGGCGCTGCTGTCGCTGTTCCTGTTGACCGTCGCCCTGGCCACGCCCACGCACGACATGCGCATCCCGCGCAACCGCGCCTGCGTCGTGCTGATCATCGACATGTCGAACTCGATGCGCGCGACCGACGTCGAACCCAACCGGCTCAAGGCGGCCGAGCAGGCGGCCAGCCAGTTCGCCAGCCAGCTGACGCCGGGCATCAACCTCGGGCTGGTCGGCTTCGCGGGCACGCCCTACCTGCTGGTGCCGCCAACCCCGCAGCACGAGGCCACCCTCGAGGCCTTGAAGAAGCTCGAGTTCGCCGACGGGACGGCGACCGGGGAGGCGATCTTCACCGCGCTGCACGCGGTCGGCGCCGCGGCCATCACCGGCGGGGACACGCCGCCGCCCGCGCGGATCGTGCTGCTGTCCGACGGCGGCGAGAACAAGCCGACCGACCCCAGCGACCCGCACGACGGCGCCTTCACCGCGGCGCGGCTGGCCAAGGACCAGGGCGTGCCCATCTCGACGATCTCGTTCGGCACCAAGGGCGGGGAGATCGAGATGAACGGGCAGCGCGTCGCCGTCCCGGTGTCGACCGACCAGATGCGCAAGATCGCCCAGCTCTCCGGCGGGCAGTCCTACACCGCCACCAACATCGGCGAGCTGAACAAGAGCTACAACGCCATCGAGAACGACATCGGCTTCCGCACGGTGCCCGGCCCCGGCAGCGCCGGCTGGCTGCGCCTGGGCGTCGTCGTCGCGCTGATGGCGGCGGCGCTGGGGTTGCTGATCAACCGGCGCCTGCCGGTCTGAGCGATCAGGCGGGCAGCCGCCGGTTGAGGAACAGGCCGGCCAGGACGGCGCCCGCCAGCAGCACCGCGCCCAGCATCATCCAGGCCAGGCTGGCGTCGCCCTTGACGGTCTGGTAGCCGATCTGGCGCTGCAGCGTCGAATAGACGCTCTCCAGCGATTCCAGGCTGTCCGCGTGGAACGCCTGGCCGTCGGTGATCTTGGTGATCTCCTGCAGCGTCTGGTCGTCGACGGGGACCGGGATGGTGGCGCCCTCGTACTCGACGGTGCCGTAGGGCGTGCCGAAGGAGATCGTCGAGATCTGCACCTCCTCGGCCTTGGCGGCCCGCGCCGCGGTGAAGGCGCCCTGCGGCGCGTTGGGGTCCAGCGGCACGTTTTCGGCGCCGTCGGATTCCAGCACGATCCGCGCGGGTGGCGGCCCTTCGCCGCCGCCCATCACCGAGCCGACCGTGGCAATCGCCTGCAGCGCCGTGAAGATGCCCTCCCCCGTCGCGGTTTTCGGCGCCGGCTTCAACCCGTCGATCGCCGCCTTCACCGCGGCGCGGTTCGTCGTCGGCGACACCAGCAGCGAGGCGTTGGCGGCGAATTCGACCAGGCCCAGGTTGATGGCCGGCGTCAGCTCATCGGCGAATTTCTTGCCGGCCTCCTGCGCGGCGGCCAGCCGGTTGGGGGCGACGTCGGTGGACGCCATGGATTCCGAAACGTCGATGACCAGCACCACCACCGCCCGGTTGAGCGGAATCCGGATGTCCGACGTCGGCCCGGCCATGGCGGTGGTCAACAGCACCAGCGACGCGGCGAGCAGGATCGTCGGCACGTGCCGCCACCGGCCGGAGCGCAGCGGCGCGACCCGCTCCAGCACCTCCATGTTGGCGAACCGCAGCACCCGACGCCGACGGGCGAACTGCACCACGACGTAGATCCCGGTCAGCAGCGCCACGGCCAGCAGGAACAGGAAGAACCAGGCGTTCTGGAAGCCCGTCAGCGACACGGGTCCCAGCAGCGGCAGCTTCATGTCCAGCCACCCTATTCGTCAAACGACGAGGCTGCATGGACTCAGCCGGCGACCAGATCCCGGCGCTGGGTGAACTTGATGTCCAGGCTGCGCAAGTGGGTCTGTAGCCCGGCGTCCTGGATCGGGATCAGGTGGGCGGGCGTGTCCGTCTCGTTGTAGTGGGCGTGCCACATGCCCGGCGGGGTGGTGAAGGCGCCGCCGGCCTGCCACTCCACCCGGATCGGGTCGACGATGTCGCCGCGCTCGTCGAGGCGGGTGCCGAGCAGCGTGTAGCAGCCGCTCGGGGGCGCGTCGAGGATCAGGTCCAGCGCGACCGACTGGTGCCGGTGTGGGCGCTGCTCCTGCTGCGGGGGCAGCACGCCGAACATCGCCCACAGCACGTGGGTGATGGTCATCGTCTGCTCCTGGTTGGCGTTGGCCAGCAGCACGCTGACCCGGCTCTTCTCGTTGGCGCCCGGCCGGGCGGCGATCTCCTCCAGCTTCGCCACCGCGTCGGACCGGCAGAACTTGGTGGGACGGAACCGGGGCTGGGTGGCCGTCACGCCGAGGTAGCGCAGCAGGGGCTCGTCGTGCACCCAGTACATGACGGCCTCGGCGTCGGCGTAGAACACCGAATCGTTGCCGGCGGGCAGGGTCAGGAAGTCGCCCTTCTCCCACTTGACGAGCCGGCCGTTGATCGCCGCGAAGCCCCGCCCGTACAGGACGTAGTACAGCTGCGAGGTGGCGTTCGGGCAGGCGTCGATCTGCTCGCCGGCGCGGATGCGGACGAAGTTGGCCAGCAGGGCGGGGCTGGTCGCCGGCCCGGTGTCGATGCCGAGCTGCCCCGACAGGTCCAGCGGGAACACGCCCGTCGGCCGGTCGAGGTAGACCTCCGGACCGAAGCGGGTAATCGGAACCTGCGGGGCATGTCCGGACCCGATCGGGTTGGCGGCCTTCGAGTACTCGAAATAGCAGGCGTCGTCGGCCCAGTCTTCGAACCGGCCCTCGAAGCCGAACTCGGCGACGTTCGTCATGGGCGCGGGGACGGTCGGGTCCAGGTTTGGGACCACCGATTGGTCTGTTCCCAAGGTCGACATGGCAGAAATCCTTCGGCTAAGGTGCGTCTTGTACCTCTAACGTATCTCTCTTGTATCTCAGTGGTCAAGCGAGGGCCCGGCGGCGTTCGTTTGGTGTACCTTCATGGGACACATCTGGGATACGACTTAGCTGCAAGAAAGGCCTCAAAGACGGCATGGTGGCTGTAACCAACCCGCGCGCCGGCACGGCCAAGGACCGCGCCCTCGAGTACGTCAAGGCGCAGGTGCTCACCGGCCAGTTTCCGGGCGGGGAGTTGATCAGCGAGGGCGACGTCGCCGCAGCGCTGGGCATGTCGCGCACCCCGGTCCGCGAGGCGTTCCTCCGGCTGGAGGCCGAAGGCCTGCTGCGATTGTTTCCGCAGCGCGGCGCCCTCGTCGTCCCGGTGTCCCCCGACGAGGCCCGTTCCGTGATCGAGGCGCGGCTGATCCTGGAACAGTTCGCGACGACGAAGGTGGTGGCGCGCGGCCCCGCCGCCCGCGCCGCGGTGTACGAGCGGCTGTCGGGCGAGCTGGAGCGGCAACGCGACGCCGCCACGGCCGGCGACTGGCGCGAATTCCTGGACGCCGACCGCGCCTTTCACACGGTCACGCAGGAGGAATCCGGCAACGCCATCCTGGCCGGGTTCTACTCGTCGCTGCGGGACCGCCAGATGCGGATGATCGGCGAATCGGCGTTCGGCGACCCGGGCCGGATGACGACGATCATGGACGAGCACCGCGTCATCGCGGAGGCGCTGCGCGACGGCGACCTGCCGGGCGCGCTGAGCGCCGTCCAGAGCCACCTGGCCAGCACCGTGCGGGCGATCGGCATCACCGTCGATCCGCTGTCGCCTTAGCGATAAACATCAGCCCTACAGTGTCAGGACGCCGTCGCCGGCGGCGATCTGGTCGCGCGCTTCGGCCCGGGCGCGCCGCACGGCGTACCAGGAACCCTGGCTCAGCAACAACGCGTCGGTGCCGTCGTTCGGGACGGCTATCAGCCGGTGCCGCCGCGCGCCGAGCAGGCTGGTCAGCAGGGAGATCGGGGAGAGCGCGACGGCGACGCATCCCTCCAGCAACCCCGCGACGGCGGCCCACACCCTCCACAGGAACCAGTTCCACAGCAGGTCGAAGAGGAATTCCAAGACGACGTCGAGCACACCGTCGCCGGACCCGCCGGACGTGTCGTCCCAGCGCCAGTCGTGCCATTGCGGCGTCCAGAACAGGAACAGGTTCGGCTGGATCTTCATGGTGTACCTGGTCGGCGGCCTACCGCCCGGAGCGGGTTCGGATGGCGAACCCCCGGGTCCCGCGACTTGCCGCGCGACCAAGTCGAGGAACGCGTCGACCTCGTCCCGGTGGTATCCGCGCTTTCCGATGGGCGGCTTGGAGAAGGTGACGTCACGGATCTGCTCGGATGTGGGCGCTCCCCGGCCCGGATCCCGCAACGTCGCCTCCAGCCAGTCGAGAAACGCGTCGACCTGGTCCTCGTTGTAACCGCGTTTACCCGTGGGTGGCGGACCGAAGGCGACCTTGCGCACCTGCTCGGGATCCATGAGCAGAGTTTGTACCGCATCGAATTGTGTTACAAGCCGGGTGGTTCGGGGAACCCGCATTCCAAGACGGTGCCCGCAAGGGGCGCCGTAAAGACAACAGGAGCTGCAATGATCGGATCAATCATCCTGGCCATCATCGTGGGCGCGGTCATCGGTTTGGTGGCACGCCTGGTTATGCCGGGCAAACAGAACATCGGCATGATCATGACGGTCGTCCTCGGCGCCATCGGTGGTCTGATCGGCTCGGCCGTGGCCGCGCAGTTCGGATACCACAACGCCAACGGCGGGATCGCCTGGATTCCGTTCTTCGTCGGCGTCGCCGCAGCCGTCGTCCTGATCGCGATCTGGGAGGCCGTGACGGGCCGTCGCCACCGCACCGGGTTGCCGCGCTAGGCGCGGCTAGCCGATCAACACCGCGTACCGCGGTTTGATCACCTCGTCGATGATCGCCAGCCGCTCGTCGAAGGGGATGAAGGCGGACTTCATCGCGTTGATGGTGAACCGCTCCAGATCACTCCACCCATAACCGAAAGCCTCGATGAGCCTCGACATTTCGAGGCTCATCGTGGTGTCGCTCATCAGTCGGTTATCGGTGTTGACGGTAACCCGGAAGCGGGTGCGGGCCAGCAGATCGAACGGGTGCTCGGCGATGCTCTTGACGGCGCCGGTCTGCACGTTCGAGCTGGGGCACAGCTCCAGCGGAATTCGCTTGTCCCGCAGGATGGATGCCTGCTGACCCAGCCGGACGCGGCCGTCCTCGAGGACCTCGATGTCGTCGACGATGCGCACCCCGTGGCCGAGCCGGTCGGCACCGCAGAACGCGATCGCCTCGTGGATGGACGGTAGCCCGAACGCCTCACCGGCGTGAATGGTGAAGCGCGCGTTGTGGTCTCGCATGTACTCGAAGGCGTCCAGGTGGCGGGTCGGCGGGTTGCCGGCCTCGGCGCCGGCGATGTCGAATCCGACCACGCCCTTGTCCCGGAACCGGATTGCCAGCTCGGCGATCTCGCGGGACACCGCGGCGTGGCGCATCGCGGTGACCAGCAGCCGCACCTTGATCTGCCGGCCCGCGGCCGCGCTGGCCTTCTCGCCGGCGGCGAAACCCTCCAGCACGGCGTCGACGATCTCGTCGAAGGACAGCCCGCGGTCGATGTGCAGCTCGGGGGCGAAGCGCACCTCGGCGTAGACGACGGAGTCCTCGGCCAGGTCCTCCACGCATTCGTAGGCGACGCGGTACAGGGCATCGGGGGTCTGCATCACCGCCACGGTGTGCGAGAACGGTTCCAGGTAGCGCTCCAGCGAGCCGCTGTGCGACCGGGTGCGAAACCACTTCGCCAGCTCGTCGACGTCGGTGGCGGGCAGCCCGTCGTAGCCGGTCTGGCCGGCGATGTCGATCACGGTCGACGGCCGCAGGCCGCCGTCGAGGTGATCGTGCAGCAGGGCCTTGGGCGCCTTTTTGATCTGGTTCAGTTCGATCACTGGGCGATCCGATCGATGATCAGCGGCCGGGAAACCGGCGGCGTGTCCTCGACGCTGTAGCCACCGGCCAGCTCGGCCAGCGCGGCGTCGAAGCGTTCGGGGGTGTCGGTGTAGAGGGTGAACAGCGGCTCGCCGGCCGCGACGGGCTCCCGGGGGCGGCGGTGGATCCTGATTCCCGCGCCCAACTGCACCGGATGGCCCGGACGGGACCTGCCCGCGCCGAGCCGCCAACTTGCCAGACCCACTGCCATCGCGTCGATATCGCCCATTGTGCCGCCCCGGTGCGCGGTCACGGTCTCGGAACACGAACCGATCGGCAACGGTACCGACAAGTCGCCGCCCTGGGCCGCGACGAGCCGGCGAAAGCGGTCCATCGCGGTGCCGTCGCGCAGCGTGCGGGCGGGATCGCGGTCGCCGAGGCCGGCGAGGTCGAGCATCTCGGCGGCCAGCCGCAGCGTCAGCTCCACCACGTCGGGCGGCCCGCCGCCGGCCAGCACCTCCAGCGACTCGGCGACCTCGAGCGCGTTGCCGACCGTCGAGCCGAGCGGGCGGTTCATGTCCGTCAGCAGCGCGCGGGTGGGCACCCCGTGCGCCGCGCCCAGCTCGACCATCGTGTGCGCCAGCTCGCGGCTGGCCGCCTCCGAGCTCATCAGCGCCCCGGATCCGACCTTCACGTCGAGCACCAGCGCGCCCGCGCCCTCGGCCAGCTTCTTGCTCATCACCGAGCTGGCGATCAGCGGCAGTGACTCGACGGTGCCGGTGACGTCGCGCAGCGCGTAGAGCTTGGCGTCGGCCGGGGCCAGCTCGCCGGCGGCGAAGATCGCGGCGCCGACGTCGCGGAGCTGTTCTGCGATCCGCCGGGTAGACAGCTGGGCGGTGAACCCGGCGATGGATTCCAGCTTGTCCAGGGTGCCGCCGGTGTGCCCGAGCCCGCGTCCCGATGCCTGGGGCACGGCGGCCCCGCAGGCGGCGACGACGGGCACCAACGGCAGGGTGATCTTGTCCCCGACGCCGCCGGTGGAGTGCTTGTCGACGGTCGGGACGCCCAGGTCGCCGAAGTCCAGCCGCGCGCCCGAGGCCAGCATGGCCGCCGTCCACCTGGCGATCTCGCCGCGGTCCATGCCGCGCCACACGATCGCCATCAGCAGCGCCGACATCTGCTCGTCGGCGACGCGGCCGTGCGTGTACGCGTCGATCACCCAGTCGATGGCGGCGTCGGGCAGCCGCCCACCGTCGCGTTTGGTCCGGATCACCGTCGGCGCGTCGAAGGCTCCGTCAAATGCCCCGTCAAATGTGATGTCGCTCAAGGCAGTTCCCGCGGCAGGTCGGCGGTGAAGGCATCGGGCAACAACTCGCCGAGGCGGCGCGGCCCGGCAGGATGGTCGATCAGCAACTCCGGCCCGCCGTGCTCGAGCAGCAGCTGACGGCATCGCCCGCACGGCATCAGGGCGGCCCCCCGGGCGTCCACACACGCCAGCGCGACCAGCCGGCCGCCGCCGGTGGCGTGCAGGGCGCTCACCACCCCGCACTCGGCACAGAGACCAAGGCCATATGAGATGTTCTCCACATTGCACCCGGTGATCACGCGGCCGTCGTCGACCAGTGCGGCCGCGCCCACGGCGAACCGCGAGTAGGGTGCGTAAGCCCCCGTCGCGGCCCGGATCGCGTTGTCGCGCAGCGCTTTCCAATCGACATCAGGCATATCCACTCCGCTCGCCGACGGGCCGATACAAGACAGCCAGACTAACCCCGACACGACACTTCGCCCGGCGGCTGTACGGCCCGGCCTGCCAGCTGGCAGGGTTAGGCTGACTTGTCCGGCTAACTGTTCTATTAAGGCGGTGGGGACTTGGTGAGCACTGCCGCCGCGCGCAAGCGGCGACCACCCCGGACCCTGTATCGGGGCGACCCCGGCATGTGGGCGTGGGTGCTGCACCGCATCAGCGGCGCGACGATCTTCTTCTTCCTGTTCGTCCACGTGCTGGACGCCGCGATGCTGCGGGTGAGCCCGCAGACTTACAACGCGGTGGTCGGCGACTACAAGACCCCGATCGTCGGCCTGATGGAGTACGGCCTGATCGCCGCGGTGCTGTTCCACGGGCTGAACGGCATCCGGGTCATCCTGATCGACTTCTGGTCGCAGGGGCCCCGTTACCAGCGGCTGATGTTCCTGATCGTCATCGTCGTCTTTTTGCTGCTGATGGTGCCGGCCGGCGTGGTGACCGGCATCCACATCGCGGAGCACCTGCGATGAGCAGCCCGGACCTTCAGCTCGGGCGCGGCCAGACGGCGCCGGTCAAGCAGCGCTTCTACGACCGTCCCGCCAGCCTGGACAATCCCCGCTCCCCGCGGCGGCGCGCCGGCATCCCCAACTTCGAGAAGTTCGCGTGGCTATTCATGCGGTTCTCCGGGATCGCGCTGGTGTTCCTGGCCATCGGGCACCTGTTCATCATGCTGATGTGGGACGACGGCGTGTACCGCATCGACTTCAACTACGTGGCCCAGCGGTGGCATTCGCCGTTCTGGCAGATGTGGGACATGGCGCTGTTGTGGCTGGCGCAGCTGCACGGCGGCAACGGGCTGCGCACCATCATCGACGACTACAGCCGCAAGAACTCCACCCGGTTCTGGCTCAACAGCCTGCTGCTGTTGTCGATGGGGTTCACGTTGGTGCTGGGCACCTACGTGCTGGTGACATTCGACCCGAACATCTCCTGAAAGTCCTGAAAGGAGAGCCTTGATCCAGCAACACCGATACGACGTGGTGATCGTCGGCGCGGGCGGTGCCGGGATGCGCGCCGCCGTCGAGGCGGGGCCGCGGGTGCGGACCGCGGTGCTGACCAAGCTCTACCCGACCCGCAGCCACACCGGCGCCGCCCAGGGCGGCATGTGCGCGGCGCTGGCGAACGTGGAGGACGATAACTGGGAGTGGCACACGTTCGACACCGTCAAGGGCGGCGACTACCTCGCCGACCAGGACGCCGTGGAGATCATGTGCAAGGAAGCCATCGACGCGGTGCTCGACCTGGAGAAGATGGGGATGCCGTTCAACCGCACCCCCGAGGGCCGCATCGACCAGCGCCGCTTCGGCGGGCACACCCGCGACCACGGCAAGGCCCCGGTGCGCCGGGCCTGCTACGCCGCGGACCGCACCGGCCACATGATCCTGCAGACGCTGTACCAGAACTGCGTCAAGCACGACGTGCAGTTCTTCAACGAGTTCTACGCGCTGGACCTGGTGCTCACCCAGACGCCGACCGGGCCGGTGGCCACCGGCGTGGTCGCCTACGAGCTCGCGACGGGCGAGATCCACGTCTTCCACGCCAAGGCCGTCGTCATCGCCACCGGCGGGTCGGGCCGCATGTACAAGACGACCTCCAACGCGCACACGCTTACCGGCGACGGCATCGGCATCGTCTTCCGCAAGGGACTTCCCTTGGAGGACATGGAGTTTCACCAGTTCCACCCGACCGGGCTGGCCGGGCTGGGGATCCTGATCTCCGAGGCCGTGCGCGGCGAGGGCGGCCGGCTGCTCAACGGCGAGGGCGAGCGCTTCATGGAGCGCTACGCGCCGACGATCGTCGACCTGGCGCCGCGCGACATCGTCGCGCGCTCGATGGTGCTGGAGGTCCTGGAGGGCCGCGGCGCCGGCCCGCACAAGGACTACGTGTACATCGACGTCCGCCACCTCGGGGAGGACGTGCTGGAGTCCAAGCTGCCCGACATCACCGAGTTCGCCCGGACCTATCTGGGCGTGGACCCGGTGCACGAGCTGGTGCCGGTCTACCCGACCTGTCACTACGTGATGGGCGGCATCCCGACGACCGTCACGGGACAGGTGTTGCGGGACAACACCTCCACGGTCCCGGGGCTGTACGCGGCCGGTGAGTGCGCGTGCGTGTCGGTGCACGGCGCCAACCGGCTGGGCACCAATTCGCTGCTCGACATCAACGTCTTCGGCCGCCGGGCCGGCATCGCCGCCGTGAACTACGCGCGGGGGCACGACTTCGTCGACATGCCGCCGGAGCCGGAGGCGATGGTCGTCGGGTGGGTGGCCGACATCCTCTCCGAGCACGGCAACGAGCGCGTCGCCGACATCCGCGGCGCGCTGCAGCAGTCGATGGACAACAACGCTGCGGTGTTCCGCACCGAGGAGACGCTCAAGCAGGCGCTCACCGATATCCACGCGCTGAAGGAGCGCTACTCACGAATAACCGTGCACGACAAGGGAAAGCGCTACAACAGCGACCTGCTGGAGGCCATCGAGCTCGGCTTCCTGCTGGAGCTGGCCGAGGTCACCGTGGTCGGCGCGCTGAATCGCAAGGAGTCCCGCGGCGGCCACGCCCGCGAGGACTACCCGAACCGAGACGACGTCAACTACATGCGCCACACCATGGCCTACAAACAGGGCACCGACCTGCTGAGCGACATCGCGCTGGACTTCAAGCCCGTGGTGCAGACCCGCTACGAACCCAAGGAACGGAAGTACTGATGACGGCCGAAACAGAGGTCGAGACTTTGGAGCCGCCCCTGCCGCCGGTTCCCGAGGGCGCGGTGATGGTGACCGTGAAGATCGCCCGGTTCAACCCCGACCAGCCCGATGCCTTCGCGAAAACCGGCGGCTGGCAAAGCTTTCGGGTGCCCTGCCTGCCCAGCGACCGGATGCTCAACCTGCTGATCTACATCAAGAGCTACCTCGACGGCACACTGACCTTCCGGCGGTCCTGCGCGCACGGCGTGTGCGGCTCCGACGCCATGCGCATCAACGGCGTCAACCGGCTGGCCTGCAAGGTGCTGATGCGCGACCTGCTGCCCGACAAACCGGGGAAATCCCTGACCATCACGGTCGAACCGATCCGCGGGCTGCCGGTGGAGAAGGACCTCGTCGTCGACATGGAGCCGTTCTTCGACGCCTACCGTGCCGTGAAGCCGTACCTGATCACCACCGGCAACCCCCCGACGCGGGAACGCATCCAGAGCCCGACCGACCGCGCCCGCTACGACGACACCACCAAGTGCATCCTGTGCGCGTGCTGCACCACCAGCTGCCCGGTGTTCTGGCACGAGGGCAGCTACTACGGCCCGGCGGCGATCGTCAACGCGCACCGCTTCATCTTCGACAGCCGCGACGAGGCCGCCGCCGAGCGCCTCGACATCCTCAACGAGGTCGACGGCGTGTGGCGCTGCCGGACCACGTTCAACTGCACCGAATCCTGCCCACGGGGCATCGAGGTGACCAAGGCGATCCAGGAGGTCAAGCGCGCGACCATGTTCTCGCGCTAGACCCCCCGGGCGCCACGGGTCAGGGCTTGTCTTCGCCGCGGCCGGTCCCGGCCACGTGCGCCGGCCCGACGCGGTCGTCGTCGCGGTCGGATTCCGGCATCTGTGCGGCGGGTTGCTCGTCCGCCGGCGACTGCGTCGCGCCGCCGGGCGTATCCGACGGGCTGGCCGACTTGTAATCCGGATTCGCCGTTGGGCCCGCCGCGCCGCCCGCGCCCTGGGCGTCGACCGCGGCGCCCTGTTGACGTCCCTCGTACGGCGGGACGGCACTCCCCGTGTCTTGCGGAGGCAACTCCCCGGTGCCGCTGTAGGTGTCCGACGCGCTCGGATCGCTCATCGGCGGGTTGGCGTCCTCGTCTACAGTTCCGACCGGACGGTCCCCGGTGCCATGCTCCGGGGTATCCGAACCGGTGTCGCGCGCGCCGCTGCCCAATTCGGGATCGTCGAAGTGCTCCAGGCGCGTGTTTTCTGATTCCTGATCATTTTGAGAGGTCATCACTGTCTCCTCACCCTCTCGAACCCTGCCGCACCGGTTGGCCGGCGGGGTCGAGATCGGGTACCCGGACCTCTTAGTGGGAAACCACTTCGACCTCGGGGAGTGAGCAGCCGGCGGCTCAGCAGAGCTCGTGGTGATGACTTCGGTTGCCGCCCAACCGTTTAGCCCGATACATCGCGGCGTCCGAGGCGCTGATCAACTCCTTCAGCAGCGCTTGTGGGTCGGCCGCGGCGTCGTCCAGGCGGGCGCAGGCGGTGCCGATGCTCGCGGTGACCCCCGCGGTCGAGGCCGAGATGGCCCGGCACATCCGCGCGGCCAACGACTCGGCGTTGCAGCCCGCGGACGTCCCGGCCAACAGAAATTCCTCTCCGCCGCTGCGCGCCACCACCGCCTGGTCGTCGGCAGCGGCCAGCAGCGCCTGGGCGACCTGGACCAGCGCATGGTCCCCCGCGGCGTGGCCGGACCTGTCGTTGAGGGCCTTGAAGTGGTCGAGGTCGATCAGCATGACCACGAGGTGGGAGTCGATGCCCCGGCGGGCCAGCATCATCCCCAGCGCCTCGTGCGCGAACGCGCGCCTGTTGAGCAGGCCCGTCAGCGGATCGCGGTCGGCGCGCAGCAGATCGCCCGCCAGGGCGCGGACCAGGATCAGAATGGCCAGCGGCAGGGCGATGTTCACCTCGATCACCAGCCACAAATCCACCCCCGCGAGGCTGGGGTGTCCCAACCTGGCCAGCGACAGCGCCTCCCAGGAGCCCACGGCGGCGGCCACCGCGAAGTTGTACAGCACGAATCCCGTGGCGTGAAAGAACGCCATGTAGGCGCCAAAGGTCGCGAAGGCGACGCACCCGATCAGCGCGGCCAGCGGGTTCGGGTGGGCGAGGCACGCGAGGGCGACGGCCGTATTGCAGGTGATGGCGAAAATGAGTGACTGCGTGCGCGTGGGCCAGCGGCTTATCCACAGCACCACCCCCGCCACCCCGCCGCCGACGGCGGCCCACATCATCGCCACCGGGACCGCTCCGTGCGGACCGTCCGGGCCGGCCAGCAGCGCGAGCAGGCACAACACCATCGACGCCGAAATGAATGCCAGCACGGCCCGGGTGGCACCGCTGATGCCCCGCGACGCAAGGTAACCGGAGAGCCAGTCGTACTGGTCGGCCCGCCACCACCGGCTAAACAGCGCGGTCATCGTCAACTTCCAATCGCTACCACCCGGTCGAGACAGTAGCCGCATACCGCAGGTATGTGTCACACTTTCGCACCCCATCCCGTCTGAGGGGTATGACACAGAAAACCCGCATCGAGCCCCTGCCACCCGACCGCGCCGGGCTGCTGACCCGCGCCATGTACCGGGTGGCCAAGCGCCGCTACGGTCAGGTTCCCGAGCCGTTCGCCGTGTCCGCGCATCACCGCAAGCTGATGATCGCCGGCGCCGTGCACGAAACGATGGTCGACCGGGCGTCCAAGACGCTTCCGATCAGCGTGCGCGAGCTGGCGGTGTACTGGACCGCGCGCCAGATCGGCTGCTCGTGGTGCGTCGACTTCGGCTCCATGCTGCAGCGCCTGGACGGCCTCGACATGGAGCGCCTCAGGGAGATCGACAATTACGCCACCTCACCGGCATTCAGCGACGACGAACGCGCGGCCATCGCCTACGCCGACGCAATGACGGCCGACCCGCACACCGTCACCGACGAGCAGGTCGCCGACCTGCGCGCCCGCTTCGGCGACGCCGGCGTGTTCGAGCTGACCTACCAGATCGGCTTGGAGAACATGCGGGCGCGGGTGAACTCCGCGCTGGGCATCACCGAGCAGGGCTTCAATTCCGGTGGCGCGTGCCGCATCCCATGGATTACGGATTCCGACGAGGCTCCGGCGCAGCGCTAGAGTGGCGGCATGCGCGTCTGGGACTTGGGCCCGGGTCGGCTCATGGTGGCCGGCGCATTCTCCGATCTCGCGCCGCACCACCACCCCGCGGTCCAGGTCACGGTCGGCACCGAGGGTCCGTTGACAGTTGCCCGCGCGGGCGACCGGCGCGACGTCTGCCGGCTGGTCGTCGTCGGCAGCGGTGTCCGGCATGCGGTGCGCTCCGAGGCGAAATCCCGGGCGTTGACGCTGTACTTCGGGCTGCAGACGCCGCAGGGCGTCGCGCTGAATGCGGCGGCGCGCCACGGTGTCTGGGTCGCCGAGCACGGACGATCGCTGGCCGAGGCGACGGCCGTGTCGCTGGACGGGGACGGCCCGCACGCCGCGGCGGATTTCCTGGTCGCCCGGCTGTGCGGACGGCAAGACGGGCCGCGGTCCGTGCACCCGCAGTTGCGGCAGGCGATCGAGGTCGTGTCGAGCCGGGTGCCGGACCACATTGACGTGGCATCGGTCGCGGATGCCGTTGCGCTGTCACCGGATTACCTCGGGCGCCTGTGCCGGCAACAGACCGGCGTGTCGATGTCGGCGACGATCCGCTGGGCGCGGCTGATGACCGCCATGGGCCACCTCATCGAGGGACGCTCCGTCACCGACGCCGCCCACCTGGCCGGGTTCGCCGACGGCTCGCACGCCAACAGAGTGTGCTGGGAGATGACCGGTTCGGCCCCACACGAGCTCGCGCGGGCGGTTCGCGAATCCGTTTGACGGATCCGTACAAGCGTTCCCGTCGCGGGTGACCCACGCTTGGGACATGCCCGCGATGTCAGCATTCGAACGCGCCTTCTGCTGCGGCGCCGTCGGTCGTTCCGGCAGCCCGCTGATGGCGCGTCAGCTGCACGCCCAGCGACTGGGCCGCGACGTGCTGGAGATCGGATCCGGGGCCGGATCCGTTGCCCGAAAAGCCCTCTCGAAGAACACCGAACTTGCCTGGGTCGCAATGGACATCGACCCGCACATGACGCGGGCCGCCGCCGCACGGCTGCGGGAATTCCCCAACGCGTCGACGCGGACGGCCGACGCCACCGCGATGCCCTTCCCCGACGAGTCCTTCGACTCCGTCGTCAGCTGCCTGATGCTGCATCACATCATCGACTGGGAACGCGCGGTCGCCGAGGTGGCCCGGGTATTGCGGCCGGGAGGGGCCTTCGTCGGCTACGACCTGGTGCGCACCCCACTGGCCGGCCTGTTTCACCGGTTGGACGGCTCCCCGCATCGGCTGATCGTGCCGCACGACTTCCGGGTCGAATGCGAAAAGAACGGGCTCGCCGTCGCATTGCGGTCTGGGCTGCTCGGCCACGTCATGCGGTTCTCGGCTAGCAAGGAGGAAACACCATGGCATCGTTAGGCATTCGCGCTGCCGTGGTCCGGGCCATCTTCGCGTTGCCCACGCCAGTCCGCAGGCTGCTGGCGGGACCACCGGTGCGCATCGACGGGCAGGAGATGGCGCTCGACGCGCAGCTGATGCTTCGCCTCAAAAACTCGTCGGGCTCCGACGTTTTCACCGATCCCGTCGAGCAGGCCCGCGCGCGGTATGACGAACTGCCCCGGCTCATGAGTTACCAATCACCCCTGCCCATCCCGACGCGGGAGATCGCCATCCCCGCCGAGCACGGCAACATCCCGGCCACCCTTTACACCCCCGCGGGCCTGCCCGAGCCGTCGGAGCTGCTGGTGTATTTCCACGGCGGCGGCTTCTCGGTCGGCTCGCGAATAAGCCACGACCCCGTCGCCCGCTACCTGGCATGCCACGCCGGCGTGCGCGTGCTGTCGGTCGAATACCGGCGCGCACCCGAGCACCCGTTCCCCGCCGCCGTGGCGGACGCGATCGCCGCGTTCGAACACGCGCACCGCCACGCCGCCGACCTGGGTGCGGACCCCGGCCGCGTCGCGGTCGGGGGCGACAGCGCCGGCGGCAACCTGGCGGCCGTGACCGCGCAACAGGCGGTGCGACGCGGCGGCCCCATCCCGGCGTTCCAGCTGCTGATGTATCCCCCGACGGACCTAGCCGGCCGCCGGCCCTCGCACGACCTGTTCGCCGGCGGCTCTACCTTCACCGACCGGAACCTGCGGTGGGCGCTGGCCAATTACATTCCGGCGCAGACCGATCCGCGCGACCCGCGGCTGTCACCGCTGCACGGCGACGCCACCGGCCTGCCGCCCGCCTACATCGCAGCGGCGGGTTTCGATCCGATCCGCGACGACGCGGTCGCCTACGCGGACAAGCTGCGGGCCGCCGGCGTCCCGGTCGCGCTCAGCCGGCAGCCGGATCTGCCGCACGCGTACCTCAACTTCGTCGGCCTGGGCGGCCGGTTCGCCGAGGCCGCCGCCGAAGCCGCCGGGGCGCTGCGCCTGGGCCTCGCCGTGGCCTCAGGACCGACCGGCCAGGGGCGAGCCGGTGAACTTGTCGGGGTTGGCGATATCCCATAGCGCGCAGACCTTTCCGTCGCGCACCGTCATCGCCAGGATCCGCGGCCGCATCTCCCAGTGCCCGTCGTCGCCGGGGCTCCCCGCGGTGTAGGCGCCCAGCTCGCCGTTGACCAGCGCCAGCTGATTCGCCGTGAAGAAAGCGTCGCCGTAGCGGCGGGCCAGGCCGAAGATGAACCGGGCCACCTTGTCCGATCCCTGAATGACGTGAACGGCGGTGGGCGCCTTGCCATTCGAATCGCCGGTGAACGTCACGCCCGGATGCAGCAGCGAGACGACCGCCTCCAGGTCGCCGGCGGCGATGGCGGCCATCAGCCGGCCGACCACCTCGTTGTGCGCGGGATCGGGCGCCCCGGATATCGGAGCCGGTTCCGCCGCGACGGCTTTGCGGGCCCGTGACGCCAGCTGGCGCGCGGCGGCCTCGCTGGTGCCCAGCACCTCGGCCACTTCCGCGAAGGGCACGGCGAACCCGTCGTGCAGCACGAACGCGACCCGCTGATCGGGCGACAAGCGCTCCAGCACGACCATCGCCGCGAACCGGGCGTCCTCGCCTGCCACCACCGCGGACAACGGGTCCGCCCCGTCAAAGCCGGTGACCACCGGCTCGGGCAGCCAGTTGCCGGTGTAGGTCTCGCGGCGGTGCGCGGCCGACCGCAACCGGTCCAGGCCGAGCCGGCTCACCACGGTGGTCAGCCAGGCCCGCAGGTCGTTGATCTCGCTGTCGTGCTTGTCCCAGCGCAGCCAGGCGTCCTGGACGATGTCCTCGGCGTCGGCCACCGTGCCGGTCAGCCGGTAGGCGACAGACATGAGATGCGGTCGCAGCGCCTCGAACTCGCCAACCTGCTGCGCCGCGGTCATATCGCGAGGCTACGCTCGCGGACGAGATGACTGACAACCTGTGGCTGCACTTCGCCCGGCACGGTCCCGGCATCGCACCGCCGATCATCACCCGCGGCGAGGGCGTCAGGATCTTCGACGACCGCGGCAAGGGCTACCTCGACGCGCTGTCCGGACTTTTCACGGTCCAGGTCGGCCACGGGCGCGCCGAACTCGCCGAGGTCGCCGCCCGGCAGGCGAGCACGCTGGCGTACTTCCCGCTGTGGGGCTACGCCACCCCGCCCGCGGTCGAGCTCGCCGAGCGCCTCGCGCGCTACGCCCCGGGCGACCTGAACCGGATCTTCTTCACCACCGGCGGCACCGAGGCCGTCGAGACCGCCTGGAAGGTGGCCAAGCAGTACTTCAAGCTGACCGGCAAACCCGGTAAGCACAAGGTGATTTCGCGGGCGGTCGCCTACCACGGCACCACCCAGGGCGCGCTGGCGATCACCGGACTGCCGAAGTACAAGGCGCCGTTCGAACCGGTAACCCCGGGCGGCTTCCGGGTGCCGAACACGAACTTCTACCGCGCGCCCGAGCCGTTTGCCAACGACCCCAAGGCGTTCGGGCGCTGGGCCGCCGACCGGATCGCCGAGGCGATCGAATTCGAGGGACCCCAGACCGTCGCCGCGGTGTTTCTGGAGCCGGTGCAGAACGCGGGCGGCTCGATCCCGCCTCCCCCAGGCTATTTCGAGCGGGTGCGCGAGATCTGCGACGCCTACGACGTGCTCCTGGTCTCCGACGAGGTGATCTGCGCCTTCGGCCGGATCGGGTCGATGTTCGCCTGTTCATCAGACATCGGAGACTTCGGCTACGTGCCCGACATGATCACCTGCGCCAAGGGGCTGACGTCCGGCTACTCGCCGCTGGGCGCGATGATCGCCAGCGAGCGGTTGTTCGAGCCGTTCGACGACGCCAAAACCATGTTCCCGCACGGCTATACGTTCGGCGGGCACCCGGTATCGGCGGCGGTGGCGCTGGCCAACCTCGACATCTTCGAGCGCGAGGGCCTGGGCGAACGCGTCAAACAGAACGCGCCCAGCTTCCGCGCCACCCTGGAGAAGCTCTACGACCTGCCCATCGTCGGCGACGTGCGCGGCGAGGGGTACTTCTACAGCGTCGAACTGGTCAAGGACAGGGCCACCAAGCAGACCTTCACCGACGACGAACGCGGGGCGCTGCTGCCCCGGGTGTCCGCGGCGCTGTTCGAGGCCGGGATGTACTGCCGCACCGACGACCGCGGCGATTCGGTGATTTTGCTGGCGCCGCCGTTGATCAGCGGCCAACCCGAGTTCGACACCATCGAGGCCACCCTGCGCGGCGTGCTCAGCGAGGAGTCGGGCCGGCTGTAGCGAGGACCCGCTTGACCTCGTACGCGGCCAGCAGCACCTCGCGGGAATGGGCCGTGGTCGGGTCGCTGCCCAGCCGGGTCTGCGCGTTGCACAGCCAGGTCAGCGCGGACTTCAGGTCGGCGCCCTCCGCGCTGTCGCGATGCGACTTCAGCTCTTCCAGGATTCGCTCGTGCCCGGAACTGCGAACCTGGGTGCCCTTCTCGACCTGCTTGAGCAGTTGCTCCAGCGACCGCGGGCCATCGCCGTCGCGCCGCCATTTCGACCAAAACCCGTTGCTTTGAATGGTGTCAGCGTACTGGGCCGCCGCCGCACCCCCGCACGCGGGCGGCTTTGTAACATCCGCCCCATCAGTCACAGCGCGGCACCCGGAATTTCGGTGCCGGATCGCCTAGTCTGCTCACACAATGACCCTGTTACGTTCCGCGTCGTGCCTGGCAGCGACGCTTTTCCTGGTGGGCGCCCTGGCCGCCGCGCCGATCGCTGCGCCGCTCGCGTCCGCCGAACCGACCCCGGGCCCCAACGCCGGGCCGCCCAACTGCCCGTATCAGGTGAACACCCCGCCCGCGGTGGACTCCTCGGAGGTCCCGACCGCCGGTGACCCGCCGATCCCGCTGGCGGTGCCCCCCAAGCCGGTCGGCGGCGAGGCCCTGGGCGGTTGCGGCGTCGTCGCGGCACCCGGGACGCCGCCGCTGCCGGGCGACGTGTCGGCCGACGCCTGGCTGGTGGCGGACCTGGACAGCGGCGCCGTGATCGCCGCCAAGGACCCGCACGGCCGGCACCGCCCCGCCAGCATCATCAAGGTGCTGGTCGCCATGGCGTCCATCAACGCGCTGCCGCTGAACAAGTCCGTTCAGGGCACCGCCGACGACGCGGCCGCCGAGGGCACCAAGGTCGGCGTGACCGAGGGCGGCGTGTTCACCGTCAACCAGTTGCTGCACGGCCTGTTGATGCACTCCGGCAACGACGCGGCGCACGCGCTGGCGGTGCAGCTGGGCGGGATGCAGCAGGCGCTGGAAAAGATCAACGTGCTGGCCGCCAAGCTCGGCGGCCGCGACACCCGGGTGGCGACCCCGTCCGGGCTGGACGGCCCCGGCATGAGCACGTCGGCCTACGACATCGGCCTGTTCTACCGCTACGCCTGGCAGAACCCCACCTTCGCCGACATCGTCGCGACCCGGACCTTCAACTTCCCCGGCCACGGCGACCATCCCGGCTACGAGCTGGAAAACGACAACCAGCTGCTCTACAAGTACCCGGGCGCGCTGGGCGGCAAGACCGGCTACACCGACGACGCCGGGCAGACGTTCGTGGGCGCGGCCAACCACGACGGGCGGCGGCTGATGGCGGTGCTGCTGCACGGGACGCGGCAGCCGATCGCGCCGTGGGAGCAGGCGGCGCACCTGCTGGATTACGGGTTTTCCACGCCGCAGGGCACCCAGGTCGGCACGCTGATCGAACCCGACCCGTCGCTGATGCCCACCCGACACGACGGCGCCGCCGACCGACAAGGCGCCCAGGCCGCCCCGCTGATGCCGTCAGCGGACGCGCTGCCGGTGCGGGTGGGTGTCGCCGCGATCGGCACCGTCATCGTGTTTAGTTTGATCATGGTCGCACGCTCAATGAACCGCCGACCGCAGCACCGTTGAGATCACGGCGGGGGCTGCCGCTCGGACTCACCGCCGCCAGCGTCGGCGTCATCTACGGCTACGACCTGTCGATCATCGCCGGCGCGCAGCTGTTCGTCACCGACGACTTCGGGCTCACCACCCGGCAGCAGGAGCTGCTGACGACGATGGTGGTGATCGGCCAGATCGTCGGCGCGCTCGGCGCCGGTGTGCTCGCGAACGCCATCGGCCGCAAGAAATCGGTGGTGGCGATCCTCGTCGCCTACGCGGCGTTCGCGCTTCTCGGTGCGTTCTCGGTCTCGCTGCCGATGCTGTTGGCGGCGCGCTTCCTGCTGGGACTGACGATCGGCGTGACGGTGGTGGTGGTGCCGGTCTACGTGGCGGAGTCGGCCCCGGCCGCGGTGCGGGGCTCGCTGTTGACGGCCTATCAACTTGCGATCGTCAGCGGACTCGTCGTCGGCTACCTGACGGGTTACCTGCTGGCCGGCGCGCACGCCTGGCGGTGGATGCTGGGACTGGCCGCCCTGCCCGCAATGCTGCTGCTGCCCTTGCTGATTCGGATGCCCGACACGGCCCGCTGGTATGTGCTCAAGGGCAGGGTCGACGACGCCCGCGCCGCGCTGCTGCGCGCGGAGCCGACCGCGAACACCGACGCAGAGCTGGCCGAGATAACAACCGCGTTGAGCGAAGGCAGCGGCGGCTTTTCCGAGATGCTGCGACCGCCGTATCGGCGGGCCACCGTATTCGTGGTCACGCTCGGCTTCCTGATCCAGATCACCGGCATCAACGCGATCATCTATTACAGCCCCCGGATATTCGAGGCAATGGGCTTCACGGGCAATTTCGCGCTGCTGGCCCTGCCGGCACTGGTGCAGATCGCCGGGCTGGCGGCCGTCGGCACGTCGCTGCTGCTGGTCGACCGGGTGGGCCGGCGCCCAATCCTGTTGTGCGGCATAGCCATGATGATCGCGGCCGACCTCGTCCTGATGGCCGTGTTCGCCCAGGGCCGCCTGGGCGGCGCCGGCCTGGTCTTCGGGTTCGCCGGCATCCTGCTGTTCATCTTCGGCTACACCGCGGGTTTCGGCTCGCTGGGCTGGGTGTACGCGAGCGAGAGCTTCCCGACGCGGCTGCGCTCCATCGGTTCCAGCACCATGCTCACCTCCAACCTGGTGGCCAACGCGATCATCGCCGCCGTTTTCCTGACGCTGTTGCATTCGCTGGGCGGCGCGGGGACTTTCGCGGTTTTCGTGGTCCTCACGCTGATCGCCTTCGGCTTCGTCTACCGGTATGCCCCGGAAACCAAGGGACGCCAGCTCGAGGACATCAGGCACTTCTGGGAAAACGGCGGCCGATGGGACTGATCTCGGCGGGGACGATGATTCTCGACGGGCAGGTCTGCCGGCCGGGATGGCTCGAGACGTCCGGCGGGCGGATCCGCGCGTGCGGCGCCGGCCCACCGCCCGGGCCGGCCGACCGGAATTTCCCGGATTGCGTTGTGGTGCCGGGCTTTGTCGACATGCACGTGCACGGCGGCGGCGGCGCCTCCTACACCGAGGCCTCCATCGCGCCCGACACCATCGACGCGGCCGCAGACTTTCACAAGCGGCACGGCACCACCACCACGCTCGCCAGCCTGGTCACCGCCGCGCCGGCCGAGCTGATCGCCGGCGTCCGCGCGCTCGCCGCGGCCACCGAGCGGGGCACCGTCGCGGGCATCCACCTGGAGGGGCCGTGGCTGAGCCCGGCCCGGTGCGGCGCGCACGACCCCACCCGGATGCGCCACCCCGACCCCGCCGAGATCGACGCCGTGCTCGCCGCCGGCGGCGGCGCCGTCCGGATGGTCACGCTGGCGCCGGAACTGCCGGGAGCCGACGACGCGATCCGGCGGTTCCTGGACGCGAACGTGGTTGTGGCCGTGGGCCATACCGACGCGACCTACGAGCAGACCCAACGCGCCATCGCCGCGGGCGCCACGGTAGGCACCCACCTGTTCAACGCGATGCCGCCGCTGCACCACCGCGAACCGGGGCCCGCCCTCGCGCTGCTGCGCGACCCGGGGGTGACCGTCGAACTCATCGCCGACGGCGTGCACGTACACCCCGAGGTGGCGCGCGCCGTCGTCGCGGCCGCGGGGCCCGACCGCGTCGCGCTGGTCACCGACGCGCTGGCCGCGGCCGGCTGCGCCGACGGGACGTTTCGGCTCGGCG
This sequence comes from Mycobacterium sp. IEC1808, assembly GCF_002101935.1. Classification (NCBI taxonomy): domain Bacteria; kingdom Bacillati; phylum Actinomycetota; class Actinomycetes; order Mycobacteriales; family Mycobacteriaceae; genus Mycobacterium; species Mycobacterium sp. IEC1808. Next base: position 32,037 of record NZ_LQPV01000021.1, on the reverse strand, counting down.
CGGTGCCGGTCGACGTCGTGTCCGGCGTCGCGCGGGTGCACGGAACGACCACGATCGCCGGCAGCACCGCCACCATGGATCGGCTCTTCCGCGACGCGGCCGCCTCGGACGCGGGAGACGCGGGGCTGGCCGCCGCCGTGCGGATGACGGCGACGACGCCGGCGCGCGCGCTGGGCCTCGAGCGGGTGGGCGCCCTGCGGACGGGCCACGACGCGAATCTGGTTGTGCTGGACGGCGCCTCGGAGGTGAGCGCCGTCATGGTGCGCGGCGAATGGTCGGCGGGTTAGCGGATCGCGTAGTCACTCAACGGAAAGCTTGACGCTTCCTCGACCGCGTTTTCCGTCGGCGTCGGCCGCAGCAGACTCGCTTCGCCGCTGCTGTTGAAGTAGTACGAGCGCGAAGTGGCGCAATTGCCGGCGTAGAAAATCGTGTCGTCGAGGAGCTCGGTCATCTGGTCCAGGAAGCGGGTGTTTGCTTCCTCGGTCACCTCGAACTCGGTCGCGCCGACCCGCTGCAGCTCACCGAAAAGCCGGTCCATGTGCCGCATCTGGTACTCCACGTTGTTGAAGACCGAGAGGCCGCAGAACCCGTACGGACTGGCCAGGCTCAGGTAGTTCGGGAAGTACGGGACGGACATCCCCTGATAGGCCTGGAACCTGTTCTCGCGCCACCACTTTCCGAGGTTTCGGCCCTGCCGGCCGATCATCTCGATCGCCGGGAAGTTGGCGTCCCACAAATCGAAACCGGTGGCGAGCACCAGGGTGTCGATGACGGTCTTGCGCCCGTCGGCGGTGACGATGCCGTCGGGCTCGATCCGCTCGATGCTGTTGGTCTCCAAGTGCACGTGCGGTTCGGTGAAGGTGCGGTAGTAGCTGTTGGACCACGTGGGCCGTTTACAGCCAAAGTCGTAGTCGGGCGTTAGCTTGCGGCGCAGCTCCTTGTCCCGTATCGAGACGAACCGGCTGATCTTGGCCAGGTCCGCGGCGACGATGGTCAGCCGTCGGAACGTGCGGAAATGCAGCACACCCGTCACGATCATGATTTCGAAGAAGAAGTCGGTCAGATGCCGAACGAGCCGCTGCACCTTCGGCGCCCGGGCGAACACCCGCTGCAGCCAGGCGGGAATCGCGAAGTCGATCTTGGGAACCACATGGATCGCCGTCCGCTGATACACGGTCAGGTCGGCGACTTTGCCGGCCAGCACGGGGATCAACTGCACCGCCGTCGCCCCGGTTCCGATGATTGCCGCGCGGCGGCCCTCGAGGTCGTAGTCATCGTCCCAGGCCGTGGTGTGGATGACCTTGCCGGCGAAACTCTCGATGCCGGGAATGTCCGGGGTACGCGGCTGCGACAGGAACCCGGTCGCGGTGATCAGGAAACGCGCCGTCAGCGTTTCGCCGCCCGCCAACTCCACCCGCCACCTGTGCGCGTCCTCGTCCCAGCGCGCGCCTTCGACGACCGTGTTGAACCGCATGTAGCGGCGCACGTCGTATTTGTCGGCTACGTGCTCGGCGTATCGCTTCAATTCGGGGCCGGGGGCGAACAGGCGGGACCAGTACGGGTTGGGTTCAAACCAGTACGAGTAGGTGGTGGAAGCGATGTCGACGGCCAGGCCCGGGTACCGGTTGACATGCCAGGTACCACCGAGGTCGTCCTCGCGGTCGAGGATGACGATGTCCTGGTACCCGAGCCGATTGAGCTGGATCGCCGCACCGATGCCGCTGAAGCCCGCACCAACGATGACGAACTCGAATTCGCCCGTACTCATGGGACAGGTAGCTCCTTGTGTGACGCAGGTCACCGCGCGCTGCGCAGCTGCTCGCGTACCGAGTGTAAAGCAGGAGTCATTTTCCCTGCGTGAGCAGCCGGCGGGCCAGCCGGGAGAACGCCCACGCCCCGGCGGCTCCCAGGCCCACCGCGGTCAGCGTCTGACGCGTGGACAGTCCCTCGTCCAGCTGCACCCGCGGGGCGATGATCGCGGGCGGCGGGGGGTCCACGTGCTTGGCCCGCGGGTCGTCGGACGCGGTGGCGGCCCACGCGGCGGCGAACAGCACCAGGTATGCGGTGACGTAGGAGAAAACCATGAGGCCCAGCACCGGGCCGAAGGCGACCCCAGCGGGGCTGCGCAGCACCGCCCTCAGATAAAGCGACGCCACCTGCTTGAACGCCTCGAAGCCGATCGCCGCCAGCAGGCCGGCCCGCATCGAGGCGACCGGGTCGACCTTCTCGCGCGGCAGCCGGGCGATCATCCAGGCGAACAGCAGCCACGACACGAACAACGAGATCACTATCGAGAACAGCCGGAACAGCCAGTCGAACACCGAAAACTGCGGTATGCCAAGCCATCTCAGCACCGCGCCCATCGGCGCCTCGTGCCCGAGCGTGCTGAGCGCCACGGTGGCCAGCGCCACGGTGAACGTCCCCACCATCGCCAGCAGGTCGGAGAGTTTGTTGCGCAGGAACCCCGGCGACTCGATGCGCTTGTCCCACCACATCTCGGTCACCGCGCCCCGCAGGTGCGATATCCAGCCCACGCCCGCCCAGGCGGCGGTGGCCAGCCCGATCAGTCCGACCGAGGTTCGCGCGTCGATCGCCGAATTCATCAGGTCGACCAGCTGTTGCGAAAGCGCGCCGGTCACCGCGGACCGGATGTGGTCGTCGATCGTGCTCAGCAGCTGCGGGCGGCGCGACAGCAGGAACCCGAACGCCGCGAAACCCACCATCAGCAAGGGGAATAACGCGAAGATCGTGTAGTAGGTGAGGCCGGCGGCGTAGAACCCACCGTTGCGCTCATCGAAACGCTGATAGGCGCGCATAACGTGGTCGAGCCATCGAAACCGGGCACGCAGCCGATCCAGGATGCCTGGCTTGGCCGGCTCGCTCATGCGTAACCCTATTCCGGTACCGGAAGGAACCCCAACCGATCGTAAACCCGCCGAACGGTTTTCCCGGCGACCTCCTCGGCGCGCTGCGCCCCGGCCGCCAGCACCGACTCCAATTCGGCACGGTCGGCCATCAATTCGTCGACGCGCGCCTTGATCGGACTCACGAATTCGACCACGGCCTCGGCGGTGTCCTTCTTCAGGTCGCCGTAGCCGCGCCCGGCGTAGCCCTCGACGAGCTTGTCGATGCCGACCCCGGTGACCGCCGACTGGATGGTCAGCAGGTTCGACACGCCCGCCTTGGCCTCGGTGTCGTAACGGATCTCGCGCTCACTGTCGGTCACCGCGGAGCGAATCTTCTTGGCCGACAACGCCGGATCGTCGAGCAGGTTGATCAGCCCGGCATCGGTGGCCGCCGATTTGCTCATCTTCGACGTCGGGTCGGCCAGGTCGTAGATCTTGGCGGTCACCTTGGGGATGAGCACGTCGGGGACGACGAAGGTGTCCGGGAAACGGCTGTTGAACCGCTGCGCGACGTCGCGCGCCAGCTCGAGGTGCTGGCGCTGGTCCTCGCCCACCGGCACCAGGTCGCTGTCGTAGGCCAGCACGTCGGCCGCCTGCAGCACCGGATAGGTGAACAGGCCGACCGTGGTCGAGTCGCTGCCCTGGCGCGTGGACTTGTCCTTGAACTGTGTCATTCGCGACGCCTGGCCGAAGCCGGTGAAGCACCCCAGCACCCACGCCAGCTGGGTGTGGGCGGGCACGTGGCTCTGCACGAAGACCGTGCTGCGCTCGGGGTCGATGCCCAGCGCCAGGTACTGCGCGGCGGTGACCAGGGTGCGCCGTCGCAGCGCCTCGGGATCCTGCGGGATGGTGATGGCGTGCAGGTCGACGACGCAGAAGAACGCCTCATGGTCGTCTTGCAGCGCCACCCACTGGGTGATCGCGCCCAGCGCGTTACCGAGGTGAAGCGAGTCGGAGGTGGGCTGCACGCCGGAGAAGAGCCGGCTGGATCCGGTAGCGGTGCTCATGATTCCCCGATCTTTTCACGCGCGGACCGGCCGTTGTTTGCAGTACCGGCGGTACCGCCATTACTGTCGGGCTGTATGGGGAGCAACGTGGGGAGCCGTCCGCCGATCCACCTAGGTTCCGGAGAAGGGTCCCGAGAACCGATCCTCCTGCTGCACCCGTTCCTGCTGTCGCAGGCGGTGTGGGAGGACGTGGCGCGGCAGCTGGCCGACACCGGCCGCTACGAGGTCTTCGCCCCGACGATGGCCGGCCACAACGGCGGCCCGAAGGCCGGGACCTGGTTCCTGTCGTCCGACGTGCTCGCCGACCACGTCGAGCAGCAAATGGACGAACTGGGCTGGAAGACCGCCCACATCGTGGGCAACTCGCTGGGCGGCTGGGTCGCCTTCGAGCTGGAGCGCCGCGGCCGGGCGCGCAGCGTCACCGGCATCGCCCCGGCCGGCGGTTGGACGCGCTGGACCCCGGCGAAGTTCGAGGTGATCGCCAAGTTCGTCCTGGGCATCCCCCTGCTGGTGGCGGCCTGGGCGTTCGGCCCCAAGGTGCTGCGCCTGCCGTTCAGCCGGCAAATGGCCACCTACGCGATCAGCGCCAAGCCCGACGGCGTCAGCGACGCTCAACTGCTCGGCTGCATCGATGACGTCGCACATTGCCCGGCGTACTTCCAGCTGCTGGTCAAGGCGCTGTTGCTGCACGGCCTGCGGGAGGTCGCGCAGAACGCCGTCCCGGCCCATCTGGTGATCTGCGAGAAGGACCGGATCCTGCCGTCCCCCCGGTTCAGCCGGCATTTCACCGACCAGCTGCCCAAGGACAGTCACCAGGTCACCAAGCTGGAAGGCGTGGGACACATTCCGATGTTCGAGGCGCCCGAGCGCATCACCCGGGTGATCACCGAATTCATCGAGGAGCATTGCCCGGTCGCGGGCCGCGAGGAGTCAGCCGGCTAGGGCCTTTTCCAGGTTCTCGGCGATGGAGTTCAGGAACTCCTCGCTGTTCTGGTACTCCTGCTCGGGGCCGATGAGGATGGCGAGATCCTTGGTCATCTTGCCGTCCTCGACGGTGGAGATGACGACCTCTTCGAGCTTCTGGGCGAACTCGATCACCTCGGGGGTGTCGTCCAGCTTGCCGCGGTGCTGCAGGCCCCGCGTCCAGGCGAAGATCGAGGCGATCGGGTTGGTCGAGGTCGGCTTGCCGGCCTGATACTGCCGGAAGTGACGGGTGACGGTGCCGTGCGCGGCCTCGGCCTCGACCGTCTTGCCGTCGGCCGTCATCAGCACGGACGTCATCAGCCCCAGCGAGCCGTAGCCCTGCGCGACGGTGTCGGACTGCACGTCGCCGTCATAGTTCTTGCACGCCCACACGTAGCCGCCCTCCCACTTGAGGCAGGCCGCCACCATGTCGTCGATGAGCCGGTGCTCGTAGGTCAGGCCCTCGGCTTCGAACTGCTCCTTGAATTCCTCGTCATAAATGCGCTGGAACTCGTCTTTGAACATGCCGTCGTAGGCCTTGAGGATGGTGTTCTTGGTGGACAGGTACACCGGCCACTTGGCGTTCAGGCCGTACGCGAACGAGGCGCGCGCGAAATCGCGGATGGAGTCCTTGAAGTTGTACATCCCCATCACGACGCCGCCGTCCTCGGGGATGGACACCACCTCGTGCACCATGGGCTCGCTGCCGTCGGCCGGCGTGAATGTCAGCGTGACGGTGCCGGGCTTGTCGACCTTGAAGTTGGTCGCGCGGTACTGGTCGCCAAAAGCGTGCCGGCCGATGACGATTGGCTTGGTCCAGCCCGGAACCAGGCGCGGCACATTGGAGATCACGATCGGCTCGCGGAAGATGGTGCCGCCCAAGATGTTCCGGATGGTCCCGTTGGGCGAGAGCCACATCTTCTTCAGGTTGAACTCGTGGACCCGCGCCTCGTCCGGCGTGATGGTCGCGCACTTGACGCCGACGCCATGCTTCTTGATCGCATAGGCCGCGTCGATCGTCACCTGGTCGTCGGTGCGGTCGCGGTGTTCCATGCCCAGGTCGTAGTACTCCAGGTTGATGTCGAGATGGGGCAGGATCAGCATGTCCTTGATGAGCTTCCAGATGACGCGGGTCATCTCGTCGCCGTCGAGCTCGACCACTGGGCCCTTGACCTTGATCTTGGATTCGTCAGACATATCGAGTTCGACTTTCTTCTCGCGGCTCTCAGCCCTTGGCGGCTTGCGAAGCTGCCAGCGCCTCGTTGAACGTTTTGCTCGGCCGCATTACGGCAGTCGTCTTCTCCGGGTCCGGGCGATAGTAGCCGCCGATGTCGACCGGCTCGCCCTGCGCCTCCGCGAGTTCCGCCACGATCGCGTCCTCGTTTTTGCTCAACTCCTCGGCCAGCGCGGCGAAGTGCTCGCGCAACTCGTCGTCATCGGATTGCGCGGTGAGTTCCCCGGCCCAGTACAGCGCCAGGTAGAACTGGCTGCCGCGGTTGTCGAGTTCGCCGGTCTTGCGTGACGGGCTCTTGTTGTTCTCCAGCAGCTTGCCGATCGCCGCGTCCAGCGTCTTGCCGAGCAGCTTGGCGCGCGGGTTGTCGGTCTTGATGCCGACGTCCTCGAAACACGCTCCCAGAGCAAGGAACTCGCCGAGGGAATCCCAGCGCAGATGATTTTCCTCGACCAGCTGGTGGACGTGCTTCGGCGCCGAACCGCCCGCCCCGGTTTCGTACATTCCGCCGCCGGACATCAGCGGCACGATGGACAGCATCTTGGCGCTGGTGCCGAGCTCCAGGATCGGGAACAGGTCGGTGAGGTAGTCGCGCAGGATGTTTCCGGTCGCGGCGATGGTGTCCTGCCCGCGTATCGCGCGCTCGATCGTGTACCTCATGGCCCACACCTGCGGCATGATCTGGATTTCCAGGCCCTCGGTGTCGTGCTCCTTGAGGTACTTCTTGACCTTGTTGCGCAGCTCGACCTCGTGCGGCCGCTCGGTGTCCAGCCAGAACACCACCGTCATGCCCGAGTTCCGCGCCCGGGTGACGGCCAGCTTCACCCAGTCGCGGATCGCCTCGTCGGTGACGATCGGCATCCGCCAGATGTCGCCTTCTTCCACGTTCTGCGTCAGCAGGACTTCCCCGGTGTCGAGGTCGACGATGTCGGCGACGCCGTCTTCGGGGATCTCGAATGTCTTGTCGTGCGAGCCGTATTCCTCGGCCTGCTGCGCCATCAGGCCGACGTTGGGGACGGTGCCCATGGTCGTCGGGTCGAACTGCCCGTGGGTTTTGCAGAAGTTGATGATCTCCTGGTAGATGCGCGAGAAGGTCGACTCGGGGTTGACGGCCTTGGTGTCCTTCTGCCGCCCGTCGGCGCCCCACATCTTGCCGCCGGCGCGGATCATCGCCGGCATCGACGCATCGACGATCACGTCGCTGGGCGAATGAAAGTTGGTGATGCCCTTGGCCGAATCGACCATCGCCAGCTCGGGGCGGTGTTCGTGGCAGGCGTGCAGGTCGCGGATGATCTCCTCGTGCTGCGTCGCGGGCAGCGATTCGATCTTGTCGTAGAGGTCGACCAGCCCGTTGTTGACGTTGACGCCAAGCTCGTCGAACAGCTCCTGGTGCTTCGCGAACGCCTCCTTGTAATAGACCTTCACGGCGTGGCCGAAGACGATCGGGTGGGAGACCTTCATCATGGTCGCCTTCACGTGCAGCGAGAACATCACGCCGGTCTCGTAGGCGTCCTGCATCTGTTCTTCGTAGAACTCGACCAGGGCCTTCTTGCTCATGAACATGGAATCGATGACGTCGCCGTCGCGCAGCTCGACCTTCGGCTTGAGCTCCAGGGTCTCCCCACCCTTGGTCCGCAGCACCATCTTCACGTTGCGCGCCCGGTCCAGCGTCATCGACTTCTCGCCGTGGTAGAAGTCGCCGTGTCGCATGGTGGCGACGTGGGTGCGCGAGGCCGGCGACCACTCCCCCATGCTGTGCGGGTGCCTGCGCGCGTATTCCTTGACGGCCTTGGGCGCACGCCGGTCCGAGTTGCCTTGCCGCAGAACCGGGTTCACAGCGCTGCCCAGGCATTTGCCATACCGGGCGCGAATTTCCTTGTCCTCGTCGGTTTTCGGGCTCTGCGGAAAGTCCGGGATCTGGTAACCCTTGCCCTGCAGCTCCTTGACGGCGGCGATCAGCTGGGGCACCGAGGCGCTGACGTTCGGCAGCTTGATGATGTTGGTGTCGGGCCGCTGCGTCAGCTCGCCCAGTTCCGCCAGGTCGTCGGGCACCCGCTGTTCTTCGGTCAGGTAGTTGCCGAACTCGGCGAGGATCCGAGCGGCCACGGAGATGTCACTGGTCTTGATCTTGATGCCCGCCGGCTCGGCGAAGGCTCGCACGATCGGCAGGAACGCGTAGGTCGCCAGCAGCGGCGCCTCGTCGGTCAGCGTGTAGATGACGGTCGGCTGTTCGGCGCACACGGTCCATCTCCCGGCGTCATTGGATCGGTTCTCAGCGTTCTGGTTGCCACGTTATCAAGGGTGTTTGGACAGGTGTCGACCCGCAGGCGAGCCGGTCTGTTGGCATCTGTGTTGGCATCTCTGTTGGCATCTCCGTTGGCATGGGCGAGCCGCTATGAGATAGGCTTCACATCGGTCATGAGCGCCAGCGCTAAGCCCCGGCTTGCTGGCCGGCAACCCTCCAACCGCGGTGGGGTGCCCCGGGTGAAAGACCAGGTCTAGTAGCCACAGGCTGCGCGGCAAGCGCGGGTCCGCCATACCGGACCCCTGACTAGAGGGGAAACGTGATGCGCATTCATCAAGCTCATTCGCGTCGTTTTGTCTGCCGTCGGTAATTCGACCGCGCACTTCCCGCTACCCGAATTCATGCCCTTCTGAGAAGAAAGCACACCGCAGTGAGCTCTGAAAACAACGAAACCAGCCCCGAGGCAGATCCGACCGCGCACTGGTCGTTCGAGACCAAGCAGGTCCACGCCGGCCAGAGTCCCGACCCCGCGACCAACGCCCGCGCCCTGCCGATCTACCAGACCACGTCCTACGTCTTCAACGACACCACGCACGCCGCCGCGCTGTTCGGGCTCGAGGTCCCGGGCAACATCTACACCCGGATCGGCAACCCGACGACCGACGTCGTCGAGCAACGCATCGCCGCGCTCGAGGGCGGGGTGGCCGCGCTGTTCCTGTCCTCCGGCCAGGCGGCTGAGACATTCGCCATATTGAACCTCGCGAGTGCTGGAGATCACATCGTGTCCAGCCCGCGGCTCTACGGCGGCACCTACAACCTGTTCCACTATTCGCTGCCGAAGCTCGGCATCGAGGTCAGCTTCGTCGACGATCCCGACGACCTCGATTCGTGGCAGGCCGCGGTGCGCCCGAACACCAAGGCGTTCTTCGGTGAGACCATCTCCAACCCGCAGATCGACATCCTCGACACGCCCGGGGTTTCCGGGGTCGCCCACGCCAACGGCGTGCCGCTGATCGTCGACAACACCATCGCGACGCCCTACCTGATCCAGCCGTTCACCCAGGGCGCCGACATCGTGGTGCACTCGGCCACCAAGTACCTGGGCGGGCACGGCGCCGCCATCGCCGGCGTGATCGTCGACGGCGGCACCTTCGACTGGACGCAGGGCCGCTTCCCCGGATTCACCACGCCCGACCCCAGCTATCACGGCGTGGTATTCGCCGAGCTGGGGCCGCCGGCGTACGCGCTCAAGGCCCGCGTGCAGCTGCTGCGCGACCTTGGGTCGGCCGCCGCGCCGTTCAACGCTTTCCTGGTGGCGCAGGGCCTGGAGACGCTGAGCCTGCGCGTCGAGCGGCACGTCGCCAACGCGCAGCGGGTCGCCGAGTTCTTGGAGGCCCATGACGGCGTCGTGTCCGTCAACTACGCGGGGCTGCCCAGCTCGCCCTGGTACGAGCGGGGAAAGAAGCTGGCGCCCAAGGGAACCGGGGCCGTGCTGGCGTTCGAGCTGGCCGGCGGCATCGAGGCGGGCAAGGCGTTCGTGAACGCGCTGCAGCTGCACAGCCACGTCGCGAACATCGGCGACGTGCGCTCGCTGGTGATCCACCCGGCGTCGACCACCCACGCCCAGCTGAGCCCCGAGGAGCAGCTGTCCACCGGCGTCAGCCCCGGCCTGGTGCGGCTGGCCGTCGGCATCGAGGGCATCGACGACATCCTGGCCGATTTGGAGCTCGGCTTCGCCGCGGCCCGCAAGATCGGTGCCGGGGCGGCCGACCCGCAGGCCGTGGCGGCGTTCTGAGGGGTTTCGACATGACGATCTCCGACGTCCCGACGCAGACGCTGCCCGCCGAAGGCGAGATCGGCCTCGTCCACATCGGCTCGCTGACCACCGAAAGCGGTGCGGTGATCGACGACGTCTGCATCGCGGTGCAGCGCTGGGGCGAGCTGTCGCCGACGCGCGACAACGTTGTGGTGGTGCTGCACGCGCTCACCGGCGATTCGCACATCACCGGGCCCGCCGGGCCCGGGCATCCCACGCCCGGCTGGTGGGACGGCGTGGCCGGGCCGGGAGCGCCGATCGACACCGACCGCTGGTGCGCGGTGGCCACCAACGTGCTCGGCGGCTGCCGTGGCTCCACCGGCCCCAGCTCGCTGGCCCGGGACGGAAAGCCTTGGGGCTCAAGGTTTCCGCTGATCTCGGTGCGTGACCAGGTGGAGGCCGACGTCGCCGCGCTGGCCGCCCTGGGGATCGACCGGGTGGCCGCCGTCGTCGGCGGATCCATGGGCGGCGCAAGGGCTTTGGAGTGGATCGTCGGCCACCCCGACCGGGTGCGGGCGGGGCTGCTGCTCGCGGTCGGCGCGCGCGCCACCGCGGACCAGATCGGTACGCAGGCCACGCAGGTCGCGGCCATCAAGGCCGACCCGAGCTGGCACGGTGGCGACTACTACGAGACCGGGCAGTCGCCGGACGCCGGGCTGACCATTGCCCGCCGCTTCGCGCACCTGACCTACCGCGGCGAGGTCGAGCTGGACACCCGCTTCGCCAACGCCAAGCAGGGCGGCGGGGACGGCCGCTACGCCGTGCAGAGTTACCTGGAGCACCAGGGCGACAAGCTGTTGGCCCGCTTCGACGCCGGCAGCTACGTCGTCCTGACCGAGGCGCTGAGCAGTCACGACGTCGGCCGCGGCCGCGGCGGCGTCGAGCGCGCCCTGCGCGGATGCCCGGTGCCGGTGGTGGTCGGGGGCATCACCTCCGACCGGCTCTACCCGCTGCGGCTGCAGGAGGAGCTGGCCGAGCTGCTGCCCGGCTGCTCCGAGCTGCACGTCGTCGACTCCATCTGCGGGCACGACGGGTTCCTGGTGGAGTCCGAGGCCGTCGGCAAGTTGATCCGAAAGACGCTCGATTTGGCGGACTCGGCTGATCGGGGTCGGCGGTGATCCGCTCCAGCCAGGAACGCTCGCTCTCGTTCGGCTCCGCGGCCGCCGCCTATGAGCGTGGCCGCCCCTCCTATCCACCGGAGGCGATCGACTGGCTGATCCCGCGCGGCGCGCGCCGCGTGCTCGATCTGGGCGCGGGCACCGGCAAGCTGACCACCCGGCTGGTGGAGCGTGGCCTGGACGTGGTGGCCGTCGACCCGATTCCGGACATGCTCGAGGTGCTGCGCTCCTCGCTGCCGGAGACCCGCGCCCTGCTGGGCACCGCGGAAGAGATTCCTTTGGAGGACAACAGCGTTGACGCCGTGGTCGTCGCGCAGGCGTGGCACTGGGTGGATCCCGAGCGCGCCATCCCGGAGGTGGCCCGGGTGCTGCGGCCCGGCGGGCGGCTCGGACTGGTGTGGAACACCCGCGACGAGCGGCTGGGCTGGGTGCGCGAGCTGGGCGAGATCATCGGCTCCGACGGGGACCGGGGCCGCTTCGACGTGTCGTTGTCGGCGTCATTCACCGAGCCCGAGCGGCATCAGGTCGAGTGGACGAATTACCTTACGCCGCAAGCGTTGATCGACCTGGTGGCGTCGCGCAGCTACTGCATCACCTCGCCGACCGAGGTCCGCACCCGCACGCTCGACCAGGTGCGCCAGTTGCTGGCCACCCATCCGGCGCTGGCGAATTCGAACGGTCTGGCGCTGCCGTACGTGACCGTGTGCATCCGGGCTGCGTTGGCCGCGTAGTTCGTTTACGTCACGAGAAGAGGTTCGGCAGCGGGGGCAAGCCTTGCAGCACGCCCTGGGAGAAGTACGGCCCCGCGTTCGGCGTCAGGGACGAGTAGCCGTCGTTGACGATCGGTTCCAGGAACGAGTTGAGGTTGTCGACGATCGGTTGCGGGACGCCAATCTGCTGAAGCGGCAACAACATTGGCAGGGTCGGTGACGGGACCATGTAGGTGGTGATGGTGCCGCCGAGGGAAGTGGTTGTGCTGGACACCTGCACCGCGTCCGACATCGAGGCCAGCGATGTGGTGTTGTGGTGGTAGATCCCGGCGGCCAGCGCGTTGACCCACGCCGGGATGTTCCAGGGCCGGTCGGGCGGGTTGCCGAAAAAGTCGTACTGGCCGAACACCACGCTGACGTCGTATTGGGTGTTCGGCAGCCCCTGCGACGTGTAGTCGACGAAGGGCACGGTCACGCCGTTCGGCAGGTAAATGTGGAACAGGCCGGTCTCGGGGCCGTTGAACAGGGCGAACTGCAGGGCGCTGTGCGGTGGAGCGGTCGGGTCTGCCGCCAGGGCGGCCAATTCGCGGTTGACGACGAGCGTTCCCTCCGACAGCGCGGCGATGCGCACCGGTGCACCGCTGCCGTTCGCGAAGGCATTGAAGATCTGGTCGTTAAGCGCCCGCTGCCCCATGGCGAGGGCCTCGTTGACGCCGGGAGCGGCCAGGCTCCCGCTGATGAAGCCGATGCTGGCCGGGTAATTGACCACCTGAGAAGTGGTGCCGGGGAACCAGTTCTCGCCGATGGCGTGGTTCAGCAGGTCGTACCCCTGCAGGATCGACACGGAAATGGGGCCCGGGATGCTGCCCGCATAGAGCAACTGCCCCAGGTACGGCAGCTCGGTGATGAAGTTCGGGTAGTACAGCGGTCCCGCGCCGGGAACCGTGATCCGCGTACCCGCCGCTGCGCCCGGGATGAGCGGGGACCCCAACAGCGACTCGGCCGTTGCGATCTCGGTGCTCAGATACGTGCCGGCGTTGGCCTGCAGGGTGAGCACGAACTTTTCGTGCAGCTGCGTCGCTTGCGCGGTGATCTCGTGGAATGCCAGGCCGTGCGCGCCGAACAGGCCGGCGATGCTCGTCGACACCTCGTCGGCGCCGGCCGCCAGCAGCGACGTCGTGGAGTTCGCGGCCGCTGCGTTCGCCGCGTCGACCGCGGACCCGATCCCGGCCAGATCCTCGGCAGCAACCGACAACCATTCGGGCGTGGCGAGGACATACGACACCTGGTGCCTCCTTGCCCCCGATCGGTGGCTGTGAGGCTACTACCGGCCGGGACGCTAGGCGGGGCTTTCGTCTTCCTCGTCGTCGCCGTCGTCGTCGTCATCCTCGTCTTCCTCGTCGGTATGGAGGAGTTTTTCGGGGTGCCAGTAGGTGTTGGTGCGGGGTTGGCCGTGGTCGAGGTGGGGTGGGGGGATCCATTCGGTTTCGCCGTTGGTGTTTTTGCGGGTAGTCCAGCCGTCGGGGTGCAGCATGCGGTGTTGGCAGCCGCAGGCGAAGGTGAGGTCGTTGACGTCGGTGGTGTGGCATTGCGCGTAGTCGGTGACGTGGTGGACTTCGCTGTAGTAGCCGGCCACCGTACATCCCGGGGCGCTGCAGCCGTGTTCCTTGCCGTACAACACGATTCGCTGGGCCGGGGAGGCCAGCCGTTTGGTGTGATACAGCGCCAGGGCTTTGCCGTTGTGGTCGAAGATGGCCAGGTAGTGCCGGGCGTGGCGGGCGAGGCGGATGACGTCGCTCATGGGCAAGATGCTGCCCCCACCGGTCAACCCGCGTCCGGCGGCGGCTTCGAGTTCGGCCAGGGTGGTGGTGACGATGATCGAGGCGGGCAGCCCGTTGTGCTGGCCCAGCGTGCCCGAGCAGAGCAGCGCGCGCAGGGCGGCGGTCAGCGCGTCGTGGTTGCGTTGGGCGGCGCTGCGGGCGTCTTTGTCGATGGCGTCTTGAGACGGTGAGCCGTCGACGGTGGGGGTGTGGTCGAGGGGGTTGCACATGCCGGGGGCGGCCAGCTTGGCCAGCACCGCTTCGATCGTGGCGCGCAGTTCGGGGGTGATCAGCCCGCGCAGCTCCGACATGCCGTCGGATTGCTGGTTGCCCAATGTGAGGCCGCGCCGCCGGGCCCGGTCGGCGTCGGTGTAGGTGCCGTCGGGGTTGAGGCAGTCGGCCAGTGTGTCGGCCAGCGCGCCCAGGTGTTCGGGACGAAACCGGGTGCCCTCGCTGGCCAGTTTGGCTTCGGCGTGTTCGCGGGTGTCCTGATCGATCCAGCCGGGCAGCTGATGCCAAAACTTGCGAATCACCGCCACCTGCCCGGTGCCCAGCTCACCAGCGCGTTGCGCGGCGGCCGTGGCGGCCAGCACCGGCGCCAACCGCTCACCGGTCAGCCCGTGGCGCGGGCCCAGATCGGCGGCCTCGTTGACCCGTCGCGACGCCTCGGCGCGGGTGATCAACGCCGCCTCGGCAATCGCATGAGACAGCTTGCCGCCCAACTCCTCCGCAGTCGCCTGACGGGCAACGGCATTGATGATCGGATGTTCTAGGGACGGCAGCCGCCGGCGCATCTTCTCGAAACGCTTGAGCAACGCGAGGTGCTCGCGGGTGGTCAACGCCTCGCAGTCAAACGCGGCCAAGGCGTCGAAGTCGGCGTCCCAGCGATCCAGGGCGGCCGACAACGCCTCCCGGTCAACGACACCGTCCGAACTCATACCGCCAAACTAACCACCCCCACCGACAAAAACCGCCGCCCCGAGACGCCTGAAACCAAAGTGGCGCAAGTTTTTTGAAATAGTCTGCGTGGTGCAACAATCAGCGCACACTGGGGCCAGTGAAACAAAAGTGGCCCGAGTTGTTGCCTCAGCGAGGCGCTGGCTGGAACAGCTCCACGAGGTTGCCGGAAGGGTCCTGAATCAGGACCTGTTGCCCGCCGGGGCCGCTGAAGATGTCGTTTCGGAAACTTACACCGGCCGCCCGCAGCCGCTCGGCCTCGGCCGAGATGTCTTCGACGACAAGCTGTATGCGGTTCCAGCCGCCGGGTTCCGGCGTGGCGCCGTCGGGCATCGGACGCGCCGCGGAGCTCTTGGGACCGGCCAGCAAGAGTTGCAGCGCGCCACGCACCACGGCGGCAAACGCGGGCACGGCGTCCAGGTCGACGCTGAAACCCAGGTGGGTGGTGTAGAAGTCGACGGCGGCCCGAACATCGTCGACGAGGTAGCGAACGCGCGCGAGTTCGACCATCAGACGTTCAGCCCCGAGTACATCACCCGGTTGGGGTCGTACTTCTGCCGCACAGTGGATAGCTGCGAGACGTTCGGGCCGAAGTAGCGCGACGGCGAGCTGTTGGCCTCCAGGTAGTTGACGTAGCCGCCGACCGAAAACTGTTGCACTGCTTGGTGTGCGGAACTCAGCCACTGCTGCGCGGCGGCCACCTGGTTGGCGGCGGGCTCGACGTACCACTGCAGCAGCACCGACTGCTGGCGCCACGGGAAGGCCGTGTTCCCGGCCGGCACATCGCCGACGGCGCCGTCCAGCGGGTCGATCAGCACCGCAGCCTTGCCGCCGGAGGCGGGCCACTGCCCGATCGCGGTCGCAACGGCATGCGCCGCAGCGGAATTCATCGTCGCGAGCACATCGGATCCGGCCACGAACCCCACCGGCGAGGCCGTCGAGCTGCCGCCGGCCAGATACGTCACCAGGTCCATGTGGCCGAGGGTCTTGTTCACGACGGCGGTCGGCGCCACCCCGACGGCGGACTTGATGGCGTCGACGACACCGGAACCGGCGCCCGCCGGGCAGGTCGCCAGCACGTGGCAGTTCGGCTGGCTGCCCACCGAGAGATCGACTATCCCCCAGGTGTTTCGGTCCGCGGCGCTCAGCCAAGACTGCCAGCCGGCGAGCACCTGCACCGCCGACGCCGGCGGGAAGTCCAGCCGGACGACGTCGCTGTCGGCGGTCGCGAAGGTGGCGAACGTCATCGACGTCGTGACCCCGAAATTGCCACCGCCGCCACCGCGCAACGCCCAGAACAGATCCGGATGATCGTTGGCGGACGCGGTGACCACGTCGCCACTGGGCAACACCACCGTGGCCGACTGCAGGGCATCGCAGGTCAACCCCGCGTGGCGGCAGTCGGCGCCCACCCCGCCGCCCAGCGCCAGTCCCCCGATGCCGACGCTCGGGTAGGTGGCGGTGGGGATCGCGCGCCCGGCGCCGGCCAGGCCTTGGTGCACCGCGTAAAGCGTGGTCGCCGGCGTGACCGTGGCATTGCCGGCGCCGTCGACGTTCACCGCGCCCGGGAGCCCGCGCAGGTCGATGACCATTGCGCCGTTCGGACTCGACGCGCCGATGTACGAATGCCCGCCCCCGCGCGGGGCGATCTTGAGCCCGTTGGCCGTCGCGAACGCGACCGCCTTCTGCACGTCCGCCTGCGACGACACCTTGACCACCGCCGCCGGATTGGAGTTGTTGTAAAGCGAGTTGAAAACCTGCTTGCCCGTTGAGAATTGGGCGCCGCTGGCGGGCAGTAACACGTTGCCCCCGATGGAGGACGCCAGGCCGCCCCAGCCGGTGGCGGGGTCGGCGGCGGCGCGCGCGCTGCCGAAAACCGCTCCGGTCGCCAGCATTCCGACGGCGCCGCGAATGAATGTCTGACGCGAGATGCCCCGGTGATTCGTCGCCATGGGCCGGATTCTGGTCCAATCGGCCACTGAAAATCCGGCCTCCGCCCGAGTGTCAGGTCACAGTGTGGCCTCGATCCGCCGCCGCCCTCCGCGGCACTGCGCGGCCCAATAAGCGACGTCGCGCCCGCGATCCCCTCACGAAACGCTTATTGTGCAAACCTTTATCGCACCGTGTTGTAAATGTGACACAACTAGACCAGAGTTCCACAAGTGACTGGAGTGCCCTCAGAGCACCCGGCAATAGACGGGGAGGTTGGCATGAAGGCACTTACAGCGGAGACCCAGCGGTGGATCTGGGTGTTTCGTCACCAGCCGCTGACCATCCGCCTGCTGGCCGCGACTGCGGCCCTGCTCACCGTCGCCGCCGCCTTAGCGGCGCCGGCCGAGGCGGACCCGGCCGCCGACGACGCCTTCATCGACGCGCTGAACCACGCTGGCATCGATTTCGGCGAACCCGGCAACGCGATGTCGGTCGGCGAGTCGATCTGCCCGATGCTCGCCCAGCCGGGCGGGAACTTCGCCGCCGTCGCGGCCACCGTCAGCCACCGGGGCCTGTCACCTCAGATGGCAAAGCTGTTCACCACCATCGCCATTCAGTCGTACTGCCCGCAGGAGATGGCCAACATCGCCAGCGGCAACCCGGCCGCCGGCATTCCCGGGGGCCTGCCCGGGC
Source organism: Mycobacterium sp. IEC1808 (assembly GCF_002101935.1). Classification (NCBI taxonomy): domain Bacteria; kingdom Bacillati; phylum Actinomycetota; class Actinomycetes; order Mycobacteriales; family Mycobacteriaceae; genus Mycobacterium; species Mycobacterium sp. IEC1808. The sequence continues at coordinate 14,639 of NZ_LQPV01000021.1, read as the reverse complement.
TGGCCGGTGGCATCCCCGGTGGCATCCCCGGTGGCATCCCCGGCATCCATCAGATCCCCGGAATGCCAGGCGGTTAGCCCCCGGCTAGACCGATGGTGGCGACCAGCTGCGCCCGGCTACGCCGCGCTTGCGATCGCCACTAGCCCGACGGTGGCGACCCGCTGCGCCCGGCTACGCCGCGCTTGCGATCGCCACTACCGCGTTCCCAGCGGGTCGATCGTCGACGCGATATAGACCATCGCCGCGGCCACCGTCGCGGTGGTCAAGAAGTCGATCCCCCGGCTGCGCACCACCAGAAGGCCGGCCCGCTCGTCGGACAACACCAACCGCAGCACCGCCGCCACGCCGACCCCGATGCCGATCAGCAGGGCACCGCGGCGCCAGAAGTTGGCCGCCGCCAAGACGAATGCCGCGGCGAAGATCAGCTCGACCAACAGGATCGGCCACTGGGCCCGTAGCATCGCGCGCACGCGTTACTGCCGTCCCTCGGCCAACTCGACGACGTTGGTCAACAGGAACGCGCGGGTTAGCGGCCCGACGCCACCGGGATTCGGCGACACATGACCGGCCACCTCCCACACGTCGGGGTGCACGTCGCCGGCGAGCTTGCCGTCCACCCGACCGACGCCCACGTCGACGACGGCGGCGCCGGGACGCACCATGTCGGCGGTCAGCATGTGCGGCACGCCGACGGCGGCCACGATGATGTCCGCCTGCCTGGTCAGCGCCGGCAGGTCGCGAGTCTTGGTGTGGCACAACGTCACCGTGGCGTTCTCCGAGCGGCGCGTCAGCAGCAGGCCCAGGGGGCGCCCGACCGTCACGCCGCGGCCGATGACGACCACGTGCGCCCCGGCGATCTCGACGTCGTAGCGCCGCAGCAGGTGCACGATGCCGCGCGGGGTGCACGGCAGCGGCGCCGGATCCATCAGCACCAGCCGGCCCAGGTTGGTCGGGTGCAGCCCGTCGGCGTCCTTGCGGGGGTCGACGCGCTGCAGCGCCGCGTTCTCGTCCAACTGTTTCGGCAGCGGCAACTGCACGATGTAGCCGGTGCACTCGGGGTTGGCGTTCAGCTCGTCGATGGTTTCGTTGAGCTGGGCGGTGCTGATGTCGGCGGGCAGGTCGCGGCGGATCGACGTGATGCCGACCTTGGCGCAGTCCGCGTGCTTGCCGCGCACGTAGGCCTGCGACCCGGGGTCGTCGCCGACCAGGATGGTGCCCAGGCCGGGGGTGCGCCCCGCTGCCGTCAGTGCGGCCACCCGCTGGGTGAGGTCGACGAAAATTTCGTCCCGGGTGGCCTTGCCGTCCAGCGTGATTGCGCCCACGCCTGACAGTCTGGCATGCGCAACGCTGTGCCCGATGATGGCGACCCGCTTCGCCCGGCTACCGCCGATGATGGCGACCCGCTTCGCCCGGCTACCGCCGATGATGGCGACCCGCTTCGCCCGGCTACGCCGCGCTTGCGATCGCCATTACGCCGCGCTTGCGATCGCCATTACGCCGCGCTTGCGATCGCCATTAAGCTCCTCGCATGTCTACCCCTCCAGACGTGTTCAGCCCGGGCAAGCTGGGGCCCATCACGCTGCGCAATCGCACCATCAAATCCGCCACCTTCGAGGCGCGCACGCCCAACGCCCTGGTGAGCGACGACCTGATCGAATACCACCGGTTGCCGGCGGCCGGCGGCGTCGGGATGACGACCGTCGCCTACTGCGCGGTGTCCCCCGGCGGCCGCACCGAGGGCAACGGCATCTGGATGCGCCCGGAGGCGGTGCCCGGGTTCCGGCGGCTGACCGACGCGATCCACGCCGAGGGCGCCGCGGTGAGCGCGCAGATCGGCCACGCCGGTCCGGTCGCCAACGCCAAGTCCAACAAGGCGACCGCGCTGGCGCCGGTGCGGTTCTTCAACCCGATCGGGATGCGCTTCGCCAAGAAGGCCACCCGCGACGACATCGAGGACGTCATCCAAGGCCACGTCAACGCGGTCCGGCTCGCGATCGAAGCCGGCTTCGATGCGGTCGAAATCCATTTGGGCCACAACTATCTGGCGAGCGCGTTCCTGTCCCCGCTGATCAACCGGCGCAACGACGAATTCGGCGGATCGCTGGAGAACCGGGCCAAGGTCGCCCGCGGCATAGTCATGGCCGTGCGGCGCGCGGTGGAGAAGGAGGGCACGCCGATCGCGGTCACCGCCAAGCTCAACATGTCCGACGGGGTGCGCGGCGGCATCAGCACGAAGGAATCGCTGATCACCGCCAAGTGGCTGCAGGACGACGGCGGCCTGGACGCGATCGAGCTCACCGCGGGCAGTTCGCTGGTCAACCCGATGTACCTGTTCCACGGCGACGCGCCGGTCAAGGAATTCGCCGGCGCCTTCAAGCCGCCGCTGCGCTGGGGCATGCGGATGACGGGCAAGAAGTTCCTGCGCGAGTACCCCTATCACGAGGCCTATCTATTGCGCGACGCCAAGCTGTTCCGCGCCGAGCTCACGATGCCGCTGATCCTGCTCGGCGGCATCACCAACCGGGAAACGATGGACCTCGCGATGGCGGAGGGATTCGATTTCGTCGCGATGGGCCGGGCCCTGCTGGCCGAGCCGGACCTGATCAACCGGATCGCCGCCGACGGCGCCGCGCACAGCGTGGATTCGGCGTGCACGCACTGCAATCGGTGCATGCCGACGATCTACACGCGCACCCGATGCGTGGTCACCGGCGCGCCGGACGCTTTGGCGAGCTCAGGGTCTTGAGTGTGAGCTCACGGCCTTGAGTGTGCTCATGGGGCGGGGATTTCCGGCGGTTTCCACCCAGGCTTCACAATGAAAGCCCAGGCTTCACAACCGAGGGCCACGCTTCACAATCAATGCCGGGGCTGAAGGTCACCGGAGCGCCGGACGCGGTCATTCAGCCCACAGGGTGAAAACAGGTGCACCCGCTACAGTTGTGGCAATGAGTGCACCACCCCCGCCTGCGTTAACCGTTCGTCATGACGGGTCGGAGCGCACATTCGCCGCCGGTCACGACGTCGTCGTGGGACGGGACCTCCGGGCCGACATGCGCATCACGCACCCGCTGATCTCGCGGGCGCATCTGTTGCTGCGGTTCGACCAGGGCAGGTGGCTGGCGATCGACAACGGTTCGCTCAACGGCACTTTCGTCAACGGCCGCCGGGTGCCGGTGGTCGACATCCACGACGGCCAGAGCATCAACATCGGAAATCCCGACGGGCCGCAGCTGACCTTCGAGGTGGGCCGCCACCAAGGGCTGGCGGGTCGCCCGCCTCGCACCGAGTCGATGGGCATCCCGGTGGCCCAGCCGGGGGCGGCGTGGTCCGGTCAACCGGGCCCTCCCGTCGCCGCTCCGCCCGGCCCCCCGCCCGGACCCCCGGGTCGGCAACCGAACTGGGCCGCGCAGGCGGCGCGACGCCCGCAGGTCGCCGCGCCCCCGCCGCCCGGCCAGCCCATGTACCCGGCCGCCGGCGGGCGCCCGCCGTATCCGACCAGCGCGCCGCCACCCCCCAATTTCCAGCCGCACCCGCAGATGTCCGCCGTGGGGTCCGCGCCGGCGGCGCCGGAAACCCAGATGTCTGCCAACCTGACCAAGCCGCCCGAGGTGGCGAACCTGGCGACCAAGATGTTCCAGGCGTTGCTGCCGTCCCGCTCCGGGGCGATGCCGAAGTCGTCTGACGCGATCACGATCGGTCGTTCCACCGACAACGACATCGTGATCCAGGACGTCCTGGCGTCGCGCCATCATGCGTTTTTGACCCAGACGCCGCTGGGCACCGAGATCCGCGACGCGCACAGCGTCAACGGCACCTTCGTCAACGGTGTCCGGGTCGGGTCCGCGATCCTGACCGAGGGCGACGTGGTCACGATCGGAAACGTCGACCTCGTCTTCACCGGCGACACCCTGGTCCGCCGTACCGAGGCGGCGACGCGCACCGGCGGGCTGGAGGTGAACGCCGTCACGTTCACCGTCGATCACGGAAAGCAACTGCTCGACCACATCTCGCTGACCGCGCGCCCCGGGACGCTGACCGCCATCATCGGCGGGTCGGGCGCCGGAAAGACGACGCTGTCGCGCCTGATCGCCGGGTACACCACCCCGAGCACCGGCACCGTGACGTTCGAGGGCCACAACATCCACGCCGAATACGCGTCCATGCGCAGCCGGATCGGGATGGTTCCCCAGGACGATGTCGTGCACCGCCAGCTGACGGTCAACCAAGCGCTGGGTTACGCGGCCGAACTGCGGCTGCCCCCCGACACCAGCAAGGCCGACCGCGAGCAGGTCGTCGCGCAGGTCCTCGAGGAACTCGAGCTGACCAAGCACGCGGACACCCGCGTCGACAAGCTCTCCGGCGGCCAGCGCAAGCGCGCGTCGGTGGCGCTGGAGCTGCTCACCGGGCCGTCGCTGCTGATCCTCGACGAGCCGACGTCGGGCCTGGACCCGGCGTTGGACCGGCAGGTGATGATGATGCTGCGCCAGCTCGCCGACGCCGGCCGCGTGGTGCTGGTGGTCACCCACTCGGTGGCCTACCTGGACGTCTGCGATCAGATACTGCTGCTGGCGCCGGGCGGAAAGACCGCGTTCCTGGGGCCGACCAGCCAGATCGGCGCGGCGATGGGCACCACCAACTGGGCCGACATCTTCGCGAACGTGGGCGCCGACCCCGACGAGGCCAACCGCCGCTTCCTCGCCGAAAACCGGCCGCCGGAGTTGCAGGCTCCCTCCGATGCCAGCCCGGGCGACCTGGGCGAACCGGTGCACACCGACGTCCTGCGCCAGTTCTCGACGGTGGCGCGCCGCCAGGTGCGGCTGGTCATCTCCGACCGGGGCTACACGGTGTTCCTGGCGCTGCTGCCGTTCCTCATCGGCATCCTCACCCTGACCGTTCGCGGCAAGACCGGGTACGGCATGGGGGACCCCCTGAGCAACTCGCCCAACCAGCCCGACCAGATTCTGGTCATGCTGACCGTGGGCGCGGTGTTCATGGGCACCGCGCTGACCATTCGCGACCTGGTCGGCGAGCGTCCCATATTCAGGCGTGAGCAGGCGGTCGGCCTATCGACCGCGTCGTACCTGGCCGCCAAGATCGTGGTGTTCAGCGCGTTCGCCATCGGGCAGGCGGGCATCACGACCGCGATCTCGGTGATCGGCTGGGGCCAGCCGATCGCCAAAGCCGTGATGTTGGGCAACGTCAGCTTCGAGCTGTTCTTCGACGTCGCGCTGACGTGCGTGGCCTCGGCGCTGTTGGGCATGGCGCTGTCGGCGATCGCCAAGTCCCAGGACCAAATCATGCCGTTCCTGGTCATCGCGATCATGTCGCAGCTGGTGTTCTGCGGCGGGTTGATCTGGGTGACCAACCGCCCCGTGCTCGACCAGTTGTCGTGGGCCACGCCCGCAAGGTGGGGTTACGCGTCGGCGGCGTCGACGATAGATACGCACCGGCTCGTCGTCGGCCCGACCGACCCGAAGGACCAGCACTTCGATCACAAGCCGAGCGCGTGGCTGTTCGACATCGCGATGCTCGTCATGTTGTGCGTCGTCTACAGCGCCATCGTGTGGTGGAAGCTCCGGCTGAAGGGGCACTCGTCGGCCCGCCGCAGTCTGTCGAGGAACCGGCGCAAGCGCTGATGGGCCGGCCCGGGCAGCCAGTGCTGACGGTGCGGTCCCAGCGATCCGAAGGTAATTTCGCGCCGGGTCGCGACGTGGTCGTCGGCAGTGACCTGCGCGCCGATCTGCGCGTGGCGCACCCCCTGATCGCCCGGGCGCACCTGCTGCTGCGCTTCGAGGGCAGCCGGTGGGTCGCGGTCGACAACAACTCGATGAACGGGGTCTTTCTCAACGGCCGGCGGGTGCCGACGGTGGACATCCACGACGGCCAGGCCATCAACATCGGCAAGCCCGACGGACCGCGGATCACGTTCGAGGTTGGGCACCACCAGGGCACCGTCGGGGTACTGCCGCCGACGGAGACGCTCCAGACGATCCCGCCACCCAGCGGCCCGCTGCCGGTACGCCCGCGGCCGCCCCAGCCGCCGCCTCGCCCGCCCGGCGACGCCGTCCAGCGCACCACCGCGATCCCGATCCTCCGGCCGCCCGCGGCCACCGACGACGCAAACCCGCCCACCCAGATGGGCGTGAGCGGCGAGGTCGCCGAGTTCCCGACCACGCGGGTCAGGGCCCCTGTCGCGCGGATCGGCCGCTCGCTCGACAACGACATCGTCGTCCACGACGTGCTGGCGTCGCGCCATCACGCCTTCCTGACCGCGACGCCGGTCGGCACCGAGATCCGCGACGCGAACAGCATCAACGGCACCTTCGTCAACGGGATCAGGGTCGGATCCGCCGTGCTCGCCGAGGGCGACGTGGTCACCATCGGCAACGTCGACTTGGTGTTCAGCGGCGGCATGCTGGTCCGCCGCCAGGAGGTGGCGGCGCGGTCGGGCGGCCTGGAGGTGCGCGAGGTCAACTTCGCGATCAACGGGAAGAACCTGCTCGAACGCGTCTCGGTGACCGCCAGGCCCGGCACCCTGACCGCCATCATCGGCGGTTCGGGCGCCGGCAAGACCACGCTGTCGCGGCTGATCGCCGGGTACTCCACCCCGACCTCCGGCTCGGTAACGTTCGAGGGCCACGACATCCACACCGAGTACGCGTCGCTGCGCACCCGGATCGGGATGGTCCCGCAGGACGACGTCGTGCACCGGCAGCTGACGGTCAACCAGGCCCTCGGCTACGCCGCCGAACTCCGGCTGCCGCCCGACACCAGCAAGGCCGACCGCCAACAGGTGGTGGCGCAGGTGCTCGACGAACTGGGGCTGACCAGGCACGCCGACACCCGGGTGGACAAGCTCTCCGGCGGCCAGCGCAAGCGCGCGTCGGTGGCGCTGGAACTGCTCACCGGGCCGTCGCTGCTGATCCTCGACGAGCCGACGTCGGGCCTGGACCCCGCCCTGGACCTGCAGGTGATGACGATGCTGCGCCAGCTCGCCGACGCCGGGCGGGTGGTGCTGGTGGTCACCCACTCGCTGACCTACCTCGACGTCTGCGATCAGGTGCTGCTGATGGCGCCGGGCGGCAAGACGGCCTTCCTGGGCGCGCCCGGCCGGATCGGTGACGCCATGGGCACCACCAACTGGGCCCAGATCTTCGCGAAGGTGGGCGCCGACCCCGACGAGGCGAACCGGCGCTTTTTGGCGCAGAACAAACCCCCGCCCCCGGTCGAGTCGGCGCCCGCCGATCTGGGCACCCAGGCCCGCACCAGCGTGCGGCACCAGTTCTCCACGATCGCGCGGCGCCAGGTCCGCCTCGTCGTGTCCGACCGCGCCTACTTCACGTTCCTGGCGCTGCTGCCGTTCGTCCTGGGCGCGCTGTCACTGACCGTCCCAGGGAACACCGGGTTCGGCGTCGCCCAGCCGACCAGCGGGACGCCCGACGAGTCCGCGCAGATCCTGACCCTGATGTCGATCGCGGCCGTCTTCATGGGCACGGCGCTGACCATCCGCGACCTGATCGGCGAGCGCGCGATCTTCCGGCGCGAGCAGGCGGTCGGCCTGTCGTCGGGGGCCTACCTGGCCGCCAAGCTCACGGTGTTCTGTGCGTTCGCGATCGTGCAGGCGGCGATCGTGACGGGCATCGTGCTGCTGGGCAAGGGCGCGCCGACGCAGCCGGCGGTGTTGCTGGGCAACCCCAGCTTCGAGCTGTTCGTCACCGTGGCCGCGACGTGTGTGGCCTCGGCGGTGCTCGGGCTGGTGCTGTCGTCGCTGGCGCGATCCAACGAGCAGATCATGCCGCTGTTGGTGGTGTCCCTGATGCTGCAGCTGGTGCTCGCCGGCGGGATGGTGCCCGTGACGGGACGGATCTTCCTCGACCAGCTGTCCTGGGTGATGCCCTCGCGCTGGGGTTACGCGGCGTCGGCGTCGACGGTCGACCTGCGGGCGCTGGTGCCGGGTTCGCTGCTCGCGCAGGACGCCCACTGGGTGCACACCCGCGGCGCGTGGCTGTTCGACATGGGGATGCTGGTCGCGCTGTCGGCGGTCTATTCCGCGATCGTGCGCTGGCGCATCCGGCTCACGCGCTAATCCTTGGCGTCGAAGCGCAAGCCGTGCGCGAGCGCGAACGCCATCGCCTGCGGAACGTCGACGCGGGCGCCCGACAGCGAGGCGGTCCGCCACACCGACGGGTCCACGACGGCGCCGCGCAGGTCGGCGTCGTCCAGCCGGGCGCCCGTCGTCCGCGCGCCGGACAGGTCGGCGCCGCGCAACACGGCCTTGCGCAGGTCGGTCTCCACCAGGCTGGCCTCCCGCAGCCGGCAGCCGGAGAGGTCGACACCGCGCAGGTCGTTGCCGCCGAGCACCGCGAGGGTGAAGTCGACCTCATCGAACGTGATCGGGCGCATCCGGCAACCCACGAACACCGAGCCCAGCATGCTGCACTGCGCAAAGGTGCTGTGCCACAACAGGGTTCGTTCGAACTTGCAGTTGCGAAACGCCGACCCCCGGTGGTCGGACTCGGCCAGGTTGGCGCCGCCGAAGTCGCAGTCGCTAAACACCACCCGTTCGGTGCGCAGCCGGCTGAGGTCCTCGTCGCGAAAGTCCGTGCCGTCAAAGGGGCCGGCATTCGCATCGGTCCAGTGCTGCAATTCAGCTCGCGGCCAGGGTTTCCAGCGCGTATTCGCTGACGGCTATCAGCGCGTCGGTCGCCGAGCGGCGGTCCCTGGCGTCGACGGTGATCACCGGGATGTGCCGGGGCAGCGTCAGCGCCTCGCGCACCGCCTCGACGGGATAGCGCGGCGCGCCGTCGAATTCGTTGACCGCGATCAAGAACGGCAGCTTGCGGTGTTCGAAGAAGTCGACCGCGGCGAAGCTGTCCTGCAGGCGGCGGCAGTCGACCAGGACGACCGCTCCGATCGCGCCGCGCACCAGGTCGTCCCACATGAACCAGAACCGACGCTGACCCGGTGTGCCGAACAGGTAGAGCACCAGCTCCTCGTCCAGCGTGATGCGGCCGAAATCCATTGCAACCGTGGTGGTCTTCTTGTCCGGGGTGGCCTCGAGCATGTCGACGCCTTCCGATGCGTCGGTCAGCATCGCCTCGGTGCGCAGCGGCATGATCTCCGAGACCGCCCCGACGAACGTGGTCTTGCCGACCCCGAAACCGCCTGCGATCACAATCTTCGTCGAGGCGTGCGCGCGGGAACCCCGCGCGTCAGAGTGCGCGTAAGCCACGCAGGGTCCTTCCTATGAGTTCGTGGCGCTCGTCGCGGGTCGAACGCTCGCTCAACGTCCTGTGCACCCGAAGGTAGCCGGACAGCACCAGATCACCCACCAGGACGCGCGCGACCCCGACCGGTAAATCCAGCCGAGCCGAAATCTCCGCGACCGACGGGCTGTTGACACACAGTTCGATGATCTTGCCTCTCGCATCGTTCGGTGGCCACCGGTGAGCCAGGCCGGCGTCCAACGTCTGTATTGGCGCTTCCAACGGAAGGTCGACGTCGGTGCCGGTCCGCCCGGACGTCAGCGTGTACGGACGGACCAGGTTCGCCTCACGTGGTGCCGGCCAGTGCTCGCGTCTGTCCATCGCGGGTCACTGGTACTGCTCTGCGGATCGGCGGGTGGACTCAACCACTCCGCCCACCCGTTCGACGAGTACGGCCATCTCGTAACCGATCTGGCCGATGTCGCAGGACGCCACCGCCAGCGTGGCCAGATGCGAGCCGTCGCCGACCCGCATCAGCAGCAGGTAGCCGTTGGTCATCTCGACCACGGACTGCAGCACCTGCCCGCCCTCGAACAGCTGCGCGGCGCCGGTCGCGAGGCTGGCCAGGCCGGAGGCGACCGCGGCCAGCTGGTCGGCCCGCTCGCGCGGCAGGTGTTCGCTGGCCGCGACCGGCAGCCCGTCGACCGACACCAGCAACGCGTGCGCAACGCCGGGGACCTCGCGGGCGAACTTCGTCACCAGCCAGTCCAGCGAGTTGTCCGCAGACGTCATCCCTGATCAGATCCTTCACTCGTCTCGCGGGCATGCGACCGTCCGGAACGCACGCCGCCGAAGTGGCTGCTGAACGAGGCCCGCACCGCCTCGGGGTCGCGCCCCGCGGCGGAGTGCCGCGCGAGGCCGTTGGATCCCACCAGGGACCCCTCGTCGCCGTCCGGCCGCTCCTCTTCGGCCGTGTCCGTCCCGTTCGCGGCGCCGGGCACCAGCCGGGCCCCGGGCTCGCGGACCGGCAGCCCGTGCTCGGTTTTCGCCTCGACGGGCTTGTCCTCGGCCGCGGCGGCCAACGACCAGCCCCGGTCCCAGACCGACTGCCAGTCCAGGTCGGGGCTGTTGACCAGGTCGTGCGGGTCGCCCAGCATCTCCGACAGCATCCGACGGTAGATGACGTCGTCATCGGCCGGGGCGGCCGGCGCCTCCGGGGCCTTCGGGATGCCCGGGGCCGAGGCGACGGGAGCCGGGGTTTCCCGGGGAGTCGCGGCGGCCTGGGCGCGCGCGGCGAAGAACGCCGACGTGTCCGACACCGCCGCGGGCTTGGCCGGCCTCTGTTCCGGCTCGGGCTCGGGTTCCGGCGTCGGCTCCGGCTGCCCGCCCTCCCACCACGGGGTGGCCAGCTCGCGGCGGTCCCGCCGCGGCAGCTGCGCGACCGGCTGGGGAACCTCGGGCACCTCTGAAACGTCCGCGATTCCGCTGGACCCCGGGTTGCGGCGCGGCAACAACGTGACCGGCGGTCCCGACGCGTCGGCGCCGTTCTGGCCGGCGGGCTCGGGCGCGGCCGGCGCGCCCGCGGGGTCCGTCGTCGCCATGGCGTTGGCGAGCTGGGTGCTCGGCGACGACACCGATCCAGGCCGTCCCTGCGGCCCCGCCGAACCGGCCAGCACCGAGGGCGGCAGGTAGACCTCGGCCGTGGTGCCGGCGCCCGCCTCGTTGCCGGCCGGGCCGCGCAGGCCTACCCGGATGCCGTGCCGGGCCGCGATCCGGCCCACCACGAAAAGCCCCATATGCCGGGCGTTATCGGGCGTGACGTCGCTGCCGGACCGCAGCCGCATGTTGGCGATGCGCCGATCGGCGTCGTTCATGCCGAGGCCGGAGTCGGAGATCCGGAGCATGACTCCCCCGTCACCGCCGCGTCCGGCGGAGATCCGGACCGTCGTCGTCGGCGGCGAGTAGCGCAGGGCGTTGTCGATCAGCTCGGCGAACAGGTGGATGACGCCGCCCGCCGCCGCGCCGACCAGCGCGCAGTCGGGCAGGCCGGACAGCTCGACGCGGCGGTAGTCCTCGACCTCGGACACCGCGGCGTTGATCACCGTGGACAGCGGCACCGGGTCGCGCTGGTCGCGGGCCAGCTGTGCGCCCGCGAGCACCAGCAGGTTGGCGCTGTTGCGCCGCAACCGCGCAGCCAGGTGATCCAGCCGGAACAGGTTGTCCAGGCGTTCGGGGTCCTCCTCGTTGCGCTCCAGCCGGTCGATCAGCATCAGCTGCTGGTCGACCAGGGAACGGTTGCGCCGCGACATCGTCTCGAACATGTCGTTGACCAGCAGGCGCAGGCGCGCCTCGTCACCGGCGAGTAGCAGCGCCTGGGTGTGCAGCTCGTCGACCGCGTGGGCGACCTGACCGATCTCCTCGGTGGTGTACACCGGCAGCGGCTGCGGAATCGGTTCGGCGCCACCGGCTTTGACCCGGGCGACCTCCTCCTCCAGGTCGGTGTGGGCGACCTTGAGCGCGCCGTCACGCAGGACGCGCAGCGGGCGCACCAGCGCGCGCGCCACCAGCAACACGACCAGCAGCGCGATCACGATGACGGCCAGCACCAGCGCGGTGTCAAGGATCGCGGCGTTGCGGCGATCGGTGGCCTCCGCGTGCACGGACTTGGTCACCGACGCGGTGGTGTCGTTGATGACCTGCTCGGCGATCCCGTCGGTGGTCTCGATCGAGCGCAGCAGGTCGGGGTTGTCGACCAGCGCGCTGGCCGGATCCGACATGATCGCCATCCGGGTCACCATCTGCTGCTGCAGCGTCTTGGCCTCGGCCGACCCGGCGCCGAGCACCTCGCTCATCCCGAACAGCGTCGACGGCTCGGTGCCGGCCAGGGTGATCATCGAGGTCCGCAGCTGCGGCTCGGGAAGGTCGGCCCCGCGGGTCACCAGGATCTGCTGCATCGTCATCTGCCCGCGGGCGCCGACGGCCCGGCTCAGCGCCTGGGCCTGAGCGCGGATCCGCTCGTTGCCGACGTGCACCGACGCGTTGATCACGTCCTCGGCCGTCAGCAGGATCGGGGCGTAGGTCGTGACCCGGTCCCGCAAACCGATGCTGTTGTCGGCGACCTTGTCCAACAGCCCCGCGCCGCCGTTCAGCAGCGTGCTCACCCCGGACCGGACGTCGGGGGTGACGTCGGTGTCTGCCAGCCGCTGCTGCAGCTCGTACTTGCGCGCCTCGTAGTTCTTCTTGGCGCCCTCGACGTCGCGCCCGGTGGAGCTCGCCAGCAGCGCGACGTCCAACGCCGACATGTATTTGGTGATCGCCGGCAGCACGTCGGCGCGGGCGGCGGCCAGCCGGAGGCCGCTGGCGTTGGCCATCGCGTCCTTGATGCGCAACCCCCCGAACACGGTCGCCAATAGCAGCGGTACCAGCACAATCGCCAGGACCTTGAGGCGGACGGGCCAGTTGCTGGGCGACCAGCGGGGCGGGCGTTTGGCCCGCCGGCCGTCGGCGACGGGGGCTTCGGTGTATTGCGGCGCGTCCGCCTCGGCCGCGTGGGCCGGGCGGGTGAACATGGTCACTTGTCTGCGGCCGCGCGACGGGCCGCTGCGCCAATTATCAGCGCTCGGTGAAACGAGAGGCTCATGAGACTTTCCTGCTTAATTCCGCCTACCCCACGCAGTCGGCGCCAGCGATAAACACCTGGCAATCCGACGAGTATGACAGCCCGCGGCCGAGGTCTCCACAATTCCTACTGAGTACGCAGAGCCCTCCAAGGTTGGCTCGCGCACGGGGATGCAAGTCTGGCAAACAAATTGGCCTGTCATGATCGGCAGATGTTCCGGCTGATGTTTGTCACCCCGCGCATCGCTCCCAACACCGGCAACGCCATCCGGACCGCGGCCGCCACCGGCGCCGAATTGCACCTCGTCGAACCGCTCGGCTTCGACCTGTCCGAGCCCAAGCTGCGGCGCGCCGGCCTGGACTATCACGACCTCGCGTCGGTCACCGTGCACGCGTCGCTGCGCGCCGCCTGGCAGGCGCTGGCGCCGGAGCGGGTGGTCGCCTTCACCGCGCACGCGACGACGTCGTTCGCCGACGTCGACTACCACCCCGACGACGTGTTGATGTTCGGGCCGGAACCCGACGGGCTGGATGCGGCGACCCTGGCCGACCCGCGCATCACCTTTCAGGTGCGCATCCCGATGCTGGCGGGCCGGCGCTCGCTGAACCTTTCGAATGCGGCGGCCGTTGCCATCTACGAGGCCTGGCGGCAGCAAGGATTCGCCGGCGCGGTCTAGAATTCCAAGTCATCGCGCGGCCCATTTGCTCGAGGAGGGCAGCGATGTCGCACGTGGTGGTGGTTCCGGCGGAGGTGGCGGGGGCTGCTTCCGGTGCGGCGAAAATCGGATCCGCGCTGCGGGCCGCCAACGCCGCGGCGACCGCACCGACGGCGGGGTTGCTGGCCGCCGGTGGCGACGAGGTGTCGGCGGCCGTGACGGCGCTGTTTTCCGGGCACGCCCGCGCCTATCAGCAGATCGCCGCGCAGATGGCCGCGTTTCACGACAATTTCGTGGCGACGCTGGGCGCCAGCGCGAGCGCGTTCGCCGATGCCGAAGCGGCCAACGCCACCCCGCTGCAGACCCTGGAGCAAGACGCCCTGAACGCGATCAATGCGCCCACCGGGACGCTGCTGGGGCGCCCGCTGATCGGCAACGGCGCGCCCGGCACCGCGGCCCACCCCAACGGCCAGCCCGGCGGCTTCTTGTTCGGCAACGGCGGCGCCGGTTTCTCCGAACCGGCCAACTCCGGCCTGGCCGGAGGCAACGGCGGAGCCGCCGGCTTGATCGGCAACGGCGGCATGGGCGGGGCCGGCGGCGCCGGTGCGGCCGGTGGCGCCGGCGGTCACGGCGGCTGGCTTTCCGGCAGCGGTGGCAACGGCGGCGCCGGCGGGAACGCGGCGGTCGCCGGCGGCGCCGGGGGCAACGGAGGCGCGGGCGGCGCCGCCGGCCTGTGGGGCAACGGGGGCGCCGGCGGCCAGGGTGGCGCCGGCCTGGCGGGGGCGAACGCCGTCAATCCGGCCCCCATCACCGACCCGGCCCTCAACGGCGCGGCCGGCGTCACCAACGTCAACCCAAACGGCACTGTCACGGGCACCACCGGCGGTGCCGGGACGCCGGGGGGCGCGGGTGTCAACGGCGGCACCGGCGGCGCCGGCGGCACCGCGGCCGACAACGTCGCGAACAGCTTGCTTGCCACGGGAGGCATGGGCGGCGACGGTGGGACCGGCGGTGCGGGTGGCGCGACCGGTGGCCAAGGCGGCGGCGGCGGTACGGCCGCGTCCTTCTTCGGCAGCGCCACCGGCGGCAACGGCGGCAACGGCGGCGCGGGCGGCACCGGAACCAACGGCCAGGCCGGGGGCGCGGGCGGCGCCGGGGG
>NZ_LQPV01000020.1:0-94396 GCF_002101935.1 Mycobacterium sp. IEC1808 | reverse complement strand
GATCCAACAGGCCCCCACTGCCGCCGGTGCCCCCGTTACCGCCGCCGGTTTCGCCGGCGGAGACCAGCAAACCCGCACCGCCCGCACCGCCAGCGCCGCCGCGCGCGAACAGCCCGCCGCTTCCGCCAGTGCCTCCCGCTCCGGCCGTTCCGCCTCCGTTTAGGTCGCCGGAGATCGAGCCGCCGGTACCCCCGGCCCCGCCGGCGCCAAACAACCCTCCTGCTCCACCGGTGCCACCGTTCCCGCCGAGGCCACGTCCGAAGCCGCCGGCGCCTCCCGCTCCGCCGGGCGCGAACAGGCCGCCCGCCCCGCCCGGTCCGCCGGCACCTGGTGTGGAAGTAGGCCCATCCGTGGCCCCGCCGGCCCCGCCGGCACCGCCGGCACCGAACAGCCCGCCGGCGCCCCCGGCTCCGCCGTTGCCGCCGCTGAGCGGCGCGCCGAGGCCGCCCATTCCCCCGGCGCCGCCGACGCCACCGAGCAATCCGCCCGGCCCGCCGTTGCCGCCGTGGCCGGCGGGGGTGATCGCGCTTGAGGGCGCACCCACCCCTCCGGCGCCGCCTGCGCCACCGAACAATCCGCCCGCGCCCCCGTTGCCGCCGTTGTGGCCGTTCGCACCGGCTCCGCCCGCCCCGCCATTGCCGATCAACCACCCGCCATCGCCGCCGTTCGCTCCCGAGCCCGGTGCGCCGTTGGCGCCGTTGCCGATCAGCGGCCGCCCGGTGAGCAGCTGGCTGGGAGTGTTGATGACGGCGAGGATGTCTTGCTCGAGGATCTGCAGCGGGCTGGTGTTGGCCGCCTCGGCAAGGGCGTACTGAGCGCCGCCGGCGTTCAGCAGCTGCACGAACTGCTGATGAAACGACGCCGCCTGGACGCCGAGCGCCTGATAGGCCTGCCCGTATTCGGCAAGCAGCGACGACACGGCCGCCGAGACCTCGTCGGCTCCGGCGGCGAGAATGCCCGTCGTCGGCGCGGCGGCGGCCGCATGCGCGGCGTTCAGCGTGTCGCCAAGAGTTTCCAAATCCCCGGCCGCCGAGGAAAACATCTCCGGAATCGCCACTAGCAAAGACATCGTTACCTCCGACCTTCGGGACCAGGCGAGCGCCTGAGTCAGAGGCTAGGAACGATCGGGAGCGATCGAATCAGGGAAATCCCTATAGTTTTCGGCGGCCCGTGTGTCGGCTAATCGAACCCGGAGAGCCCAAAAGTGTCGCTGGGCGTCCGGCCGCTGAGCTTCTGAACGATCCACTGGTTCATCGAGACCCTCTCCTCGCTGGCTTCCAAAGCGAGGCGGGCGTGCAGTTGCGGCGATGTCCTGACGACGAAGGTGCCGCTGTAGTTGCGCTCGCAAAGCGGCGTGGGCGGCGTTTCTCCGCATGTCCGCATGGCGTCCACATGCTCGCGGGTGGCTTGTTCGATGGCGGCGACGGCCTGTTCGGCGGTCGGCGCTTCGCGCCTCAAGTAAGGCAATTCGATGCACACGCCGACGTACTGGTCGTAATCGGGCGACCATTGCACGCGGTAGGCATAGCGGTTCACGCCGGATTTGATAGCAGATGCGCTATCGGATTCGCGAGTCACCTATCCCCAGGGAGAGCGCGACCCCCGAGACCATATGGCGGCCTATCCCCGCGCCATCGCCTCCAGCCGGCGGATGCGGTCCTCGATCGGTGGGTGCGTCGAGAACATGGAACCAATCCGCTCGCCCGCGCGGAACGGGTTGGCGATCATCAGGTGCGCCTGGCTGGCCAGCTGCGGTTCGGGCGGCAACGGTGCCACCTGAACCCCGCCCGAGATCTTGCGCAACGCCGCTGCCAGCGCCAGCGGGTCACCCGTCAGCACGGCGCCCGACTCGTCGGCCTGGTACTCGCGCGACCGGGAAACGGCCAGCCGGACCACGGTCGCGGCGATCGGGCCAAGCAACGAAACCAGCAGCAGCGCAAAGGGATTCTCGCCCTCCCGGTCTCCGGCGCCGAAGAACATCGCCATGTAGGACAGGGCGGTGATCACCGATGCCATCGCCCCGGCAATGCAGGAGATCAGGATGTCACGGTTGTAGACGTGCGAAAGCTCATGGCCAAGCACGGCGCGCAGCTCGCGCTCGTTGAGGATACCCAAAATGCCCGTGGTGCAGCACACCGCCGCGTTGCGCGGGTTGCGTCCGGTGGCGAAGGCGTTGGGCGCGTTGGTGTCGCTGATGTACAGCCGCGGCATCGGCTGGTGCGCGGCCGTGGCCAGCTCGCGCACGATCCGGTACATCACCGGCGCCTGCAGCTCGGAAACCGGCTGCGCGTGCATGGCCCGCAGCGCCAGCTTGTCGCTGTTGAAGTACGTATAGGCGTTCATGCCGACGGCGAACAGCACCGCGAGCCACATCGCCGTCCGGCCGAACAGCGAGCCGACAAACACGATCAACGCGGACATGCCGACCAACAGGGCGAAGGTCTTCAGCCAGTTGGCATGCGGATGCCAGGTCATCGGTGTCCTCCTAAGGCATTACCTATCGCCCATTGAACGCCCAAAGAGGCGGTCGAGGTTCCGCTGACCCGCTAACCGTGCCGGCTCACCGTGTAATCGACCAGCGTCTGAAGGGCGCGCCGCCCCGGGAGCTCGGGCAATAGGTCCAGCTCCTGGCGTGCCTGCGCCGCGTACTGCACCAGAAAATCCTTCGCCTTGGCCATCCCGGGTGACGCCCGCAACAGCGCCAGAGCCTCGGCCACCGCCGCGTCGTCCTCGACGGGCCCGGACAACAGCTCGCGCAGCCGCGGCGCCTCGGGTCCCGCCTCCCGCAGCGCATAGAGCATCGGCAGGGTGTGCACCCCTTCGCGGATATCGGTCCCGGGCAGCTTGCCCGACTCGTCGGAGTCGCTGTCGATGTCGATGATGTCGTCGGAGATCTGGAACGCGGTGCCGACGATGCCGCCCAGGCGGCTCAGCCGCCCGATCTGGTCGGCGTCGGCGCCGGAGAACATCGCGCCGAACTGTCCGGCCGCGGCTATCAGGCACGCCGTCTTCTCGTACACCACCTTCAGGTAGTGCTCGACCGGATCCGCCCCCTCCGCCGCCCCGCGGCCCTCGCGCATCTGGCCGGTGACCAGCTGGGCGAACGTCTCGGCGATGAGCCGCACCGCCTCCGGGCCCAGCCGGGACACCAGCCGTGACGCCGTCGCGAACAGGTAGTCGCCGGCAAGGATCGCGACATTGTTGCCCCAGCGCACGTTGGCGGTGGGCGTGCCCCGACGGACCTCCGCCTCGTCCATCACGTCGTCGTGGTAGAGCGTCGCCAGGTGCACCAGTTCGATGACCGCGCCGGCGATCGTCACCTCCGGGGCGTCCGGCTTGGGTCCAAGCTGCGCCGACAACACGGTGAACAACGGCCGGAACCGCTTGCCGCCGGCCTTGAACAGGTAGGTCAACGAGTCGGTCATCACCGCGTCCGCGCTGCGCAGCTCGGTGTCCATGAGCTGCTCGATCCGCCCGACACCGTCCCGCACGGTCGCGGCGAAAGCGGCATCTCCGAAGTCGATGCCCGCCACCACCGTCGCCGGAGTACTCACGCGACCAACATACTGGTGAGCGTGAACGTCGGAGCCGACCTGGTGGTCGTGGGCGCCGGACCCGCCGGTTCGGCCGCGGCCGCCTGGGCCGCCCGCGCCGGCACCGACGTGCTGGTCATCGATTCCGCCAGCTTCCCCCGCGACAAGGCCTGCGGCGACGGCCTGACCCCGCGCGCCGTCGCCGAGCTCGAACGCCTGGGGCTGGGCGACTGGCTCGACACCCGCATCCGGCACCGGGGCTTGCGGATGAGCGGGTTCGGCGGCGAGGTGGAGGTGGACTGGCCGGGCCCATCGTTCCCGTCGACCGGCAGCGCGGTGGCCCGCCTCGAGCTGGACGACCGGATCCGCAAGTGTGCCGAGGATTTCGGGGCGCGGATGCTGCTGGGCGTCAAAGTCGTTGCCGCGCATCATGACTCGTCGAGGCGGGTGGTATCGCTCAAGCTGGCCGACGACACCGAGGTGGGGTGCCGACGGTTGATCGTCGCCGACGGCGCCCGCTCGCCGCTGGGCCGCAAGCTGGGCCGGCGCTGGCATCAGGAGACGGTCTATGGCGTCGCCGCCCGCGGGTACCTGACCACCCCCCGCGCCGACGACCCGTGGCTGACGTCGCACCTGGAACTCCGCTCCCCAGATGGCGCCGTGCTGCCCGGCTACGGCTGGATCTTCCCCCTGGGCAACGGCGAGGTGAACATCGGCGTCGGGGCGTTGTCGACCTCGAAGCGGCCGGCCGACCTGGCGCTGCGCCCGCTGATCTCGTACTACACCGACCTGCGCCGTGACGAATGGGGCTTTTCCGGCGAGCCGCGGGCGGTGTCGTCGGCGCTGCTGCCGATGGGCGGCGCGGTCTCCGGCGTGGCCGGGCCGAACTGGATGCTGATCGGCGACGCCGCGGCCTGCGTCAACCCGCTGAACGGCGAGGGCATCGACTACGGCCTCGAGACGGGGCGGCTGGCCGCCGAGCTGCTGGACTGTGCCGATCTGTCACGGGTGTGGCCGTCGCTGCTGCAGGACCATTACGCCCGCGGCTTCTCGGTGGCCCGCCGGCTGGCGTTGCTGCTGACCTTCCAACGGTTCCTGCCCACCACCGGACCGATCGCGATGCGCTCGACAAGGCTGATGACCATCGCCGTGCGGGTGATGGCCAACCTGGTCACCGACGACGACGCCGACTGGGTGGCGCGGGCGTGGCGCGGCGGCGGGCGGCTTTCGCGGCTGGTGGATCGCCGAAAGCCGTTCAGCTGAGTTCGGTTCGCGAGCAGACGCAAAAGCCCCCATTTCGCAGCAGATTTGGGGGCTTTTGTGCCTGCTCGTCGTATCAATACCATTGACATGTATCAACCTGATTGATATATCTAGGGCATGACTCAACCAACCGATTTCGAATTCGAAAGCGCCTACCGCGGCGAATCACCGTTCGGTGCGGGCGTGCGTCCGCCGTGGAGCATCGGCGCCCCGCAACCCGAGCTGGCCGCCCTGATCGAGCAGGGCAGGTTCCACGGCGACGTGTTGGACGTGGGCTGCGGGGAGGCCGCGATCTCGCTGGCGCTGGCCGAGCGGGGATACACCACGGTGGGGCTCGACCTCTCGCCCACCGCGATCGACCTGGCGCGGCGCGAGGCCGAGAAGCGGGGCCTGACCAACGTCACCTTCGAGGTGGCCGACATCAGTGACTTCACCGGTTTTGACGGCCGGTTCGGCACGATCGTCGACTCGACGCTGTTCCACTCGATTCCGGTCGAGGCACGCGAGGGGTACCAGCAGTCGATCCGGCGGGCCGCCGCACCGGGCGCCTCCTACTTCGCCCTGGTCTTCGACAAGGCCGCGATTCCCGAAGGCCCCATCAACGCCGTCACCGCCGACGAGCTGCGCGACGTTGTGTCCAAGTACTGGGTCGTCGACGAGATCAGGCCGGCGCGCATCTACGCCAACCTGCCCGAGGGCGCCGTCGTGGACCTGCCGTTCGTCGACGTGCGCGACGAGCCCGACGGCCGCAAGTCGGTGGGCGCCTGGCTGCTCTCCGCGCACCTGGGCTCCTAGAACAAACCCGGTGTATAGTCCGGCTAATGAAGGCTTCGAGGCTGGCTTCGCTGATCGCCATGGCGGGCGCCGCTGTCGCACTGGCGGCGCCCGCGCAGGCCGATGACTACGACTACGTGTTCAAGAGCACGGTCAACAAGTTCGGCGTGTACGGTCCGCAGGACCAGCTCGCCTGGTTGGCGAAGATCAGCTGTGAGCGGATCGGCCGGGGCGTGGACGGCGACCCGTACAAGTCCGCCACCTTCGTCCAGCGCAACCTGCCCCGGGGCACAACCGAGGGCCAGGCGTTCCAGTTCCTGGGCGCCGCGATCGACCACTACTGCCCCGACCAGGTCGGCTTCATCCAGCGGGCCGGCAGCTAGACGCGATCAGGCTTATACCCGGCGTGCAACGCCACGATGCCGCCGGTCAGGTTGCGCCAGCGCACCGCCGACCACCCGGCCGCTGAAATCCGGTGCGCCAGCGTCGGCTGGTCGGGCCAGGCCCTGATCGACTCCGCGAGGTACACGTAGGCATCGGGGTTGGACGACACCGCCCGCGCCACCCTCGGCAGCGCCCGCATCAGGTACTCCTTGTAGACGGTGGCGAACAGCGCGTTGGTGGGCGTCGAGAATTCGCACACCACCAGCCGGCCGCCGGGCCGGGTGACGCGGAACATCTCGCGCAGCGCCGCCTGCTGGTCGGCCACGTTGCGCAACCCGAAGCTGATGGTGACCGCGTCGAACACCGCGTCGCCGAACGGCAGCTTGGTGGCGTCACCGGCGACCTTCGGCACCTGGCGACCCGCCCCCGCCGCGAGCATCCCGACGGAGAAATCCGCGGCCACGCACCACGCCCCGGATTTCCTCAGCTCCACGGTCGACACCGCGGTGCCTGCGGCCAGGTCCAGCACCCGCTGGCCCGGGCCGAGCCGCAGCGCCGAGCGGGTGGCCCGCCGCCAGTACCGGTCCTGCCCCAGCGACAGCACGGTGTTGGTCACGTCGTAGCGGCGGGCGACCCCGTCGAACATCGATGCGACGTCCCGGGGGTTCTTGTCCAACGCCGCGCGGCTCACCGCCCCGAGGCTACCGGGTCAATACTGTCGGTACCTTCGCTGGACGTGTTCCTGGCGGACCCGGATCTGCTCTCGGCGCTCCTCGGGACTGACGGCGCGGGTGGTCGCCGGAAGGTGTTGACGCACGTCGGCCAGCGGCACCTTGGTGACCGTCGCCTTCGGCAATTGGGGCGGCGGCGTGGAGTACGTCCACCGCAGGGCCAGAAACCCGCCGCGATGCCCGGCGGTGTCGAGCCAGTTCGGCACGCCGGGGTCGCGGTGGGCGACCACGTAGCGGAAGGTCCCGTCCGGGTCCGGCTCGGCCTGAAACCCGTTCCGGCTGCTGATGTGGTTGGCGTAATCGAGTGACTCGCCCCAGAGGTTCGACAGGTGGAAGCCCATATAGGCCGGCGCCACCGGGACGGCGACCTCGATGAGCAGGGCCTCGTCGGGCTCGAGGTCGAAGACGCCGCCGGAGTAGACGTTGGTGCTCTGGCCGCCGCCCATGGCGAGGTTGGCGAGCGCCGGTTCGTTGAGGGCGTTGCGGGGCATCAGGGTGAAGCCGTCACCGTTCTTGTCGCCGTGTGCCTCCAACACCACGTCGTAAAACTCGTTCCAGAACCTCATCTGGTTTTCCACGATCGAGCCGACGCGACGCAGCTGATGGGCCGCCGCGGCGGGGTCGATCGGCTGCGGGCGGGCGCCCTCCTTGCCCACCTGGACGATGTGCAGCTCGGGCGACTCCTCACGTTCCCAGTCGTGAAAGAGCATGCGCGCGATCAGGAATCGCGCCGTTTGGGTGCCGTCGTCCGTGGCCGTGGCGATGAAGTTGCCGGTGTGGCCGGCCGGCCGCTGGGGAGCCAGCAGGATCTCGAAGCGGCCGTCGTCGTCGACGACGAGGTCGGCGAGATCCAAGGATCCGGTGACGGCGCGCCCGCCCGGGACGAGCTCGGCGAGGCTGCCGGTGTCCCCGGCGTACACGGTGTGGGCCTCAAAGATGGTGTACTGCGGGGCCTTTCGGCCGTCCCCTACGGCGAGCCGGCCGCGCACCCGGTAGTCCTTGGCGCCGTCGATCGCGGCCGAGAGGTATAGGGCGTCGGCGTTATCGATGGTGGCCTTGTCCAGCGGTTGGATGGCGCGCCGGAAATACGGGAACTCGGGATCTTCGAAGAATGCCCGCTCGATGGCGCTGAAAACGAAGCCGAGCAGGTAGCGGTGCCCCTCCGCCAGGCCCTGTTCGGTCGCCGGTGGCGCGTGCAACTCCTCGGAGTCGACGGCGTCGCGGGCCCGGTTGAGGGCGTCGATCATGTCCGCCCAGGCCGCGCGGAGTTCGACCCGGGTCGATTCAGTGGACATTCGCGTCCTCTCCTTCGGTGTCCCACTGGTATTCGTCGAACAGGGCGGCTAGGCGAGTGTGGATCTCGCGGGGGTCGAGGCCGAATTCCTCGAGGCTGTAGCGGTGGGCCGATTCGTGCCCGCCGCCCGCCGACCGGATTGCCTTGGCGGCCTTCGGCCCCAGGTCGAGCTCCAGTTCCCGGTAGATGCGGCGCATGGTCTCCTCGGGCTGCGCGATCAGCTCGCGATAGTCGACGACGACCGAGCGAACCTCGGGGTGCCTGGCCAGAACGTCAAGCGGGCGTTGGTAGGTGTCGAACGATTGATCGGCCAAGACGCGCAGCGACTTTGCGATCAAGCGTTCGTCGCGCCCGCGCAGGCCCCATTCGGTCTTCAGCATCTTGAGCAGGCTCGGGATCGTCTCGTCGGGATTACGCATGGGCACAATGAATCTCGCGTCGGGGAATGTCTCGATCAGGGATTCGACGCGCCCGCAGAAGGTGGGGTTCTTGCTAAGGTGCGTGCCGCCGCCGTTGAGCGCGATCTGTCGCCGGACGCATTCTTTGTAGAAGTCCATCACCCGGCGCCGCTTGCGTTCGGGCCATTGGTCGACGTGGTAGAAGTCGAGCTCGCCCATGAACGGGAATATCACGATCCAAAAACCCGAGCACAGCGACCAGGTGAGGAAGAAGTCGTCCTCTTCGGGGACGAAGAACCCGGTCTTGTGCATGTCGTCGGTCGCCGCGAACCGTTGCTCCTCGATCTCGTCGAGGCGGCGGCGCAGCCGCCTGCCGAACACCGCGGCATCGACCCGAAACAGCAGGCGCAGCAACCGCTTTTCCAACAGCGACGGGAAGAACAGCTCGTACATCAGGGCGTAGCTGAACTGCGGGTCCGCGGCCATCAGCCGATGCAGGTAGGTCGTGCCGCTTCGGGCGTGCCCGATGCAAAACGTCGGACCGGTCACCCGTGTGCGGCGCAGTGATGGGAAGAGGATCGGGTCGAGGGCGAAGCACACGGCGTGGATCGCGGCGACGAGCGGAACGCCGAGCAGAAATCCGAAGTAGCGCGACCAGCGCTTCGATGCCGGTGGATCCCGGCGCAACAGCCCGAGCATCGTCCGGTAATTGGGCCAGTCGAAGTAGAAGCGCGTGCCCGGCATGAAACCTCCTCAGCGCGAGCTGATTTCGGGCAGGCTATCGCCATGTATTTGACATTGTCAAGTATGTCTTTGATACCGTGGCGGCTGTGACGTACGCGCCCAAGCTGGACTCCGTGGATTCCATCAGCGCTGCGCTTTCGCGAGTCGTGCGGCTCAGCGTGAGTCGTTCGGCGTTCGCGCGGCAGGCGTCGGCGGCGGACACCGAGCTGTCCCAGCCGTCCTACATGCTGCTTCGCGTGTTGATCGACGAGGGCCCCCTGCCGATCGGGCGCCTGGCGACCATGGCGCACATGGACGTGGGGATGGCCACTCGCCGAGTGCGGGCGCTGGCCGACGCGGGGCTCGTGACGCGGCGCGCCGATCCGAGAGACGGGCGCGTCTCGGTGATCGCGACGACGCCGGACGGCGAACGCGCCGCGGGATCGCTGCACGAGGTGCGCAGGGAGCACCTGGCCCGGGCGCTTTCGCGCTGGTCGGCGGCCGAGCTCCAGCAGTTCGATCGGCTGTTGACGAAGTTCCTCGAGGACACGACGAAGACACCGATCAAGGCGTAGCGGCAGCGCGGGAATGGGACGCCGGTGAATGCGTTATAGGGCTGCGTGAGCGAAAAAGTTTGGTTTATCACCGGTACATCAAGAGGCTTCGGACGAGACTGGGCAATCGCCGCGCTGGAGCGCGGCGACAAGGTCGCCGCGACGGCACGCAACATCGCGACACTGGACGACCTGGTCGACAAGTACGGCGACGCACTACTGCCGATCCAGTTGGACGTCACAGATCGCGACGAGGACTTCGCGGCGGTCAAGCGGGCGCATGATCACTTCGGGCGCCTGGACATCGTCGTGAACAACGCCGGCTACGGCCACTTCGGCTTCATCGAGGAGCTCTCCGAGCAAGAGGCGCGCGACCAGATCGAGACCAACGTGTTCGGCGCGCTGTGGGTCACCCAGGCCGCGCTGCCGTACCTGCGGGAGCAGGGCAGCGGGCACATCATCCAGGTGTCCTCGATCGGCGGCATCACCGCGTTCCCGTTGGTCGGCATCTACCACGCCTCGAAGTGGGCACTGGAGGGCTTCTCGCAGGCGCTGGCCCAAGAGGTCGCGCCGTTCGGCATCCACGTCACGCTCGTCGAACCGGGCGGCTTCGACACCGACTGGGCCGGGGCGTCGGCCAAGCACTCCGAGCCCCTGCCGGCGTATGACGAGGTTCGCGCCGCCGTCCAGGCCGAGCGCAGCAAGCGATGGGCCAGCCCGGGCGACCCGTCCGCCTCGGCGGCCGCGCTGCTAAAAGTGGTGGACGCCGAAGAGCCGCCACTGCGGGTGTTCTTCGGCGCCAGCCCGCTGCAAACGGCGAAGGCCGACTACGAGAGCCGGCTACGCAACTGGGAGCAGTGGCAGCCCGTCGCGGAGCTGGCGCAGGGGTAGCTCACTGCCCCTGCGCGTAGCGTTTCGCGAACATCCGCCGCCGGGCGAAGGGCGACAGCACCGCCTCGTAGTGGCCGAGCAACTCGTCGCAGATGACCGGCCAGCTGCGCCCGAGCACGCTGCGCCGCGCGGCCGGCGCGTAGCGGTGACGTTCGGCGATCAGGTGCTCCACCGCGGCAGGCAGCCGCGCCTCGAATTCGTTGACGGGCAACAGCAGACCGGTGCGGTACGGGGCGACGAGGTCGCGCGGCCCCCCGGCGTCGGGGGCGATCACCGGCAGCCCCGATGCCAGCGCCTCCTGCACGACTTGGCAGAACGTCTCGTGCTCACCGGGATGTACGAAGACGTCCATGCTGGCGTACGCGGCGGCGAGTTCCTCGCCGTACAGCGCGCCGGTGAAAACCGCTGTGGGCATGGCGGATTGCAGTTTCGCTTGGTCGACGCCGTCGCCGACGATGACGACCTGAACGGAATCGTTGGCGTTCAGCGCGACCAGCCGCTCGACGTGCTTCTCCGGAGCGAGCCGGCCCACGAACCCGACGATCGGCTTGCCGGTCGGCGACCACCGCCGCCGCAGCGCCTCGTCCCGACCCGACGGCGCGAACCGCAGCACGTCGACGCCGCGCGCCCACCGGTGCACCCGCGGGAACCTATGGGCGACAAGCGAATCCATCGTCACGCTGGACGGCGCCAGCGTGCGGTCGGCCAGGCTGTGCAGGTGACGAAACCAGGCCCACGCCGCGCGCGTCGTCATCGGAATGCCGTAGCTCGCAGCGAAACCCGGCACGTCGGTCTGGTACACCGCGACCGTCGGCACGCCCAGCCAGCGGGCCGCCTTCACCCCGCCGTACCCGAGCAGCGCCGGGGAGGCCAGGTGCACCACGTCGGGATCGAATCCTCGTAGCACGCTCACCATTCGGGGCATGGGAACCCCGAGCGGCAACGTGGTCACCTTGGGGAACATCCGCGACGGCACCCGATGCACCCGGATGCCGTCGTGAATGCGGTCCGCCCGCGGCTGACCCGGCGGGTTGTCGGGGGCGATGACGAGGGCTTCGTGGCCGGTGCGACGCAGGTGCTCCAGGACACGCAGCACTGAGTTACTGACGCCGTTGACATTGGGGAGGAAGGACTCGGCGACGATTGCAACGCGCACGACACCACGATCGCAGCGTCGCCTGTCGATTAGGTTGCCTCTGGGAATACGTCGTGCGAAATTTGCTGGTCGGGCGCCGCGGCGCGGCGGTCCAGCCACCTGTCCAGCAGCGCAAGCCCACTCAGAGCGGCCGCGGCGACCAGCCAGGCCACCACCGCGATGGATCCCGCGGGAATGATCGCCAGCCCGGCGTTGCGGTGCTGGACCCTAACCAGATTCGGGTCGTTCTTGTTGTATTCGACGTAGATCCGCATGCCCGTGGCCAATTCGGACGGATACAGCACGCCGAGCTCGGGCCGGTAGGTGACGCGGTCGGGTGTGACGAATTCGATGGTGGAGCGGCGCGGCCCCGCGCTGAGCACCTCCGCCTGCGCCACCCCCATGTGATGTCGGATCGCAAGGTCGTCACGCCACGCCCCGGCCACCAGTAGCAGCGACTGCAACGTCACCAGCCCGGTGACGATCAACACCGCGATCCGCAACCAGCGCAACGCAATCCTGGGCCGCGTTTTCGGGGGCGAGTCGCTGCGTCCATGAATGAGTATGTGCAGCAACGCTTTTGGACTGATCACAGGGCGGCCTTGATGGCCGCGTGCAGTTGCCGCAGCGACGAGCGGTCCGCCTTGACCTCGAGCACCCGCATGCCCGCCGCCGGGTCGTCGAGGGCCGCGGCAAGCTCGTCGACCTCGATCTGGCGGCTCTCGACGTGATAGGCGCGGCACAGCGCGCCTACGTCGACGTCGTGCGGGGTGCCGAAGATCCGCGAGGACACGTCGGAGAACCTCGGGTCGCCCTGCTCGAGCAGTTCGAAGATGCCGCCGCCGTTGTCGTTGGACACCACGATCGTCAGCCGCTGCGGCGTCGGCTCGGTGGGGCCGATCAACAGGCCGGAGCTGTCGTGCACGAAGGTCAGGTCGCCGATCAGCGCCACGGTGCGTCCGTCATGCGCCAAAGCCGCCCCGATGGCGGTGGATACGGTGCCGTCGATGCCGGCGACCCCCCGGTTGGACCGCACTTTGATGCCGTGAGTGTTCAGGCCCACCAGCGCCGCGTCGCGGACCGGGTTGGACGCGCCGAGCACCAGCTGGTCACCGGGGCGCAGCGCGTCGGCCACGGCCGCGGCGACGTGCAGCCCGGTGGTCAGCGGGTGCGCCTCGAGCTGGTCGCGGACGGCCCGGTTGGCGTGCCGGTTCATCTCCGCGCAGCGGTGCAGCCACGCCGGGTGCGGCTCGCCGGTGGTGACGGCCCGCGTGCCGGTGGCCTGCGAGTTTCCGGAGACGTCGGGCCAGCGGGGCCCGGTGGTCAGCGCGTAGACCGGCACCTGCGGGTCGGCCAGCAGCGCGGACACCGGCCGGTGCAGCGTCGGGCGCCCCAGCATGATCACCTGCTTCGGGCGCAGCAGCGGCAGCGTCAGGGGGTGCAGCGGGTTGGGCACCGGGCGGCCGGAAAATGAGGTCGGCTCGGCGACGGTGGGCAGCTGCTCGAGGTTGGGGTGCGTGCCCGCGCCGTGCCCCGCGATGACGACCGTGTCGGGCGACAGGTCGATCTCCAGCGGTTGGTCGAACGTTACGGGCGGCGTGTAGGTCCACGGCCTGCCGCCGGGCCGGCCCTGCGGGACCACGGCGCCGTGGGGTTCGGGAT
The DNA here is from genome assembly GCF_002101935.1 of Mycobacterium sp. IEC1808. NCBI lineage: Bacteria > Bacillati > Actinomycetota > Actinomycetes > Mycobacteriales > Mycobacteriaceae > Mycobacterium > Mycobacterium sp. IEC1808. The sequence goes on along the minus strand of NZ_LQPV01000020.1, from coordinate 81,054 downwards.
CGGGCACCAACGGTTCGCGCAGCGGGATGTCGAACTGCACCGGGCCGGCGTTGGCGGTGCGAGATCCGGTGGCGGCGGCCAACACTCGGCAGGTGGCCGATCGCCAGGTGGCGTTGAGCGAATCCATCCGCTCGGGACCGTCCTCGGCCAGGCCCAGGCTGATGGTGGCGCGGACCTGGGTGCCGAAGTAGCCCAGCTGCTCCATGGTCTGGTTGGCGCCGGTGCCCAGCAGCTCGTAGGGCCGGTTGGCCGACAGCACGATCAGCGGCACCCGGGCGTAGTTGGCCTCGACCACCGCGGGACCCAGGTTGGCCACGGCGGTGCCCGACGTCATCGCGACGCACACCGGCGCGCCCGCCGCGATCGCCAGCCCGATGGCCAGGTAGCCGGCGGTGCGCTCGTCGATGCGGACGTGCAGCCGCAGGCGCCCGGCGCGGTCGGCGTCCTGCAGCGCGAATGCCAGCGGCGCGTTGCGTGACCCGGGGCACAGCACCACGTCGCGGACGCCGCCGCGGATCAGCTCGTCAACGACGACGCGGGCCTGGGTCGTCGAGGGGTTCATTCCTACAGCGTGTCACAACCGGCGGGGACGGCTCAGGCCCGCACGCTGGCGAAGAACTGCAGCGCCGCGGTGTTGACGGCCTGCGGCCGCTCCAAAAACCCCAGATGCCCGGCGTCGGGTATCTGCAGGTAGCGGCCGTTGGGCATCGCGTCCGCGACCTCCCGTCCCAGGTAGGCCGGCGTCACGATGTCGTCGGCGAAGCCCATCACCAGCACCGGCGCCGCGATGCTGCGGTAGGCGGACAGCCGGTTGGTCTGCGGGGAGACGTACATCTGAGTGCGTAGTCCCGGGGTCTGCTTGACCGGCCAGGTGCAAAACATCGCGATCCAGTCGTCGACGGCAGCGTCGTCATTGAGCGTCTTGCGCGAAAAGCTTTCCAGCAGACGGTTTCTCGCGTCGAGCAGGGGCGGCACCGTGACCCCGGAGGCGTGCAGCTCGACCTCGGCCTCGTGGAAGAACTGGCGCGCGCGGTCCAAGCGGCCGCGGGTGGCCATCAGCACCGCGGAGCTGACCAGCTCGGGCCGCGCCACCATGAGTTCCTGCGCGATGAACGCGCCCATGGACACCCCGACGACCCGCGCCGGGGCGGCGCCCAGCGATTCGATCAGCGCGGCTGTGTCGGCGACCATGGTTTGCGTCGTGAATCCCTCGGCGTTCTCCGTGTCGCCGATCCCGCGATTGTCGAAGGTGATGCAGCGGTACCCGGCCGCCAGAAACGCGGGGACCTGATGCGGGTGCCAGGTGCGCCCGGCGCCCCCGCGGCCGGCGATGAAGACGACGGGCTCACCGGAGCCGCGATCGTCGTAAGCCAGATTGATCATCCGGACGACGGTACAAGCAGCGGATGGCAGGCCCTGACCCGGTCGATCCACCACTGCCGACGCTCGGGCGGCGCGGCCAGCGTCCGCAGCCGCGCCGGGTCCGGCGTCACGGGCCCGACGGGCAGGTAGCCATCTGCGGGCGGGGCGACGTCCGCGACGTCCTCCACGAACAGCCCGCCGGTGCCCAGCCCGCAGGCGTGGCCGAGCTGCGGCAGCGCAGCGGCGGCCGTCAGGCCATGGCCGATGCCCACCGCCGAATCCAGCGCGCTGGAGACCACGACCGGGATGTGGATCTGGGCGGCGATGGCCACCAGCGCCGAAATACCGCCCAGCGGGGCGACTTTCAGCACCGCGATGTCGGCGGCGCCGGCGCGGACCACGGCCAGCGGGTCGTCGGCCTTGCGGATGCTTTCGTCGGCCGCGATCGGCACGTCGACCTGAGCGCGCAGGGCGGCGAGTTCGCCGACCGTCGCGCAGGGCTGCTCGAGGTACTCCAGCGGGCCGTCGGCCGTCAGGGCGGCCGCCGCCGCGGCGGCTTCCTCGACGCTCCAGCCGCCGTTGGCGTCCACCCGCACGGTGGCAACCAGCTCGCGGGCCGCGTTGACCCGCGCCACGTCGTCGGCCAGGGTCTGCCCCGGCTCGGCGACCTTCACCTTGGCCGTGCGCGCCCCGGGAAACCGGGCCAGCACCTCGCCGACCTGGGCGGCGGGGACGGCCGGCACGGTCGCGTTGATCGGGATGCGGTCGCGGTGCACCGGCGGCGGCGGCCGGTACGCGCCCTCGACGGCCGACGCCAGCCAGTGCGCCGCCTCGCGCGGCTCGTATTCGACGAAGGCGCCGAACTCGCCCCACCCTGCCGGACCCTCGATCAGCGCGAGTTCGCGGGTGGTGATGCCGCGAAAGCGCACCCGCATCGGCAGCGCGACCACGTGCAGGCGGTCCAGCACGTCCTCGAGCGCGGGTATCACTGGCCGTAGACCTGGCGGCCCGCCAGATACGTCGCGCGCACCTCGAGGTCGGCGATCTCTTCGGGCGGCACCGTTCTCGGGTCGGCCGACAGCACCACCAGGTCGGCGTACTTGCCGACCTCCAGCGAGCCGATGACGTCGTCGGAGAACAACTGCCAGGCGGCGTCGATGGTCTGCGCGCGGATCGCCTGTTCGACGGTCAACCGCTCCTCGGGCGCCAGGACCCGGCCGCTGGGCGCGGTACGGGTCACGGCGACGCTGATGTTGCGCAGCGGCTCCTCGGGCGTCACCGGCGGATCGTTGTGCAACGAGATCCGCATGCCGGTGGCCACCGCGGAACCCGCCGGCATCCAACGGGATCCGCGCTCGGGGCCGAACAGGCCGTCGACGATGACGTCGCCCCAATAATGGATCTGGTCGACGAAGATGCTGCAGGTGACGCCGAGATCGGCCGCCCGTCGAAGTTGCTCGGGCCGGATGGCGCCGACATGTTCGAGGCGCAGCCGGTGGTCGTCGCGCGGATGCCGCCTGAGCGCCTCCTCGTAGACGTCCAGGATCGTGTCGACGCCGGCGTCGCCCTGCACGTGGCAGGCCATCTGCCAGCCCGACGGGTAGTAGGCGCCGACGATCTCGGTGAGCTGTTCGGCGGTGTAGTTGGCGCAGCCGCAGGAACCGGGCGGCACCCCGATGGTGCGGGTGGCGTCGGTGTCCAGGTACGGGAACGACAGGGCGATGTTGCCGATCCACGGCGAGCCGTCGACCCAGATCTTGATGCCGACCTGGCGCAGCATGTCGTCGCCCTGGCCCGGGGTGGCGGTGGTGGACATCTGCGGGTTGGACACCTCGTAGGTGCGCAGCCGCACCGTGAGTTGGCCGCGCAGCTGCTCGATCAGGGGCCCGAAGTGCGGGTCGAACGCCATCTCGGAACAGGTGGTCAGCCCGGCCCGGTTGAGCCGGGCGCATTCGGCGAGCAGCATCGCCGGGTAGCTGTCGGCCTGGATGGCGCCGCCCAGCAAAGGAAACACCGCGGCGATTTCCTCGGCGGTGCCGTCGAGTTCCCCGTCGGCGGCGCGGCCGTATTTGGCGCCCTTGGGGTCCGGGGTGTCCCGCGTCAGTCCGTTGAGGCGGGCGGCACGCGAATTGAAGAAGGCCTTGTGCCCGGAATTGTGGATGATCACCAGCGGCCCGTCGGGAGCGATCTCGTCGAGCCACGCCAACGTCGGCTGCGGGAGCCCGGGCTGCAGCAGGGCATCCCAGCCGTTCAGGTAGGCGCCCGCCGGTCCCCGTGCGGCGGCCTCCGCGCGGATCGCGGCGACGACGTCGTCGGCCTTTGGGACGGTGACCGGCCGGATGTCAACGATCCGGTCCGACAGCGCCACGGCCTCCATGAGCGGGTGGCCGTGCGCCTCAACGAATCCCGGCATGACGCAGCCGTCTCCGATTTCGACGCTTTGGGTGCCGGGGCCGATGAACGGCTCGACCTCCGCGCGGGTGCCGACGGCGACGATCCGGCCGCCGGCCACGGCCAGCGCCTCGGCCGTGGGCCGCGCGTCGTCGACGGTCAGCACGGTCCCGGTGACGACGAGGTCTGCGACGGCCATGAGCAGGAATGCTAGTGGCGATCGCGAGTGCGGCGGAGCCGGACGAAGCGGGTCGCCACCATCCGAGCCGTCGGGTCGGAGGGTCCGGCCCACCCGAATTGCAACACGTTCTAGTCTTGCCCCTATGAGTGACAACGACCTGTTGCGCAACCCGACCCACAACGGCCACCTTTTGGTGGGAGCGCTCAAGCGCCACAAGAACCGGCCGGTGCTGTTTCTTGGCGACACCACGCTGACGGGTGGTCAGTTGGCCGAGCGGATCAGCCAGTACACGCAGGCGTTCGAGGCGCTGGGCGCGGGCACCGGTGTCACCGTCGGGCTGCTGTCGCTCAACCGCCCCGAGGTGCTGATGATCCTCGGCGCGAGTCAGACCCAGGGCTATCGGCGCACCGCCCTGCACCCGCTCGGCTCGCTCGACGATCACGCGTACGTGCTCACCGACGCCGGGGTGAGCTCGCTGATCATCGACCCCAACCCGATGTTCACGGAGCGCGCGCTGGGCCTGCTGGAAAAGGTGCCGTCGCTCAAGCAGATCCTGACCATCGGCCCGGTGCCCGAGGCGTTGAGCGGGGTGGCCGTCGACCTGTCGGCCGAGGCGGCGAAGTACGAGCCGAAGCCGTTGGTGGTCGCCGACCTGCCGCCGGACAACATCGGCGGCCTGACCTACACGGGCGGGACGACCGGCAAGCCCAAGGGCGTGATCGGGACCACCGGGAACATCGCCGCCATGACGGCGATCCAACTCGCCGAGTGGGAGTGGCCCGAGCACCCGCGGTTCCTGATGTGCACGCCGCTGTCGCACGCCGGCGCGGCGTTCTTCACGCCCACGGTCGTCAAGGGCGGCGAAATGGTGGTGCTGAGCAAGTTCGACCCGGCCGAGGTGCTGAAAGTCATTGAAGAGCAACGCATTACGGCGACCATGCTGGTGCCGTCGATGCTCTACGCCTTGATGGACCACCCCGATTCGCACACCCGCGACCTGTCGTCGCTGGAGACCGTCTACTACGGCGCCTCGGCGATCAACCCGGTGCGCCTGGCCGAGGCGATCCGGCGGTTCGGCCCGATTTTCGCCCAGTACTACGGGCAGTCCGAGGCCCCGATGGTGATCACCTACCTGGCCAAGGCCGACCACGACGAGAAGCGGCTGACGTCGTGCGGGCGCCCGACCCTGTTCGCCCGGGTGGCGCTGCTGGGCACCGACGGCAAGCCGGTGCCGCAGGGTGAGCCGGGCGAAATCTGTGTCAGCGGACCGCTTTTGGCCGGCGGCTATTGGAATCTGCCTGACGAGACGTCGAAGACTTTCAAAGACGGCTGGCTGCACACCGGGGACATGGCCCGCGAGGACGAGGACGGCTTCTACTTCATCGTCGACCGGGTCAAGGACATGATCGTCACCGGCGGCTTCAACGTGTTCCCCCGCGAGGTCGAGGACGTGATCGCCGAGCATCCGGCCGTCGCGCAGGTGTGTGTGGTCGGCACGCCCGACGAGAAGTGGGGCGAGGCCGTCACCGCCGTGGTGGTGCTGCGCGCCGACGCGCCGCGCGACGACGACGCGATCGACGCGATGACCGCCGAGATCCAGGCCGCGGTCAAGGACCGCAAGGGCTCGGTGCAGTCACCCAAGCGGGTGGTGGTCGTCGACGCGCTGCCATTGACCGGGCTGGGCAAGCCGGACAAGAAGGCCGTGCGGGCGCAGTTCTGGGAGGGCGCCGGCCGCGCGGTGGGCTAGTTCTTTCGCCGAGCGCCCGGTAGGCCGGGCAGTCGACTCCGAGCGCCCGGCTGGCCGGGCAGCGACGAGTTAGGCGGACACGCCCGCGACCAAAAGGTCCAGCATGCGGGCTGTCTGCTCCGGCGAACCGCTGGCCAGAAAGATGCCGATGAGGCTCGACACCACGTCGTCGGCCGGCACGTCGGAGCGCAGGCTCCCGTCCTCGGCACCGGCGCGCAACAGCGTGTCCACGGCGCCGACGATGCGGTCGCGGGTCTGACTGGGTTCCATCGCGCCGGAATCGAAGATCGCGTGTAGCGACTCGGCCATCCCCCGCTTGGCGGCCACGAAGCTCGCGTAGCGGTCCATCCAGCGCCGCAGGGCCTGCTCGGGCGGATGCCGGTTGAGCAGACCTTCGGCGGCCGCGGCCACTTCGGCGAGCTCTGCGCGGTAGATCGCCTCGACGAGGGCCTCCCTGTTGGGGAAATGCCGGTACAGCGTGCCGATCCCGACGCCCGCGTCTCGCGCGATGGATTCCAGCGACACCGGCCGTCCGTCCGCGTTCGCGAATGCCACGGTCGCCACCTGGAGCAGCTTTTCGCGATTCCGGCGGGCGTCGGATCGGGTGGACTCGACCAAGCGGAGGTTCCTCCGGTTCTGCTAGGCTCGAATAAGCGGAGGGTCCTCCGTATTCCTATCAGTGTGGCACGAGGAGCACCATGACGGACAAACCCCAGCCCGGCGGCGTCGGCGACATCGGCAAGTCGACGGTCGCCCGCATCGGCTACGGCGCCATGCAACTGTTCGAGGCGGTCTCCGACGAGGACGCTAACGCGGTGCTGCGCCGCGCGGTCGAACTCGGCGTCAACCACATCGACACCGCGTCGTTCTACGGCCCGGGCGAGGTGAACCGCCGGATCCGCGCGGCCCTGGCCCCCTACCCCGACGACCTGGTCATCGTCAGCAAGGTCGGCGCGCGCTACACCGGCGAACAGCCCATGCCCCTGACCGCCGCGCAGCGGCCCGCCGAGTTGCGCGCCGCCGTGGAGGACGACCTGCGCCAGCTGGGCCTGGATTGCGTCCCGGTGGTCAACCTGCGGCGCATGGACCTCGGGCCTTCGGCGGCCGCCGCGGGCGACCAGGACGTCGACCTCGACGACCAACTCGCCGAGATGATCGCACTGCGCGACGAGGGCAAGATCGGTGCGATCGGCATCAGCAGCGTGCCGCTCGACGTGGTGCGCCGGGCGCTGTCGGCGGGCATCGTCTGCGTGCAGAACGCCTACAGCCTCCTCGACCGCTCGCAGGAGGCCACCCTCGACCTGTGTAAGGCGGAGGGCATTGCGTGGGTGCCGTACTTCCCGTTGGGGTCGGCGTTCCCGGGCCTGCCCAAGGTCACCGACCACCCGGTGGTGGTCGAGGTCGCCGGCGAAATCGGCGCTACGCCAGCTCAAATCGGGCTGGCATGGCTGCTGGCCCACTCCCCCAACACATTGCTCATCCCAGGGACGCGATCGGTGGCGCACCTCGAGGAGAACCTCGGCGCCGGGGACATTGCGCTGGGTGCCGACGTACTCGCGCGGCTCGAGGCGCGACCCGGCGGGTAACGTCGCTGCCGTGGGCAGCGTCGAACGGGTCCGGCCGCCGTGGTGGCTGAAGCCGGCAAACAAGCTCTTCATCCGGATGTCGCGGCTGGGAATGAGTTTCGGGGGCGAGAGCCCGGTCGTGCTGACGGTGAAGGGGCGCAAGTCCGGCCGCGACCGGTCGACACCGGTGACCCCGATGACGGTCGACGGGCACGAGTTCGTCGTCGCCGGGTTTCCCGGCGCCGACTGGGTCGCCAACGCGCGGGCCGCCGGGCAGGCGACTGTGGTCCGCGGGCGACGCGTCCAAAAGGTGCGGATGGTGGAGTTGTCGCCCGGCGACGCGCGGCCGATCCTGCGCGCCTTCCCGACCGAGGTGCCGACGGGCGTCGGCTTCATGAAGCGGGCGGGACTCGTGATCGACGGTCGCCCCGAGGAATTCGAAGCCCTGGCCGGCCGGTGCGCGGTGTTCCGGCTGGACCCGGTGTAGTCGCGATGCGGCGCGTGCTGTTGGTGGTGACGCTGCTGGTCGCCGCGTTGGGCGTGCCCCCGGCGCGGTCTTTCGCCGCGACGGGCTGCGCGCCCGGCGGCGACCCACCCCCGTCCGGCGCCGCACAACGCAAGGTCGGCGATATCGACTGGGACGGCCAGCCGGACACGTTGTGGGTCGGGCAGTTTCGCGACGGCGGCCGCACCGCCCGAGTCGCCGGCGTCACGACGGCGAGCGGCGCGAACTCCGGCGTAGAGATTGCCTCGGCGAGCCCAATCCCGTTGAGCGCCTTGGCGTTCGACGCACAGCAGGACGGGCAGCACCAGATCATCGTCAGCGACGGCCGCAGCGCGCGCCTCTACGTGTTCGCCGACTGCCGACTGCAGGCCGCCGCCGACAACCAGGGCGCGCCGTTTCTGTTCGACCTGGCGAACCTGCGCGGCAACGGCACCGGAATCGGCTGCAGCGACCTCGGCCCACCGTCGCCCGGCCGGCACCTGGTCGGGCTGCAGGCCCTGAACCAGGACGGCCAGTGGACGGTCCGGCGCACCGAGATCAACCTCAACGGCACGCTGGCTACCATCGGAAAGTCCGACACCGTGGCGGCCACCTCCGCGCAAGACCCCGCGGTGATCTCGGCGCAGACCATCAGCTGCGGCGACCTCACCATCAGCAAGGACGGAGTTCAACAGCCTTGAGTGACAACCCTTTTGACGCGCAGGCCTGGCGACCCGTCGAGGGATTCGACGACCTGACCGACATCACCTACCACCGCCACGTCACCGACGCCACAGTGCGGGTGGCGTTCGACCGCCCCGAGGTGCGCAACGCGTTCCGGCCGCACACCGTCGACGAGCTCTACCGGGCGCTCGACCACGCGCGCATGTCCCCCGACGTGGGCGTGGTGCTGCTGACCGGCAACGGCCCGTCGCCCAAGGACGGCGGCTGGGCGTTCTGCTCCGGCGGCGATCAGCGCATCCGGGGACGGTCGGGCTATCAATACGCGAGCGGGGAGACCGCCGACACCGTCGACGCCGCCCGCGCCGGCCGGTTGCACATCCTTGAGGTGCAGCGGCTCATCCGGTTCATGCCCAAGGTGGTCATCTGCCTGGTCAACGGGTGGGCCGCCGGGGGCGGGCACAGCCTGCACGTGGTCTGCGACCTCACCCTGGCCAGCCGCGAGCACGCGCGCTTCAAACAGACCGACGCCGACGTCGGCAGCTTCGACGGCGGCTACGGCAGCGCTTATCTGGCCCGTCAGGTCGGCCAGAAGTTCGCCCGCGAGATCTTCTTCCTGGGCCGGCCGTACACGGCCGAGCAGATGCACCACATGGGTGCGGTCAACGAGGTCGTCGACCATGTCGACCTCGAACGCACCGGCATCCAGTGGGCGGCCGAGATCAACGCGAAATCCCCTCAGGCGCAACGCATGCTGAAGTTCGCGTTCAACCTGCTCGACGACGGGCTGGTGGGCCAGCAGCTGTTCGCCGGCGAGGCCACCCGGCTGGCCTACATGACCGACGAGGCCGTGGAGGGCCGCGACGCGTTCTTGGAGAAGAGGCCGCCGGACTGGAGCGCGTTCCCGCGCTACTTCTAGGTGGCCTCGGGCCGCCGCCTAGACTCCGCACGTGAGCAAGAGCCCCCTCAGCAGATTCAGAGACCAGCTGGTGCTGGCGACCATGCGACCGCCGGCAGCGCCGCAGATACTGGTCAACCGGCCCGCGATCAAGCCGGTCGACCTCGACGGCAAGCGGATCCTGCTGACGGGGGCGTCGTCCGGCATCGGCGAGGCCGGGGCCGAACAGCTGGCCCACGCCGGCGCAACCGTGGTCGTCGTCGCCCGCCGCGGGGACCTGCTCGAGGCGCTGGCGGACCGCATCGCGAAGTCCGGCGGCAGCGCGATTCCGATCCCCTGTGACATCTCGGACCTGGAAGCGGTCGACGCGCTGGTGGCCGACGTCGAAAAGCGCCTCGGCGGCGTCGACATCCTGATCAACAACGCCGGCCGGTCGATCCGCCGGCCCCTGGCCGAGTCGCTGGAACGCTGGCACGATGTGGAGCGGACCATGGTGCTCAACTACTACGCGCCGCTGCGGCTGATTCGCGGGTTCGCGCCCGCGATGCTCGAGCGCGGCGACGGCCACATCATCAACGTCTCGACGTGGGGGGTCTTGTCGGAGGCGTCGCCGCTGTTTTCGGTCTACAACGCCTCCAAGGCCGCGCTGTCGACGGTGAGCCGGGTCGTCGAAACCGAGTGGGGCCGAAGGGGCGTCCACTCCACGACGCTGTACTACCCGCTGGTCGCCACGCCGATGATCGCACCGACCAAGGCCTACGACGGGATGCCCGCGCTCACGTCCCAGGAGGCCGCCGAGTGGATGGTCACCGCGGCCCGCACCCGCCCGGTGCGGATCGCGCCGCGCATGGCGATCGCCGCCAAGGCGCTGGACACCTTCGGCCCCCGCTGGGTCAACACGCTCATGCAGCGCCAAACCCTCCAGCCCAACCAAAACGCGGATACCTGAACCGGCGCAGCCCTGAAGGAGGTTGCCATGTCTGATCTCTGGGCCACCATCGCCGCGGAACGCGGCGCGCTCGCCGGCGACCTCGCCGAACTGGCACCGGCGCAATGGGATACGCCGTCGCTGTGCGCGGGCTGGACCGTCCGCGACGTCGTCGCGCACCTGTCGGCGACGGCCTCGCTGAACCCCGCCACGTTCTTCCTCGCGCTGGCCAAGGCCGGGTTCAACTTCGACAAGTTCGCCAACGGTCAGATCGCCAAGCACCGCGGCGCCGACCCGGGCGCCACCCTGGCGGAGTTCCGCGGATTGCAGAATTCCACCTCCGCGCCGCCGGGCCCCAAGACCTCCTGGCTGGGCGAGGTGGTGGTGCACGGCGCCGACGTCCGCCGCCCGCTGGGCATCCCGCACACCTACCCGCCGGACACCGTGCGCGAGGCGATCGACTTCTACAAGGGATCCAACATGCTGCTGGGGTCCAAGAACCGCATCGCCGGGCTGGCGCTGTCCGCGACCGACCAGGACTGGCACCACGGGGAGGGGCAGCCCGTCGAAGGCCCCCTGCTGTCGCTGCTGCTGGCCACCACCGGCCGCGCCGCCGGCTGCGACGACCTCGCCGGCCCGGGCGTTCCGACGCTGCGCAGCCGATGCACGTGATAGACACGAGGCTATGGAGATCCTGGCCAGCCGGATGCTGCTCCGGCCGGCGGACTATCAGCGGTCGCTGAGCTTCTACCGCGACGAGATCGGCCTCGCAATAGCCCGCGAATATGGCGCGGGGACGGTGTTTTTCGCGGGGCAGTCCCTGCTGGAGCTGGCCGGTTACGGCTCGCCCGACCACTCCCGCGGCCCGTTCCCCGGCGCGCTGTGGCTGCAGGTCCGCGACGTCGCGGCGACGCAGGCCGAGCTGGAGGGCCGCGGGGTTCCGATCGCCCGCGAGGCGCGGCGCGAACCGTGGGGTTTGCGAGAGATGCACGTGACCGATCCGGACGGGATCACGCTGATCTTTGTCGAGGTCCCCGGCGACCATCCGCTGCGCCGCGATACTCGCGGCGACTGAGGGGGAACGTTCGGTTAACTAACGGCTAACATCAGAAGACAAGTCAAGGTACACCTGCGTTTCTGCCATTCCTGGGTTCGACAATTTAATCCCCCTACTACGAGAATCAGGCGCTGTGAACATCGATTTGTTCCTCCTAATCATTGTCGTAATCACGGCACTCGCTTTCGATTTCACCAACGGCTTCCACGACACCGGCAACGCGATGGCAACGTCCATCGCCAGTGGGGCACTGGCGCCCAAGGCCGCTGTCGCGCTGTCGGCGGTGCTGAACCTGGTGGGCGCGTTCATGTCCACCGCCGTCGCGGCCACGATCGCCAAAGGCCTCATCGACGGGCACATCGTGACGCTGGAACTGGTGTTTGCCGGCCTGGTCGGCGGCATCGTCTGGAACCTGCTCACCTGGCTCCTCGGCATCCCGTCCAGCTCGTCGCACGCGCTGATCGGCGGCATCGTCGGCGCCACGCTCGCGGCCGTCGGCTCGCACGGGGTGATCTGGAAGGGCCTGGTGTCCAAGGTGCTGATCCCGGCCGTCGTCGCCGCGATCCTGGCCATCCTGGTCGGGGCGATCGCGACCTGGCTGGTCTACCGCGTCACCCGCGGCCTCGACACCTCGCGCACCGAGGCGGGCTTCCGGTACGGCCAATGGGGATCGGCATCGCTGGTCTCCCTGGCGCACGGCACGGGTGACGCCCAGAAGACGATGGGCATCATCTTCCTGGCGCTGATGTCGTACGGCGCGGTCAGCAAGACCGAGTCGTCGCCACCGTTCTGGGTCATCCTCTGTTGCGCCCTGGCGATGGCCGCGGGCACCTACCTGGGCGGCTGGCGGATCATCCGCACCCTGGGCAAGGGACTCGTCGAGATCAAGTCGCCGCAGGGCATGGCCGCCGAATCGTCCTCGGCCGCAGTCATTTTGCTGTCCACCCACTTCGGATACGCGCTGTCGACGACGCAGGTCTGCACCGGCTCGGTGATGGGCAGCGGCCTGGGCAAGCCCGGCGGCGAGGTGCGCTGGGGCGTGGCCGGCCGGATGGTGACCGCGTGGCTGATCACGCTCCCGTTGGCCGGCTTGGTCGGGGCGGTCACCTACTGGACCGTCCACCTCATCGGCGGCTACCCCGGGGCGATCATCGGCTTCGGGCTGCTGGTCGCGGTCTCCGCCGCCATCTACATCCGGTCGCGGCGGGTCAAGGTCGACCACAAGAACGTCAACGCGGAATGGGAAGGCAGCCTCACTGCCGGCCTCGAGGGCGACGAACATCCGCCATCCGATAAGGGGTCCAAGGTGGGGTCCGACGACGACACCGTGAGCGCGGGGAACCCCTCATGAGCCACTTCAGCGACTGGTTCAACTACGAGGCGTCCCTGAAGATTTTGGTGTTCAGCATGCTGGCCGGGGCGTTCCTGCCGGGGATGTTCGCCCTCGGGCTGCGGTTCCAGGCGGTCGGGAGCGGGGAGGTCAGCCCCGACGGCAGCCCGCCGCACAAGAACCCGGTGCTGCTGGGCATCGCGTGGTTGATCTACGCGGTGGTACTGGCGGTGATCCTGTTCGCGCTGCTCTACATCTCGCGCGACTTCATCGCGCACCAGCTGGGCCAGCCATTTCTCGGGGCAAAGCCACCTCACAAGTAGGATCGAATCGTCCACACAGCCGAACCCCCGCGCGGAGGGATAGCGAAGTGAACGGATTCCTGAGTTCGATCGTCTCGTGGCTGCGCGCGGGGTACCCGGAGGGCATCCCGCCGACCGACACCTTTCCGGTGCTGGCCCTGCTGACCCGACGGCTGGGCCACGACGAGGTCATCGCGGTGGCGCAGGAGCTGATGGACCGCGGCGATTTCGACGACATCGACATCGGTGTGGCGATCAGCAAAGTCACCGACGAGCTGCCGTCGGAAGAGGACGTGGAGCGGGTGCGGGCGCGGTTGGCCGCCCACGGCTGGCCGTTCGACGAGCCCAGCGGCGCCGCGGAGGGCCCCGCATAGCCCTGCTGCGCGCGCTCCGCGTCGCGTCGGGCTCCGCCGCCCCGTTGTTGCTGCCCGCCCTGGAGCGGGTGCTGGACGGCCGCGATTCGGCGCTGGTCGCGCTGCCGCTCGACGACGACCGGACGTCGGCCGGCCTGCGGGTGGGTGAGCCCATCGACGACGACGTGGCCCTGGTGGCGACAACGTCGGGCACCACCGGCGCGCCCAAGGGCGCGCTGCTGACCGCCGCCGCCCTGACCGCCAGCGCGACGGCCACCCATGACCGCCTCGGCGGACCCGGCGCCTGGCTGCTGGCGTTGCCGCCGTACCACATCGCCGGGGTGCAGGTGCTGGTGCGCAGCGTGCTTGCCGGCTCGACGCCCGTCGAGCTGGACCTCTCCCATGGCTTCGACGTGACCGAATTGCCTTCTGCCGTGCGGCGATTGGGGGCCGGCCGGCGGTATGCGTCGCTCGTCGCCGCCCAGCTGGCCAAGGCCCTCGCCGACCCGGCGGCCGCGGGCGCGCTCGCCGAATTGGACGCGGTGCTGCTCGGCGGCGGGCCGGCGCCGCGGCCGATCCTGGACGCCGCCGCGGCGGCCGGCATCGCGGTGGTGCGCACCTACGGGATGAGCGAGACCGCGGGGGGTTGTGTCTACGACGGCCTCCCGCTGCACGGCGTGGCGCTGCGGGTGGCGCCCGGCGGGCGCATTGTCCTCGGCGGCGCGACGCTGGCCAAGGGGTATCGCAACCCGGTGGAGCCCGACCCGTTCGCCGAGCCGGGCTGGTTTCACACCGACGACCTGGGCGCGATCGACGACACGGGAGTGCTGACCGTGCTGGGCCGCGCCGACGACGCGATCAGCACCGGCGGGCTGACCGTGCTGCCGCAGCCGGTCGAGGCCGCGCTGAGCACCCACCCCGCCGTCGGCGACTGCGCGGTGTTCGGCCTGGCCGACGACCGGCTGGGGCAGCGGGTGGTCGCCGCGATAGTGGTGCGCGAGGGCTGCGACGCGCCGACGCTCGAGGCGCTACGGGTCCACGTGAGCCACTCCCTGGACGCGACCGCCGCGCCCCGCGAGCTGCACGTGGTGGCCGAGCTGCCGCGGCGCGGCATCGGCAAGGTCGACCGCGCGGCGCTGGTGCGGCGGTTCTCCGGCAGGGACTAATAGGCTGGGCGACCGTGAGGGTCGCGCGACGGGAGTCAGTTGCCGTCGCGCTCGCGGCCGTGCTGGTGGCGGCGGCGTTCGTGCTGCCGCGCCTGCACTGGGGGGTTCGGCCGCGGCTGGACGTCGCCCAGGAGCGGTTCGGCGCGCGCACGGGGGCCACGCCCATCTTCGGGGCGTGGGAGATCCACGCCAGCTGGGGAACCGGGCCGGCCATCCTAATCGCACTGGCCGCCGTGGTGTGGGGTCCCCGTGTGGCGCAACGGCTTTCGTGGCGGGCGCTGACGCTGGGCACGTGGGCCACCGCTTGCGCATGGGCGTTCGCGCTGGCGATGATCGACGGCTGGCAACGCGGCTTCGCCGGGCGGCTGACCACCAGGGACGAGTACCTGTCGCAGGTGCCCAGCATCACCGACATTCCCGCCGCGGTGCGCACGTTCTCCAGTCGCATCGTCGACTACCAACCGAACTCGTGGGTGACCCACGTGTCGGGGCATCCGCCGGGCGCGCTCCTGACGTTCGTCTGGCTGGACCGGATCGGGTTGCACGGCGGCGCCTGGGCCGGGCTGCTCTGCCTGCTGGCCGGCTCCAGCGCCGCGGCGGCCGTCGTGGTCGCGGTGCGCGCGCTGGCCGACGAGCAGACCGCGCGGCGGGCGGCGCCGTTCGTCGCTGTCGCCCCGACGGCGATCTGGGTCGCGGTCTCGGCCGACGGCTATTTCGCCGGGGTCGCGGCGTGGGGCCTGGCGCTGTTGGCCGTGGCGGTGCGCCGCCACGTCCGGTTCCCCGCGCTGGTGGCCGCCGCCGCGGGCCTGCTGCTGGGGTGGAGCGTCTTCCTGAGCTACGGCCTGATGCTGCTGGGGCTGCCGGCGTTGGCGGTGCTGGTCTCGGCGACCGACTGGCGCGCGGCGCTGCGCGCGGTCGGCCCCGCGGCGCTGGCCGCGCTAGCGGTGGCGGTGGCGTTCGCCGTCGCGGGGTTCTATTGGTTCGACGGGTATACCCTTGTGCAGCAACGCTATTGGCAGGGCATTGCCAAGGACCGGCCGTTTCAGTATTGGGTGTGGGCGAACCTGGCCAGCGTGGTGTGCGCGATCGGATTGGGCAGCGTCGCCGGCCTGACGCGGGTGTTCGACCGGTCCGCCATCCGCCGGCGCTCCGGCTTCCACCTGGTGCTGCTGGCGATGCTGGCCGCCATCGCCTTTGCGGACCTTTCCATGCTGAGCAAGGCCGAGGTCGAACGCATCTGGCTGCCGTTCACCATCTGGCTGACCGCGGCGCCCGCACTGCTGCCGGTGCGCTCACACCGGTGGTGGCTGGCGGTCAACGCCGTCGGGGCGCTGGTCGTGAACACCGTCATCGTCACCAATTGGTGATTGCGTGTGAATTGGTGATTCCGTGTGAACTGAGGGCTTTCCGTGTGGATCTGGGGCGTGATTTCGGCGATTTTCCCGCCCAGGATTCACACGGAAAGCCCTGGATTCACACGCAACGTGCGGAAGATGGGGCCGCCACGGCGAGTGTGCGCTGAGGGCATTCCGTGTGAACCGACGGCTTTGCGTGTGTATACAGGGCGGGATTTCGGCGATTTTTCCGCCCAGGGTTCACACGAAAAGCCCTGGATTCACACGCATTACAGCCCGGCCGCGCGGGTGACCCGCGCGAAGCGACTGTCGGCCGGGCACGCGTCGCGGACCGCGCCGACATCGTCGACCACGTCGATGTCGGCCAAGCGTTGCACCGATGTCACGTCGATGCCGTTGTCGCGCAACGCTTTCAACGTCAACTCCCCGGTGTCGGGCCGAGACATCGGCACACCGCGCAGGCACTCGGCCATCGCCGGCGCGCGGACGCCCAGCACCCACCAGCCGCCGTCGTGGGCCAGCCCCAGGACGGCCGGCGCGTCGAGCAGGCGGCGCGCGCAGTCGGCCAGGAGCTCGGTGGTGACCTGGGGGGTGTCCATCCCGATTTGCAGTACCGGGTATCCGTCCGCCGAGTCGGCGTGGGCGTTGGCGAGCCGGTCGGCGAAGTCGTCCCCGCGCTGCGCGATCACGGTGAACGACGCGAGCCGTCGCCGGATCTCGGCCGCTCCCGCCGCAGCGCCGAGATCGCCGGTCAGCGCCACCACCCGCGCCGCGACCGGCGCGGCGGCCACGGCGTCCAGCGTGTCCAGCAGCGCGGCGGCCGCGATGTCGGCGGCCACGCGGTCACCGACGGTCGCCGCGAGGCGCGTCTTGGCCCGGCCCGGCTCGGGCGCCTTGGCGACCACCAGGACGGTCACCGGCAGGACGCTCACGAGATCACCTTCCAGAAGTCCAGGATCGCGGTGATGCTGCCGCGCAGCGAACCGCTGACCTTTGACTTGCCGCCGGTGCGCGGGCCGTAGCTGACGTCGAGTTCGACCACGCGCCAGCCGGCCGCGGCGGCCCGGACGAGCAGTTCCAGCGGGTAGCCCGATCGCCGGTCGGCGACGCCGAGGCTCAGCAGTGCGTCGCGCCGGGCGACGCGCATCGGCGCGATGTCGTGCACCGGCAGGCCGTGGCGGGTGCGCAGCCGCCAGCTCATCACCACGGTGCCCATCCGGGCGACCCACGGCCAGTGCAGCCCGGGCACGGGCCGGCGCCGGCCGGTCACCAGGTCGGCGCCGCGGTCGAGCGCGGCGACCAGCCGGGGCAGGTCGGCGGGGTCCATGGAGCCGTCGGCGTCGATGACCGCGACGATCGGGGTCGTCGCGGCCACCACGCCGGCGTGCACCGCGGACCCGTAGCCGGCTCGCGGCTCGGCGACCACCCGGGCGCCGAAACGGGTTGCCACCGCGGCGGTTTGGTCAGTGCTGTTGTTGTCGACCACCAGCGCCCGATAACCCGCGGGGATGGCCGCCAGCACCCCCGGCAGCGACTCCTCTTCGTTGAGGCAGGGCAACACCACCGTGACCGCGTCGTCGGGCATGCGCTGGGCCGCGATCAGTGATGGGTGGTGGCCGGCGGCGGCTTCGGAGTCACCGGCTGCTGCGGGGTCACCGGCTGCTGGGTATGCGGAACGGTCTGCTGCGTCTGCGGCGGAATGGTTTGCTGCGTCTGCGGTTTCGTCGGCGGCGGCGCCTGCGTCGTCACCGGAGCCTGCGTCGTCACCGGAGCCTGCGTCGTCACCGGAGCCTGCGTCGTCACCGGCGCCTGCGTCGTCGTAACCGGCGCCTGCGTCGTGGTCACCGGAGCCTGCGTCGTAGTCACCGGCGCCTCCGTCGTCGTGGGTGGCGTGGTCGGCGGCGTGGTGGGGGGGGTCGTCGGCGGCGTGGTGGGCGGCGTCGTCGGCGTCGTCGTGGGCGGCGTGTACGTCGGGGGCGTATAGGGCGGGTACGGGTTGTACGGCGGGCGCCAGCCCGGGTACGGGACGATGACCGGGTACGGCATCGGTCCGTCCGGGTTGGGCATCAAACCGGGAACGGGCGCCGGGGCAACCGGGGCGGAACCGGGGGACGCCAGCTGCGGTGGGATGTAGCCGTTGGCGTCCGGGATGACGCCGCCCTGGAATCCCGCGTTGGGCTGATCGATCGGCGGGGGTGGCACCGGCGCCTGCTGCTGCGTCGGCAACAGCGGCATGAACTTGCCGGGCGCGGCGTTCTGGTGGCCAATCACCGGCTGCGCGCTCGCGGTCGGGCGGATGGCGATGGCCACGGCGGCGGCCAGTGTCGCGAATCCCACGACGGCGAAGGCGATGACGGCGTTGCCGAGCACCAGCGACCGTCGGCTCAGCGGCATCCGACTGGTCATTTCCGGATCCGCGGCGTCTTCGGGGAAGTCGCCGTACTCGTCTAACCCGCCGGCGAACGGGTCAGCGTCCTCGGCCTGCGAGTACGCCAGCTGCGGTTCCTCTCCGCCGGAGCCCGCCAGCCCGGACGTCGGGGCGATCCCGGTCGCTTCCCCGGCGGCGGCGGTCGCGGGGGCCATCGCCGTCGCGTCCCCGAGCACCCCGAGCGCGGGTGCCATCGCGGTCGCCGCGCCCGCCGTGACCGGCGGCTGGGGCGTGGTGGGCGCCAACCCGGCGGCCAGCGCCGCACCGCGCGCGAACGCGAACTCGGGCCGCTCGAGCACCTCGACCCGCAACGCCGATCGGGCGCGAATGCGCTCGGCCAGGCTGGTCAGGTTTTCCAGGGTGCCCAGCACGTAGGCGGCGCTCACGGCGAACGGCGCGGACTGCAGCCAGTCCAGCAGCATGTCCGCCGCCGCGGCGACGGCGTCCACGCCCTGCAGGGCCGCGGTGGCCAGGATGTCCGCCGCACCGGCGGCGCCCAGCGCGACCAACGTCGCCGCCTCGGCGGTGACCACGAGTGCGACGGCGCCGGGGAGGGTGACACCGCGGAAGACCGTGCGCAGCAGCGCCGCCACCGCGTCGGGCTGCGAAACCACCCCGACGTCGCGAACCCCGGAGTCGGCCAGCGCCTGGCGAAACGCCTCCGCCTGCGCGGGATCCGGCGAATACAGCCGGGTCGCGACCAGATGGCGGCCCTCGGCGGCCAGCGCCTGCTGCGCGCCGGTCACCGTCTGGATCAACGTTTCGAACGGCTCGATGGGCAGCTCGACCACCAGGTGCTTGATCGCCGCGTAGCCGCCCCCGACGGGCCCGACGAGCGCCAACCGGGCGATCGAACCGGCCACCGCGACGCCGAGCACTGCGTCCATCGCCCCCAGCCGTCGCGAGGTAAGGCCCACCGGGCCGGTTTGGGCGTCGTCGTCCTCGGGCTCCGTCAGCCATTCCATCGGGAGCAGGTCGGATTCCCCGGCCATCGAGTACGCCAGGTCGGCTCCCACCTGGCCGGCCGGAGGCACTCCCCCGACCGCGGGCGCCATCGCCGTCGCGTCCCCGGCCGACCCGACCGCGGGCGCCATCGCCGTCGCGTCCCCGGCCGACCCGACCGCTGGGGCCATCGCCGTCGCGTCCCCCGCGGGCCCGGCCGCCAAGGCCGCGCCGCGGGCCAGCGCAACGGTGGGGTCCTCGTCGGGGCGCGGCTGCGCGCCCGCCCCGGACAGCGCCTGCGCTTCCGACAGCACGGCGACGTTCTGGACGCCGGAGTCCTCCAACGCCCGCCGCAGCCGCTCGGCCCACTGCAGATCCGACCAGCACAGCCGCGTGGCGAGCAGCCGGTGGTTTTCCTCGGCCAGCAACCGATTCGTCCCGACGACCGTCTCGGTCAGTTTCTCGATCGGGCGATCGGCAAGGTCTACGACGGACTCGTCGATCAGGCCGGCGCCCGAACCGACAAGGGCCAACCGGGCACGAGGACCGGTGACCGCGACCCCCAGCACGACGTCCATCCCGACTCTCCTTCGGCCGGCTACCCCACAGCCAGCATGTCCCGGCATCATTACACTGCGATACCGTCGGCGGTAACAGTCATTCGGGCGACGAGGTTTCGGTGTTCGCCTGTGAGCGCAGCGTAACCGCGTGGCGGCCACCCCGGAAACGCACACGTCCTCACCACTGCCGCGTCGCCCGAACGGAGATTATGTTTCCAAGTAAGCAACGCGGTCGATGCGGCAGGGGGTTCCCCCGCCGCGCCGCCAAAGTTGCGCCGCCAGAAGCCGTCCTCGACACCCGGGGGGAACCGTGAGTCAGAGCAGCGACGACGCCCCTACCGGGCCGATCCGCGGGCGGACGCCGCAGACGCGGCCGGCGCCGCCGGGCGCGCAGCCCCGCCGCCGTTCGGACGTCGCGATCGATCTGACCGCGGCCGCCATGCTCGTCGTGGCGCTGCTGTTGCCGTGGAACCTGTATTTCGGCTTGGGAATCGACGGCAGCAACAAGCCGCTGTTGGCGGTGCTGTTCGTCGTGACGCTGCTGTCGCTGGCATCGATCGTGCTGGCCGGTTCCTGGCGATCGGCAAGTCCGAAGTTCAATCCCGCGCGGGCGGGCCGCCTTCGGCTGGCGCTCAACGTTCCCTACGTGTTGCTGGTCATCGGCTTCGTCGCGTTCGACGCGTTCGAGACCGTGCGGTTCGGTGGCAGCGTGAACGTGCCCGGCGGTGTCGGGCCCGGGGCGTGGCTGGGCATCGCCGGCTCGCTGCTGAGCGCGCGGCCGGTCGCGGCCGACTCAAATGACAACCCCAGGCCGGTGCGGGTCATCGGCTACGCGTCGATGGTGGGCGCGGCGCTGAGCTTTTGCTTCAACCTGTTCTGGCGGCTGAAATACGCGCTGCACGACGCGAGCGGCTCGGCCGGCTTCGGCAAGCAGAACATCGCAGTGATCGCGACCGCGTTGGTGTACGGCTCGGTGGCGCTGCTCGCCGTCCTGGTCGGGTCGAGGTGGCTGCTGCGCAGCACCAGGGCTTCCCGGCTGGCAACCGTGGCCCTCGGGGTCTCGACGCTGGTCGCCGGACTCCTGGTGTGGATCCTTCCGGTCGGCCGCGACATTGACGCGTTCCACGGCATAGCGCAGAACACGTCGACGGCGGGGGTGGGCTTCGAGGGCTACCTGGCGTGGGCGGCGGCCGCGGCCATTTTCGCGCCCGCGGCGTTGTCGGCCCGCCGTGACGCCTCGGCGACGGAGGAGAACGCGTGGCGCGCGGCGGCCCGAAACGGGTTGCTGCTCATCATCGTTTGGTGCCTGGGGTCGATGGCCATGCGCATCACCGACCTGGCCGTCGCGGTGACCCTGAACTACCCGTTCTCGCGCTACGACAGCATGGTGCTGGCGGCCTTCGACCTGGCGACCGCGGTGCTGGCCATCTGGCTGCGCATTAACCTGAGCAACGACGCCGTGTCGCCCAGGCTGATCTCGTCGCTGTGCGGACTGGTTGCGACACTGGGCATTTCCCGTGTCGTGCTCGGCGTCGCGCTGGCGCCGCGGTTCGAGGAGGCGCCCAACGCTCCGGCGCCGAATCCCGTGTACGGCAACAACCTCGCCCAACAGATCACCAGCACCTTCGACGTCGCCCTGTGCGTGCTGGCGCTGTGCATCCTCGCGGCGGCCATCATCACCGGGCAGCTCGGCGCGCGGCGCGCGCGACGCCAGCGCCGCCGTCCTGCCCACACGCGTGGCGGCCCGGCCGGCACCCACCCCGGCCCCGGTGCGCCGACGACGCGGATCCCCGTGGGCCACGCGGCCCCGTCGGCCGCGGCGACGACGCGCATCCCGGCCGGCGGAGCGACGCGGCAGCTCGCCGGTTCGCCGCGGATCTTCCGCGGCGACGACTCGGCCACCCGGCAGATCCCCGTCCAAAAGCCCCGGATCTTCCGCCCGCCGTCGAGTTAACGCAAAGGCGCGAAGGCGAATTCGCGCAAGCCCTGGCGCGGGTCGATGCCCGCGCGAAACCCCAACACCTCGGCCGCCCGCGCGGGATCGGCGACGATGTGGCGCACGTCGCCGCTGCGGTACTGCCCCGTGATTACCGGGGAGATCGAACCGTCCCGCGCCTCGCACAGCGCGGTGGCGACATCGAGGATCGAGATCGGCCGCCCGGAGCAGACGTTGACGGCGGTGAAGCCGTCACGGTCGGACTCCGCGGCGGCCACGTTCGCGGCGGCGACGTCGTCGACGTGCACGAAATCGCGCATCTGGCCGCCGTCCTCGAAAACGCTTGGCGGCTCGCCCTTTTCCAGCGACGAGCGGAAGATCGCCGCCACCCCGGAGTACGGGGTGTCGCGCGGCATGCCCGGCCCGTAGACGTTGTGGTAGCGCAGCGCCACCACCGAGCCGCCCGTCGCCTCCGACCACGCCAGCGCGTAATGCTCCTGCGCGGTCTTGCTGGCCGCGTACAGGCTACACGGGCGCAGCGCGGCGTCCTCGTCGACCAGTCGCCACGTCACATCGAGCCCGCATGTCGGGCAATGGTTTTCGAAGATCCCGGCGTCGAGGTCAGCGCGGCGGCGCGGCGGCGGGTCGACGAGCCCGTGCTCGGGGCAGGCGTAGTGGCCCTGCCCGTAGACCACCATCGACGAGGCCAGCACCAGGCGGCGCACGCCCGCGGCGAACATCCTCGCCAGCAACACCGTGGTGGCGAAATCGTTGTGGCCGCCGTAGGCCGGCGCATCGGCCGCGTCCACGCCGGCACCGACCATCGCGGCCTGATGACACACGAGGTCCACGCCGTCCAGCAGCGGGGCCAGCGCGTCGCCGTCGCGGACGTCGACGCGTCGACAGCCCTGCGGCAGCACGGGATTCGGGCCGTGCGCCGCGGGCAGCATCGCGTCGACGCCGACCACGTCGTGACCGGCCGCCCGCAGCGCCGCGTCCACGCGCGATCCGATGAAACCGGCCGCCCCGGTCAGCAGCACCCTCACGGCAACTCCACCGGCAGGGTCACGCCGGTGTGCGGCTGGCAGTGCGTGCAGTCGCGCTCGGCGGCGACCCGGCCGATCGCGGCGCGCACCAGCTCCTTGAACGGCCCGATGTTCTTCTCGAATTGGGCGAATACCTCGACGGCCTTCACGCCCTCACCGGCCCGGACGCCGGCATCCAGGTCGGTCACCAACGCGATTGCCGCATAACATATTTCGAGTTCGCGGGCCAGCACCGCCTCCGGATAGCCGGTCATGTTGACCAGGCTGAAGCCGGCCGAGGCGAACCAGCGGCTCTCCGCCCGGGTGGAAAACCGCGGCCCCTGAATCACCACCATGGTGCCCCCGTCGATGACGTCGGGCAGGCCCGTGGCCGCGGCCCGCAGGGTGGGGCAGTACGGGTCGGCGAAGTCGACGTGGACGGCGCCGGAGTCGAAGTAGGTGTCGGGGCGGCCGGTGGTGCGGTCCACCAGCTGGTCGGGCACCACCACCGCACCCGGGCCGTTGTCGGGGTTCAGGCTGCCCACCGCGCAGGGGCCGAAAACCCGCCGCACGCCGAGCTTGCGCAGCGCCCACATGTTGGCCCGATACGGCACGGTGTGCGCCGAGAACTGGTGGGTCGCACCGTGCCGGGGCAGGAAGGCGACCTCGTGGTCGCCGACGGCGCCCACCGTGACCGGGGCGCTGGGCGGCCCGTAGGGGGTGTCGACGTCGATGTCGCGGGTGTCGGACTCGAAGAACGTGTAGAAGCCGCTGCCGCCGATGACTCCGAGCATCCGCCCATTGTGGTGCATGAGGCAGGATGGCTTGGTGGCCAGTCTCGCGCAGTGGGTCTCGGGTGCCCGGCCCCGCACGCTGCCCAACGCGGTGGCGCCGGTGGTGGCGGGCACGGGCGCCGCGGCGTGGCTGGGGTCCGCGGTGTGGTGGAAGGCGGTGCTGGCGCTGGCCGTCGCGCTGGCGCTGATCGTCGGCGTGAACTACGCCAACGACTACTCCGACGGCATCCGCGGCACCGACGACGAGCGCGCCGGCCCGGTCCGGTTGGTGGGCTCGCGGTTGGCCGCCCCGCGCGCGGTGCTGACCGCGGCGGTGACGAGCCTGTCGCTGGGTGCGGTCGCCGGGCTGGTGCTGGCGCTGCTGAGCGCGCCGTGGCTGATCGCGGTCGGCGCGGCCTGCATCGCCGGCGCGTGGCTGTACACCGGCGGCTCAAAGCCGTACGGCTACGCGGGGTTTGGCGAGGTCGCGGTGTTCGTGTTCTTCGGCCTGGTTGCCGTGCTGGGCACCGAGTACACCCAGGCGTTGCGGGTGGACTGGGTCGGGGCGGTGCTGGCGGTAGCCATCGGGGCGATGTCGTCCTCGGTGCTGGTGGCCAACAACCTGCGCGACATCCCCACCGACGCACAGTCCGGCAAGATCACCCTGGCGGTGCGCCTGGGCGATGCCCGCACCCGGATCCTTTACCAGGCCCTGATGGCGACCGCGGGGGTCGCGACGCTGGTGCTGATGGCGGCGACGCCGGGGTGCGCCGTGGGATTGGTCGCCACGCCGCTCGCCCTGCGCGCGCTCGCCCCGGTGCGCTCCGGCCGCGGCGGGCGCGAGCTGATTCCGGTGCTGCGGGACACGGGGTTGGCGATGGTGGTGTGGGCGTTCGCGGTGGCAAGCGCGTTGGCCCTCGCGCACTGAGTGTGCATTCAGGGTCTTGAGTGTGAACCGACGGCGGGATCCGGGCGATTTTTTCGCCCCGGATGCACGCGCGACGCCGTCGATGCACACGCAAACGAGGGGAGGCTAAGCGTCCGGCGCGTCCGGCTCCGGCCGCGGCGCCTCCTCGCCACGCAGCCGGGCCTGCAGCTCTTCGCGTTCGCGGCGCCGGCGTTCGCCGGCTATCGCGAGCGACGCGGTAGCGCGACGGCGCAGCGGGCCGAACACCCAGATGCCCAATGGCATCGCGATGATCAGAGCGAACAACACCGCGACCACGACAGGGAACTGGGCGATCCCCAGCAATCGCGCGAGCCCGTAGATCGCGCCGCTCAGCGCCGCGACCAGCGCCAGCCGCGCCGCGGCGTAGAGCAAAACGTCGACGACCACCCGATTGCGCGGGCGCTCGTCGGTGCTGCTGTGGCTGGGCCGTTCTGGCACACCCCGAGCCTACGGCCCGCGTATATTCGCTCGGAGGAGGTGTTGAGTGCTCTACCTGCTACTCGTTCTGATCCTGGGAACGCTGATCTACGTTGGCTGGCGCGCGGCGCGGTCACAGGCCCGGCCGAAGACCCGCGTCATCGGGCCCGACGACGATCCTGACTTCTTGCGGCGGTTAGGCCACGGGGATAACCCCCGCTAGTCCCTCCTAAACCAGACCCGGGTTGCGCTGGTCACCGGGGAACCCGTCGGCCACGACGGCGGCCAGCTCGGTGAGCGCTTCGCGGGTGCCGCGCCGCAGCCGGTCCAGGTCGATCTCGGCGCCCTCCTCGAGGTGCGGGTCGAACGGGATCAGCCGCACCGCCCGGCAGCGGCGCGAGAAGTGGTCGACCACCTTGTTCATGTCGACCTTGCCGGTGCGTGGGCGCACCGCGTTGATGACCGCGATCGAATTGCGGACCAGCTCCTCGTGCCCGTGGGCGTCCAGCCAGTCCAGCGTCGCCGAGGCGCTGCGCGCGCCGTCGATCGACCCCGACGCGACGACCAGCAACACGTCGGCCTTTTCCAGCACCGACGACATCACCGAGTGCAGCAGCCCGGGTCCGCAGTCGGTGAGCACCAGGCCGTAGAACCGCTCCAGGATCTCCAGCACCCGGCTGTAGTCCTCGGCGCCGAACGCGTCGGAGATCGCGGGGTCAGTTTCCGACGCCAGCACCTCCAGGCCGCTCGGGCCCTTCGAGGTGTACCGGCGGACGTCGCTGTAGCGCTCGATGGCTCCGGCGTCGTGCAGCAGTTGGCGCACCGTCGCCGCCGTCTCCAGCGGGATCTTCTGGCTCAGCGTGCCCCGGTCGGGGTTGGCGTCGACGGCCACCACGCGGTCCCCGCGGATGGACGCGAACGTCGACCCCAGCGTCGCGGTGATCGTGGTCTTGCCGACGCCGCCCTTCAGCGACAGCAGCGCGATCCGGTAGCAACCCCGCAAGGGCCGGTTGACCTGCGCCACCAGGTTGTTGTGACGCTGGGCCCGCGGGCTCTCGCCCAGGTTGATCAGGTGACCGGACAGGTCGTAGATCACCCGCCGCCAACCCTCGGATGGCGGCGGTTTGACCGGCCGCAACAGCATCCCGGTTGACAGCTCCGGATACGGCGTGTGCGGCAGGTGCTCGGGCCGGTACGGGGGCGCCTGCGCCTCGGCCGGTGGCGCCTCAGATGGCCCGTTGTAATAGGCCCCGAACGCGGTCGGGTCGACGCGCGGGATCCCGGTCACCGGTGTGGGATCCCAGGGCGGCATGCCGCCGGGCGCCGGGCCGGGCGCGGTGGGGGCGGCCGCCTGCCGCCGCTCGGGTCCGGGGACCCGCCGCTCGGTGCGGAATCCGGCGAACGCGCGGGTGGGCGCCTCGTCGCCCGGTTCCGCCGGCTGCTGTGGCGGCGCTTCGGGGGGCGGCTGCGTGGTCGGCTCGGGCGCACCCACGCCGGTGGTTGGATGGTCGGACACGTGCACTCCCCCTGTTGTGTGTTACTCGGGTCGGTTGCTGACTGTCATCCCACGCCTGCATACGAATGCAGGCCCACGGTCACCAGGTTAACGAAGAACAAATTGAAGATCATGGCGACGAAACCCGCGACGTTGATCCAGGCCGCCTTCCTGTCCCGCCATCCGGCCGTCGACCGGGCGTGCAGATAGGCCGCGTATACCACCCACGCGACGAACGAAACCGTCTCCTTGGGGTCCCAGCCCCAATACCTGCCCCAGGCCTCTTCGGCCCAGATCGCGCCGAAGATGACCCCGAAACCGAACACCGGGAACGCGAAGATCGTGGTGCGGTAGGCGACGCGGTCCAGGGTCTGGCCGTCGGGAAGGCGCCGGACCATCCGGGCCAGCGCGCCGTCGGCCCGTTCGTTTTGCGGATCACCCAGCCGCGACGTGCGCAGCAGGAACAGGATGCTGGCGATGCCCGCGACCATGAACACCCCGGAGCCCAGGCTGACCACCGACACGTGGATCGGCAACCAGTAGGACTGCAGCGCGGGCATCACCGGGGCGGCGTTGGTGTAGAGCCAGCGCCCGGAAACGGTCAGCAGGATCAGGATCGGCAGCAGCAGGAAGACCCACAGCGGGCGGTACTGGGGGCGGCGCAACACGACCGCCCCGGCGACCAGGCCACAGAAGCACGTCAGGTTGATGAACTCGTACATGTTGCCCCACGGCACACGCACGGTGGCCAGGCCGCGCAACACGATGCAGGCCAGCAACAGCCCGATGCCGAGGTAGACCACGGCCAGCCCGGCCCGCCCGACCCGCTCGTCGAACGGCCGCGCGTCGGCGTCCTCCACGATGCCGGGGACCGAGCTGTCGGCCGCGACCGAGCCGGCCAGTACCGCCGCGCGCTGATCGGCGCGCCGGGCGCCGACGTAGGCCAGCTCCACGGCCAGCAGCAGCAGCGCGACGACAAGGGCCACGATCGCCGAGGTGAACGCCCAGTCGGAGTAGCGCGCCAGCGTGACGTTCACGTGCAGCGTGTTCATTTGACGTCCACCTGAGAACTCCTTACGGACCCGGCGGTGTCGGGCTCGCCCAGCCCGTGCAACAACCGCTCGGTCAACCGCTCGAACTCGTCGCCCCACCCGGAGTTGTCGGTGCGCGCCAGCCCGCCCAGTTCGACGTTCACCGTACCGGCCGCCGGGCGGAGCCTGACCCACACCCTGCGGCGGCGCACCAGCAGCGACACCACCAGCCCGCCCATCATCGTGACCGCGAAGACGAGCACCCAGGCCTGGCCGGGGTCGTGGGAGACCTGCAGGTTGACGAACGGCACGGCGCCGTCGAAGCGGACGACGGTGCCGGCCGCCGGGCCCGCGTCAAGCCGGACCTCCTGGCCGGCGCGCAGGTTGACCCGTTTCTCCTTGGTCAGCCGCCCCTGCTCGATCAGCCGGGGGTCCAGCGTGAACAACGACTGCGGCCGCCCGGTGTCCAGGCCGGTGTCGCCGCGGTAGATGTCGACGGCGACGGCCGGGGCGTTCAGCGCCGGGAACCGCGACGACAGCAGAGTGCCCTCGAGCTGCTCGGTCGGCGCCAACAGGCCCTGGATGGCGATCTCGTGCTGGCGGCGCTCGGCCGCGTTGGGATAGCTGCCGGCGGGCGGGTCGATGCGCGCCACCCCCGACGACAGCAGGGTCTGCGGGTTGTCGGGTCGCCATTGCACGGTCGACGTGCGCGACCGCCCGTCCGGGAAGGTCACGGTGAACGTGGGCGCGTAGCCGTGGCCCTGCAGGTATACCCGGTCGCCGCCGACGCGCAGCGGGTGGTTGACCTCCAGCAGGTAGTGCCGCCAGCTGTTGGCGGCCAAGTCGCCGCCGTTCTGGTAGTCGATGTCCGCGGCGAACGAGGTGGCCTGCCCCGACGGCAGGTAGTGCGCCTGAAAGTCGTTGACCCGGATGCAGATTGGGTGCAGCGACGTGCCGTCGACGGTGTTGCCGGCGCGGAACGAGTCGAACGCCGCCGGCGAGGCCGAGCAGAAGCCGGGGCCGCCGTCGGCGATGACGATGACGTTGCCCTCGTAGCCGAACAGCTTGCCGACGGCCACGGCGACCAGCAGGCCCAGCAACGAGAAGTGGAAGACGATGTTGCCGAACTCGCGCAGGTAGCCCTTCTCAGCCGAGACCTCGACGACCTCGCCCTCGTGCCGGATCGCCGTGCGCCAGCCGCGCAGTCGGCCGGCGATGGTGTTCGCCAGGGCGTTGAGATCCGCCGCGTCGCCGGCGATTTCGGCGCTGGCGTGCTTGGGCAGCCGGGCCAGGTTTCGCGGGGCGGCCACCGGGGTGGCGCGCAGGCTGCGGGCGTGCTCGATCATCCGTGGGGTCAGGCAACCGACCAGGGACACGAACAGCAGCACATAGATGGCGGTGAACCAGAAGCTGGAGAACACGTCGAAGGCCTGCAGCCGGTTCAGCCAGGGCCCGATCACGCGGTGGGTGGCCAGGTACTCGTCGACCTTGCCGGCGTTGAGGCTGCGCTGCGGCAACAGCGCGCCGGGTATCGCGCCCAGCGCGAGCAGGAACAGCAGCACCAGCGCGGTGCCCATCGAGGTCAGCGCGCGCCAGGTGTTGCGGGCCGTGGCGCGAAGGGTCACGAGCAGACGCAAAAGCCCCCCAAAAGGCCCAATTTCGGGGGCTTTTGCGTCTGTTCGCGCCGTCAAATCGGCAGCCTCACGTCGGAGACGAACGCGTCGCGCAGCCAGGAGACGAAGTCATTCCACACGCCGGTGACCAGCAGGGCGCCGACGGCGATCAGCAGCGCGCCGCCGAAGATCTGGATGGCCCGGGTGTGCCGTCGCAGCCAGCCCAGCGCCCCGACTGCCCCCGCCGAGCCGAACGCCAGCAGCACGAACGGGATGCCCAGCCCCAGGCAGTAGGCGATCACCAGCGCGACCCCGCGCGCGACGTTCGCGCCGTCGGCGGCCGACGCGACCGTGATCACCCCGGTCAGCGTGGGCCCCAGGCACGGCGTCCAGCCGAGCGCGAACACCGCGCCGAGCACGGGCGCCCCAGCGACCGTGGTCAGCTGTCGCGGGCTGAACCGGGCCTGGCGCTGCAGCGCCGGGATCAGGCCCACGAACACCAGGCCCATCACGATGGTCAGCACGCCGCCGACGCGCTGCAGCAGCAGCTGGTTGGTGATCAGCGCGGTGGTCATGCCGAGGACGGCGACGGTCCCGAGGACGAACACCGTGGTGAACCCGGCGACGAACAGCGCGGCGGAGCCGGCGACCCGCCACCGGGCGGCGGGCGGCGCCTTGATGGCGCCGGGCGGCGGCTGCTCGTCCACCCCGACGACCGCGGCCAGGTAGGACAGGTAGCCGGGGACCAGCGGGACCACGCACGGCGAGGCGAACGACACCAGCCCGGCCAGCAGGCACACGCCGAGCGCCAGCAGCAGCGGCCCGGCGGCGGCGATCTGGGCGAAGCCGGTCACTGCCCGGCCACCCGCTGCACCACGGGCTGCAGATCCTGGGCCAGCAGCTCCCGCAGAAAGACGGCGGCGACCCGGTGCTCGCGGTCCAGCACCAGCGTGGACGGAATGACGGTGGTCGGGTACCGGCCGCCGAACGCGATCAGGGTGCGCATCGCCGGATCGTAGATGGAGGGGTAGCTGACGTGGTGATCGTCGACGAAGTCCAGGGCCGCCTGCCGGTTGTTGTCCCGGACGTCGATGCCCAGGAAGGAAACCCCGGCGCCGCGGGTGGCGTCATACACCTGCTGCAGCTGGGCGACCTCGGCCCGGCACGGCCCGCACCACTGCCCCCAGATGTTGACGACGACGACGCGGCCGGCGAACGTCGGGTCGTCCAGCGACAGGGTGTGCGCCGCGTCGGCCAGGTCCGGCCCGGACAGCGGCCCCGGGCGGCCGCGGCTGGACGGCGGGTCGTAGTAGATGTCGGTCTTGCCGCCGGGCGAGACGAATTCGAAGGTGCCGCCCTGCGCCACGGCGTCGCGACCGGTGCAGCCGGCCAGCAAAATGGCCACCGCTGCCCCGGCCATCGCCAGCCGCCGCACACTCATGGCGCCGCTGGCTGGAAGTACTCGATGTCGACCAGGCGATCGCCGTCGTAGACCAGGGTCGTCACCGAGGCGAGCCCGCATTCGCGTCGCCGCGGGTCGTGCCAGAGCCGCTTGCCGCTCAGGTGCAGCCGCAGCGTCCACACCGGCAGCTGGTGGCTGACGCACACCACCTCCTGCCCGGTGGCGCGGGCGCGCGCCTTGTCCACCGCGGTCGTCATGCGGGCCGCGATCTCGGTGTAGGGCTCGCCCCAGGACGGGGTGAACGGGTTGCGCAGCTGCCACCAGAACCGCGGGTCGCGCCAGGCGCCGTCGCCCGGGCCGACGCGGCGGCCCTCGAAGAAGTTGAGCGATTCGATCAGGTCGGGGTCGGTGTCCACGGCGAGGCCGTGCTTGGCGGCGATGGGCGCGGCGGTCTCCTGCGCCCGCTGCAGCGGGGAGGCGATGACGGCGGCGACGTCGCGGTCGGCCAGCGCCTCGGCGACCGCGTCGGCCTGCGCCCGTCCCCTCTCGGACAGGTGGAATCCGGGCAGCCGGCCGTAGAGGACGCCGGTGGGGTTGTGCACCTCGCCGTGGCGCACCACGTGGACTTTGGTCTGTTCGGCCATCAGGGCCTGTCCTCCTGTGCGGCCGCGCGGGCCGCGAGGGCCAGCCCGGCCGAGATCCGGTCGAATGCGTCGTCGTCGAGGGCCGTGGAGACGAACCACGCCTCGAAGGCGCTGCACGGCGGGTAGACGCCCGCGTCCAGGAGGGCGTGGAAGAACGGCGGGTAACGCCAGGTCTCGCTGGCCCGCGCGGCGGCGAAGTCGGTCACCGGTGTTTCGGAGAAGAACACGCTGAGCATGTTCCCGGCCCGCGGAACCTGGTGCGGCACACCGGCTTTCGTCAGCGCCTCGGACAGCAGCCCGGCCAGCCGATCGGCGTTGGCGTCCAGTGCTGCATAGGCCGCGTCGTCGGCGACGCGCAGGGTGGCCAGCCCGGCGGCCACCGCCACCGGATTCCCCGACAGCGTGCCGGCCTGATACACCGGACCCAGCGGCGCCAGCCGCTCCATCACTTCGGCCCGCCCGCCGAACGCGGCGGCCGGCAGCCCGCCGCTCATCACCTTGCCGAAGGTGAACAGGTCGGCGGCGACGGGATCGATTCCGTACCAACCACTTCGGCTGACCCGGAACCCCGTCATCACCTCGTCGACGATCAGCAGCGCCCCGTGCTCGGCGGTGATCGCGCGCAGCGCCGCGTTGTAGCCCGGCCCCGGCGGGACGACGCCCATGTTGCCGGGGCTGGCCTCGGTGATCACGGCGGCGATCTGGTCGCCGAACCGGGCGAACGTCTCCGTGACGGCGTCAATGTCGTTGTAGGGCAACACGATTGTGTCGGCCGCGGCCGCACCGGTCACCCCGGGCGAGGACGGCAGGCCCAGCGTCGCGACGCCGGAACCGGCGTCGGCGAGCAACGCGTCGACATGGCCGTGGTAGCAGCCGGAGAACTTTACGATCTTGGCCCGCCCGGTGAACCCGCGGGCCAGCCGGACGGCGCTCATCGTGGCCTCGGTGCCGGAGTTCACCAACCGGATCCGCTCGACCGGCGCCACCCGCCCGATGATCTCGGCGGCCAGCTGGCTCTCGGCCGGCGTCGGCGCCCCGAACGACAGGCCCGAGGCGGCGGCCGTGGCGACGGCGTCGACGACGGCGGGGTGGGCGTGGCCGAGGATCATCGGGCCCCAGGAGCACACCAGGTCGACGTAGCGGTTGCCGTCGGCGTCGGTGAGCCAGTAGCCCTTGGCCTCGGTGATGAAGCGCGGCGTGCCGCCCACGGCGGTGAACGCGCGCACCGGGGAGTTCACCCCGCCGGGGATGACGGCGCAGGCGTCGGAGAACAGCCGCGCCGACGCCGCCACGCCGCTTCTCGCGGTCGCGGCATGGGCGGTCGCCTGGTCACTGGTAGCCATGCCGACCAGTGTCCCAGCCTCGGCCGATCGTTCAACTACAGGGTGTAGCAGAGCGCCGGTTATCAGGCGTCCTGCTGGTCGGCTTGCTGGGCGGCCCGCAGCTCGCGGCGGGCGGCTTCGCGTTCCTTTTCCGCCGCGCGCCGGTGGGCGGCCACGTCGCCGAGGCCCTCCTCGACCGCGAGTTCCTCGACCGCGGCGGCGCGTTCGTGGGCGGCGCCGGCCTCGTAGTGGCGCGACACCGCGCGTTCACGGGCCGCCTGGTCCCGCTCGTGGGCGCGGTCGGCGCGCTCGGCGGCGCGCTTCACGTCGTCCTCGGTGACGGCCTTGCGGGCGGCGAGTTCGGCCTCCCTGCGCAGCAGCTCCTGGGCGCGCTCTGCGGCCTCGTCACCCGGGGAGTCGGCCATGACGCGACACTACGCTTGCGCTGGTGACACGGCACACGGCCGTCGAGGTCGCCCGGGCCCGGGTGGAAGGCGTCCGCGACGATCCGCACGCCCGCCTCGCGCTGATGCGGGAGCTCTACGAAGTCCCGGCGCGGGTGGACCGCGGACACCTGCCGTATCGGCAGGCGGCGTCGGCCTTCATGGGGTGGCAGCTGCGGCGCGGGCTGCTCAACCCGGCCGAGGGGCCGTCCCCGGGGAGCCCGTGGTGGCGCGCGATGAACGAGCGCCTACTCCGCGACGGATGGGAGGCGCGCGCCCTGGCCTTCGGCCATCCCGGCGTGCCGAGCTCTCCGGCCGTCGCCGCGACGCTCGAGTTCATCCGGCGGCCCTCCGCCCAGCGTTGGTACCGGGCGCACAATGTCAGCGTCGTGAGCGCGTACCTGGAGAACCTGCACCTCGCCGCGCGCGAGTCCCGCGTCGAGCGTTTCTTCATCAACCTCGTGCTGATGCGGGTCCTGTACGCCCACGCCCTGGTCGCCTCCCCGCGCCTCGCGCTCGGCTGGCTGGCCGTCGCCGGCCGGCCGCTCGGCGACCCGCGCCTGGGCATGACCGGGATATTCCTGTCGCTTTCCCGGGTGCTGCCCGATCGCTACCCGCTGGGCGAGGACCTCGCGCCCTACTTGCGGGCCGAGCACGGAGTAGGGCACCTGCTCGATGTCGGGGTCATCCAACCGCGACTCGAACTGCTCTACGACTGGTCCGCACGCGAGCTGGCCATCCCCGGCCTGCGACGGCTGCTGGACGGCCAAACCCCTTGTTACGCATGGCCGGCACACGATCAGCAGCCCTGGCGGCCGCCCCCGTCCCGCCCGGCCAGGCTGGCGCGCGCGCTGCTGCCCGCGACACGCCGCATGCCTTGATGCGGGGCGGGGTGGGCGAGTTGGATGGACGGCATGGAACTTCCACAGGGGCTCGCGCGCTTCAACCGGCACGTCACCAACCCAATCCAGCGGATGTGGGCGGGCTGGGCGCCTTCCTTCGCCATCATCGAGCACGTCGGCCGCCGCTCCGGAAAGCCTTATCGCACACCGGTGAACGCGTTCACTACCACCGTCGATGGCAAACCCGGCGTGGCGGTCCTGCTGAGCTACGGCCCCGACCGCGACTGGTTGAAGAACCTCAAAGCCGCGGGGAGTGGGCGGATGCGCCGCCACGGCAAAACCTTCGGCATCGCCGACCCGCAGGTGGTCACCAAGGCCGAGGCGGCCACGCACGTAACGAGCAGGGCGCGGCCGATCTTCTCCCGTATACCGTTCGAGCAAGCGGTGTTGTTCACGAAGACCGACTGACCCGGCCGCGGGCCCGGGCCGCGAAATACACCGCGACCACCACCGCCCACGACAGCAGGCTGAGCCAGAGCTGGCTGCGCGCCGAGCGGTCGAACGCCATTTGCACCAGCACGGCGGTGATCCCGGCGAGGGTGAGGATGGACAGCACCGGGAAGAACCACATCTTGATCCGCAGCTTTTCGTCGGGCGTCCGGCGCCGTAGGACGATCTGCGACAGCGCGATCAACCAGTAGACGAACAGGATGACCGCGCCCGACGAGTTGAGCAGGAACAGAAAGACGGTGCCGGGCGCGATCCAGGCCATCAGGACGCAGCCGAAGCCGATCGCCGACGAGCACAGGATCGCGATGTGGGGGACGCCGCGCCGGCTGAGCCTGACCAGCCGGGCCGGGGCCTCGCGCCGGTCGGCGAGCACGAATAGCATCCGTGACGCCGTGTACAAGCCCGAGTTAAGGCAGGACAGCACCGCGGTGAGCACCACGGCGTTCATCACCTGATCCGCGCCCCGCAGGCCCATGTGTTTGAGCGCCGCAACGTACGGGGAGGCGCCCAGCTCCACCGAATTCCACGGCAGGATCACCACGAGCAGGAAGACCGAGCCGACGAAGAAGATCCCGATGCGCGCCACCACCGACCTCGTCGCCCGCTGGACCGCCAGCTCGGGGTCGCGGCTCTCGGCTGCGGCGACGGTGACGATCTCGGCGCCGACCATGGAGAAGATCACCACCACGATGGCCGCGAAGACCGCCGCGACGCCCTTCGGGAAGAACCCGCCGTGCGCCGTGAGGTTGGAGAAATCGGCGTGGTGA
Organism: Mycobacterium sp. IEC1808; assembly: GCF_002101935.1. Classification (NCBI taxonomy): domain Bacteria; kingdom Bacillati; phylum Actinomycetota; class Actinomycetes; order Mycobacteriales; family Mycobacteriaceae; genus Mycobacterium; species Mycobacterium sp. IEC1808. The sequence goes on along the minus strand of NZ_LQPV01000020.1, from coordinate 46,155 downwards.
TGGCCGGGCAGCAGGCCCAGCACGAACACCGCGCCGACGGCGAGAAAGATCGCGATCGTGGCGACTTTGATTCCGGCGAACCAGAATTCGAATTCACCGAACGACGACACCGAGAACAGGTTCGTCGCGGTCATCAGCACCATCAGGCACAGCGAGAGCAGCCACAGCGGCGCGTGGAACCAGTAGCCCAGGACCTTGCCGCCGGCGACCGCCTCGAACCCGACCACGATCACCCAGAAGTACCAATACAGCCAGGCCACCGAGAACCCCGCCCAGCCGCCGAGGGCCTGCGCCGCGTAGTCGGCGAACGACCCCGTCGACGGGTTGGCGGCGGCCATCTCCCCCAGCATCCGCATCACCAGCACGATCAGCAGGCCGCACAGCGCGTACGTCAGGAACGCGGCGGGCCCGGTGTCCTTGATCACCACGCCCGACCCGACGAACAACCCGGCGCCGATCACGCCGCCCAGGGCGATCATGCTGAGCTGACGCTGCGATAGCCCTTGGCGCAGTTGGGTGGTGCCGGCCACGGTTAACCACATCACATCGGCGGACGGGCCGCGACCGGTTGCGGCGCCGAGACTGCGCGCAGATCGCGAATTTTGCGAAAATCACGCGCTCACCGCAGTCTCGATGCGGGGGGACGCCGAGTCCGGTCAGCTCACAGGTACAAATCCCGTTCGCGGATCCTGGCCGTGGCGATCACGCTGATGAAGGCCGTGGCCACCAAATACCCGCACGCCAGCCACGGCGCCTTCCTGTCGGCGGCGATCAGCGCGGTCAGGATCATCGGGGTCACGCCGGAGGCGTACACGCCGGAGAACTGGTAGACGAACGACAGCCCGGTGTAGCGGGTGGCGGTGGGATACAGCGCCGAGTACAGGGTGCCCTGCGCGCCGTAGAACAGCGCGTGCACGACACCGAACACGACTACCATCGCGAGCCCGAACAGCAGCAGGTTCCTGGTGCCGAACAGCGCGAAGGCGGGGAACGCCAACAGGCCGTAGCACACCACGCCAACCAGATACACCCGCCGCGGCCCGAACCGGTCGGTCAGGATTCCCGACACCGGCAGCAGCACCGCCATCAGCAGGGCGGCGACGGTCACGACGACCAGGACCGACACCTTGTTGAACCCCAACGCGCCGGTCGCGTAGCTGATCGCGAAGACACCCCAGGTGTTGAAGGCCGAGCCCTCGGCCCACCGCGACAACAGCCCCAGCACGGTGTTGCGCCGGGATCGGGGTTCGCGGACGATCTCGCGGATGGGCACGGTGGACGTGGCCTCGAGGTCGGCCAGCTCGCGAAACGCCGGCGTCTCCTCCACCCGCAAGCGGACCACGATGCCGATCGCGACCAGCACCAGGCTCAGCAGGAACCCGATCCGCCAGCCGTAGGCCAGGAACCGGCTGGGGCCCAATGCGATCTGCAGAAACGCGAAAATGCCGGTGCCCAACGCCAATCCGAGCGCCAGGCCGACCTGCGGAATGGCGCCGAAGCGGCCGCGGCGGTCCGCGGGGCTGTGCTCGACGGCGAGCAGCACCGCGCCGGCCCACTCCCCGCCGAGCGCGAACCCCTGCAGGATGCGCAGCGTCAGCAGCAGCACCGGCGCCCAGGCCCCGATCTGGGCGGCGGTCGGCAGGACCCCGATCAGCGCCGTGGCGACGCCCATGATCAGCATCGTCAGCGCCAGGCTGCGCTTGCGACCGATTCGGTCCCCGATGTGCCCGAACACCAGGCCACCGATCGGTCGCATGACGAACCCGACCGCGAACGTCGCGAACGCCAGAAGCGTTCCCACCAACGAGGTTTCGTTGGGGAAGAACACCTTGCTGAACACCAGGCCCGCCGCGGTGGCGTACAGGAAGAAGTCGTACCACTCCACGGTGGTGCCCAGCAGGCTGGCGGCGACCACGATGCGCAGCCGGCGGCGGCGTTCGGCGTCGGATTCCTGGTGACCTTGCGGCGCGGCGACGCCCGCGTCGGGCAGCGTGGTTGCCATGGCTTACTGCGCGGACGCGATCGCGAACGGCGTCGAGGGTGCCGGGTGTGCTTGGCGGTTGGGGTGCTGCCACAAGCCCTTTCGTTCGAGCAGCGGCAGGACACCCTCACCGAACCAGTACGCCTCCTCCAGGTGGGGATAGCCCGACAGGATGAAGTGGCTGATGCCCAGTCGCGCGTATTCGGCCAGCCGTTCGGCAACCTCGGCGTGCGACCCGACCAGCGCGGTGCCCGCGCCGCCGCGCACCAGGCCCACCCCGGCCCACAGGTTGGGGCCGACCACGAGCCGGCCGCTGTCGCCGCCGTGCAGGTCCAGCATGCGCCGCTGGCCCTCGGACTCGCTGCGCGCCAGGCTGGCCTGCACCCGCTCGACGTCGGCCGGGTCGACCGCGGCGAGCAGCCGGTCGGCCTCGGCCCACGCCTGCTCGGAGGTGTCACGGCTGATCACGTGAATCCGCAAGCCGTACTGCAGGATTCGCCCCGCGTCGGCCGCCCGCCCCCTGATCCAATCGAGCTTCTTGGCGACGGCCGGCCGCGGCTCGCCCCAGGTGAGGTAGACGTCGGAGTACTTGGCCGCGACCGGCCCTGCGGCGGCCGACGACCCGCCGAAGAACACCGCGGGGATCGGGTCGGGCGGGTTATTCAGCTGCGCGCCGTCGATGCGGATGTGGTCCCCGGCGAAGGTGACCGGCTCCCGCGAGGTCCACAGTTGCCGCACCACGTGCAGGAACTCGGCGGTGCGGGCGTAGCGCGATTCCTTGTCCAGGAAATCCCCGTAGGCGCGCTGCTCGTGCGGTTCGCCGCCGGTGACGACGTTGAGCAGCAGCCGGCCGCCCGAATGCCGCTGGAACGTCCCGGCCATCTGCGCCGCCAGGGTGGGGCTGAGCAGCCCGGGCCGGAACGCGACCAGGAACTTCAGCGTCTCGGTGCCCTCGATCAGCATCGCCGTCGTCAACCACGCGTCCTCGCACCACAATCCGGTCGGCGTGAGCACGGCCTCGAAGCCGTTGTCCTCGGCCGCCGCGCAGATCTGGTGCAGATACCGCAACGTCGCGGGCCGGTCACCGTGCATCGCGGTGCCGTGCCCGCCCGCGACCAGGTTTCGCGAATCCCCGTACGTCGGCAGGAACCAATGAAACGCCAGGCTCATTCACCCTCCCTCGTGTCCAACCCCCGATGGTGCGGGACATCGGCGGGACGCGCGAGGGTTGAAAACTGCGAGATTGGATCCCGGGTCGACGCTATTGCGGGTTGCCGGTACGGGGGTCGAGGGCCAGCGCCGGTTGGGTGGGACCGGTGAAATCCAGCATCCCGGTGAGCGCGCCCGCGCGCTCGTCGAACGAGTGGTCGCCGATGCGCCCGGTGCTCCAGTTGTCCTCGATGAACCGCAGGATCGACGTCTGGTCGGTCAACGTGTGGTCCACGAAATTCGTTCTGGCGTAAGGGGATATCACCAGCAGCGGCAACCGCGGGCCGTACCCGCAGCGGCCCTGATACGCCGCGGGCGCGGCGGCGGGATCACCGCATCGGCCCGGACCGTTCAGCGCGTCCTCGAGCGTGGCCGAGGAGGTCACGATCGGCGAGGGTTTGTGATCGTACCAGCCGTCGGAGTCGTCATAGGCGACGACGATCGCCGTATCGCGCCATTGCGGGAGCCGCTGCAGGTGGTTGATCGTCTCGACGAGGAACCGCTGCTCGTCGAGCGGATCGGAGTAGCCGGCGTGCCCGTTTTGGTAGGCGGGCGGTTTGAGGAAGCTCACCGCCGGCAGGTGACCGCCGTCCGCGGCGGCCCAGAAATCGGACAGGTCGTATTGATGGTTGGCCTGGTCACCGCGCCCGATCTGGTCGGTCGCGCTCGGCGGCAGGTGGTGCGGGTTCGCGGTCGACGGGTAGTACTGGAACGGCTCGTGGTGCGGGACGTAGTCGGGCTTGGTGCCGAACGGCAGCGCCCCGGTTTTGCCGGTCCCGCCGAGGGTTTCGCCGATGTTGTGGGTGGCGCCGCACTCGGCGGTGCCGTCGGACCTGCGGTTGGTGGGCCGGAAGCCGCCCTGGAACCAGCCCCAGGTGACGCCCTTCGCGGTCAGCAGGTCGCCGATGTTCTTGTTGTCGGCGCTGAACTGCACCTGGTCGCGTGACGAGCAGTCGTCGCCGAAGGGTTGCGAGTCGTTTATCAGGGTGCCCAGGCCGTTGCCGGTTTCGTCGATGACCATGTGCGGCGGGAACGGCTGGCCGCCCAGCATGAATTTCTTTGTCACACCGTGCGTTTGGCCCGAGACCAGGTTGATGTGGCCGGGCGACGACGGGCCGAAGGTGGTGTTGTAGAAGTTGTCGCTCATCGAGTAGTGCTGCGCGTAGTTCCACAGCGCGGTCACCGTGTTGCCGTCGTAATAGCCCATCACCAGGCCGGGTGTATTGAAGGACGGCGCCGGGCACGGGTCGCCCTCGGTGTGCTCGACGAACCGATCCATCGCGCCGCCGTTGAAGGCCAGTTGTTCGGCCTGGTATTCGTGGTCCTGATCGCAGGTCACGATCTGACCGGGCCCGCCCAACCGCATCGGCTGCACCGAATTGGGATTGTGCGTCAACAACTCTGGGGTCAGGCCGTCCACGCCGGGGGTGGCGGGCGTGGCGGTGAATGGTTGGCCGTCGACGCCCGCCGCGCGGGGATACGTGCCGAAGTAGTGGTCGAACGAGACGTTCTCTTCGAAGATCACCACCAGGTGGTGGATCGGCGTGGCGGTCGCCGGCTCCGCGCTCGGGCTCGGGGGTCGATGCCCGCACGCGGCGACGAGGACGAGTGCCGCCAGCACCGCGGCGAAACGCTGCAATCCCATGCCGCCGAGGCGTACCGGGTCCAGGTCTTCAGCCGGGGCCCATCCGGTGAACGGCGCATCAACACCAGGCGTACGGACCATCAAAGATCTCCTCTTCGTGACCAACAGATCACGCCAGATCACGCAATGCTTCCAATACGGCGTGGCTCGGCCGGGAATGTCGGCTCGGCGCGGCATCATTGCGATCATGCCTGACCTGACACGCCGGGCGGTGCTCCGGATGGGTGCCGGCGCAAGCCTCGGGGCCGCCGGCGTGTTCGCCTTGAGCGCCCTGCTGGATCCGATCAAGCCGCAAGCGGCGCCCGCGCCGTACGAGCCGTCGGCCGCCAGCAGTAACCTGCCGAACAGACTGACCGGTTCCTTCGTCTCGGCGGCCCGCGGCGGCGTCAAGACCAACTGGGTGATCGCCCTGCCTCCCGGGCAAAAGGCCGAAGCCGGCACCCTGCGTCCGGTCATCGCACTGCACGGCAAGGACGGCGACGCCAACATGATGCTCGACTGCGGTGTCGAGAAAGCGCTGGCGCAGTTGGTCAAGGAAGGCAAGCCGGCGTTCGCGGTGGTGGGTGTCGACGGCGGCGCCAACAGTTACTGGCACCGCAGGGCCTCGGGCGAGGATCCCGGCGCGATGGTGCTCGACGAGCTGCTGCCCATGCTGTCGTCGATGGGTTTCGACACCTCCCGGGTGGCTTTCATGGGGTGGTCGATGGGCGGCTACGGGGCGCTGCACCTGGGCGCCAAGCTGGGGCCGGCGCGCACGGCCGGGATCTGCGCGGTCAGCCCGGCGCTGTACACCTCCTTCACCGGCAGCGAGGAGGGAGCCTTCGACAGCTACGACGACTGGGTGCAGAACAGCGTCCTGGGTGTGCCGGCGCTGAACTCGATTCCGCTGCGCGTGGACTGCGGCACCTTCGACCGCTTCTATTTCGCCACAAGACAATTCGTCGCCCAGCTGAAGACCAAGCCGGCGGGCAGCTTCTCGCTGGGCGGACACGACATCGGCTACTGGCGCACGCAGTTGCCCGGTGAACTGACCTGGATGGCGACCTAGCCCACGCACATGACAGTCCGGCAGGAAGTACTCGCCAGCGGCCCACGTCGAGTGGAGCGGCGGACTTCACGGAAGGGATTCCGGCCCGACATCGAGGGATTGCGCGCGGTCGCGGTCATCGCCGTCGTGCTCTACCACGCGGGCATCCCTGGCGTCACCGGCGGCTACATCGGTGTCGACGTCTTCTTCGTCATCTCCGGCTTCCTCATCACCGGCCTGCTGTGGCGCGAGGTCACCACCACTGACACCATCCGGCTCGGAAGCTTTTACGGCGCGCGCGCCCGGCGCCTGCTGCCCGCCGCCGCCACCGTCGGCGTCGTCACCGCCGCCGCGGCGGCCGCGGTGCTCCCACCCCTGCAGGCGCGCAGCGTCTTCCTCGACGGCATCGCCAGTGCCCTGTACGTCGGCAACTACCGGTTCGCCCGTCAGGGCACCGACTACCTGTCCTCCGACGCCCCCTCGCCGTTCCAGCACTACTGGTCGCTGGGCGTCGAGGAGCAGTTCTATCTGGTGTGGCCGGTGCTCATCATTGGCACCGCGTGGCTGGTCCGCCGCGTGAAAGGCGGGGCCGGCAAGGGGGCGACGCCCTATGCGGTGGTGCTCGCGGTGGTCGGGGCCGCGTCACTCGCGGCGGGCGTGGTGTGGACTCGCACGTCGCAAGCCTTCGCGTTCTTCTCGTTGCCGACCCGCGCCTGGGAGCTGGCGGCGGGCGGCCTGGTGGCCCTGTCGATCCCGGTGTGGCGCAGGCTGCCCCTGCTGCCCGCGGCCATCGCGGGGTGGGGCGGCCTGGGGCTGATCGCGCTCACCTGCACCCAGCTGGGTCCGGGCACCCCCTACCCCGGCACCGCCGCGCTGCTGCCCGTGCTGGGCACCGCGCTGGTGATCGGCGCGGGTTGTGTGACGGGCGGGCTGGGCGCCGGGCGCCTGCTGTGCAAGCCGGCGATGCGGGCGATCGGCCGGGTCTCCTACTCCTGGTACCTGTGGCACTGGCCGGTGCTGTTGCTCATGCCGCCGCTGCTGGGCGAGCCCGCCGGGCTGCCGGCCCGGCTGACCGCGACCGCCGTGTCGGCGGGCCTGGCCGTGATCACGCTGCATCTGGTCGAGGACCCCGGCCGGTTCGCCGCTGGCCTGCGCCAATCGGCGAAGGCCAGCCTCGCGGTGGCCGGCGCCGCCAGCGCGGCGGCGGCCTGCGCGTGCGTGCTGTTGCTGACGTTGACGCCGGTGCCGGCCGGTCACGGGGTGGCGGCGCCGAAGGCCAACATCGTCGCGGTGCCCCCACCCGGCGTCGCCGCCGTCAGCGCGACCGAAGCGGCGCTGCGCCAGGCCTTCGCGCAGGTGCGCGATGCCGTCGCGGCGTCCGCGGCGCTGCGCGCCGTCCCGTCCAACCTCGACCCGCCGCTCGCCAAGGCGCCCGCCGACAAGGCCGCCGTCTTCGTGAACGGATGCGTGCGATCGTGGCGCGACGTGGGCCAAAGCGACTGCGCGACGGGCGATTTGGCGTCGCCGACGAGGGTGGTCCTGGTCGGCGACTCGCACGCCGCGATGTGGGAGCCGGCCTTCCAGCGGGTGGCCGAGCAGCGGCACTGGCGGCTGGAGGCGCTGGCCAAGGTGACGTGCCCGCTGCAAGAACTTCGCATCACCAGCCCGTATCTCGGCCGCGAGTACACCGAATGCGTCCAGTGGCGCGGCCAGATCATGGACCGGCTGAAGGCCGAGCGCCCGCGGCTGATCGTGCTGGACATGAGCCGGCGCTACGGGGCGGATTTCGGTTTCACCTCATACGACCCCGCCTGGATCGACACCGTGGGGCGCACGGTGGAACAGCTACGCGACATCGGCTCGACCGTCCTGGTTCTTGGACCCGCCCCGGATCCGCACGGGCAGGTGCCGGCCTGCCTGTCGGGCCACCTCGACGACGCCACCGCGTGCGCGCCGGCCCGATCGGCCGCGCTCGACGAGGACGGCATGGGCGCCGAGCGGGCGGCGACCACCGTCGCCGGCGGGCAGTACGCCGACCTGACCGACCTGTTCTGCGCCGTCGACCGCTGCCCCGTGATCGTCGGCAACACCCTGGTTTTCCGGGACGACAACCACATCACGACCGAATACGCGCAACTGCTGACACCGGTGATCGGTGCGCTCGCGGACCGCGCCCTGGCGGACGGCTGACGCGTAATGAACTTCTCGCCATGCACGAACGTCATATCAGTGAAAGGTGTTTGGAGGTTTTCAAGATGACTCCGCTGCTGCTGATCTGCATTGCGGCCATCGCGCCCGTCGCGGGCGTCGGGCTGATGCAGTTGCAAACGCGCCTGGAGCAATGGGACTACGAGCGCCACGCGGAAGACTAGCCTAAAGCCTTGCGCGCCTAAGGCTTTGGCTGACTCACCGCGACGTCATCGAGACAGCTGCATGCCGATCAGCGGCGCGATCTTGTCCGCCAGATACTGATGCCCCGCGTCGTTGGGGTGCACACCGTCCGGGCCGATCAGGTCGGGCCTGTCGACGAACCAGCGATCACCGATCGGATCGACGAACGTCGCGCCGGCGGCCCGCGCCGCGCCGTTGAGCACGTCGCGAATCTCGAGGACGGAATCGGGCACGTCGGCAGTCGGCCACGGCGGCCCGATCACCAGCAGCCTGGCGGACGGCGACAGGCGCCGCGCGAGAGCGAAGGTGTCGCGCACCTTTCCGGCCAGCAGCTCGGGGTCCTCGGGATGGAAGCCCTGGTCGTTACGGGAGCCGAAGAACACCACGAGGGCATCCTCGGGCTTGACCGCCCTCCCGGTCAGGTCCTCGAAGATGCTGCCGTGGTCACCGGGCACGCCGTAGCCGGCCCTGCCCTCGGCCGACACGTCGGGCACGATCCGCACGCCGCGCTGGGCCAGCGTGTGCCAGGCCAGCGCGGTCCACGAATTCGGCCCGAGGCCGCCCTCGTCGGTTCCGGTGGTGTAGGAGTCGCCGACGACGGCCACGTGGTTCAGCCGGGAATCCAGGGTCAGAGCTTGGTAGGCCCGAATCGGTGCCGGGCCCGCGAGAACGATGCCCGCCACCAGTGCGAGGCCGAGCATGAGCGTGGCCAGGCGACTCATGGCTACCTCCCCCCGAAAGCTGTATCGTCGTGCGCCGCATCCGAATCAACGAAATCGTACGAGGAATCGGCGCGCACCGGGCGTCAATCCGCCGAATGGCGGCTGGGCGCTGTTGCCATGGTATCCAGGGGTTCCGGGCGCGACCGGATCCGCGCGCCGAGGTAAATCTCACACCGCGCGCGCCGAAATCGCTTCCCGCGCATCCTCGATCGGACGAACCTTGGCGCTGACCGCTTCGTTGGGCTCGGTCTTCGCGGCCGCGGGCCGGACGTCGACCATCCGGCGCATCCAGCGGCGCGCGGGCTCTTCGACGAAGTGATACAGCATGATTGACATGGCCACGGCGATCGCGAGCAGTCCGACCACGTTCCATTTCCACGGGTTGTCCTGCGGGGTGAGCTCGAACTCCTCGACCGCCCATCCCCAGGCGGTGTGCACCAGCTCGTGGACCATGTACAGGCAGAACGAGATCTGGCCGCCGTACACCATGACCCGGGTGGACAGGATCCTCGGCAGGCCCCCCACCCCGATCGCCAGCGCGATCACCAGCGGAACGAACAGCACGTCGACCACCCCGCCGCTGTCGTTCTCCACCACGCCGGGGATCGGGTGCGCGCTGAACCAGTACAGGACGCCCACCATGGCCGCCAGCAGAAGCAGGGACACGTACCCGGCGACGCGGCGGCCGCGACTGGTCAACCGCAACCTGCGCACGCCGGCACAGGCCAGGGCGCCCGCGACGAACTGGGTCACGATTCGCGGCAGCCAGCTCCACGGCGTGTAGAAGTGGCCACTGGCCAGCAGCATCACCACCGGCGGCAACGACGCCGCGAACGCCAGCACCATCAGGCTGCGCGCCCTGGTCGCCTGCTTCATCCGCAGGATCACCAGCACCAGCACGCCGAAGAGCAAGTAGGCCAGCCACTCCGCGCTGATCGACCAGGCCGGACCGTCCCAGCTGGAGTCGTCGAAGAACGGCTGGAACCACAGCTGCACGAGCAGGATCTGGCGCACGTAGCTGATCGCGGTGAGCTGGGCGGCGTCGGGCGACGGCACGTGCCCGACATGCAGCGTGAAAATCACCCACAGCGCGGCCAGGTGCATGGTGACCAGGTACACCGGCCACACCCGGGCCAGCCGCAACCACAGGAAGTGCAGGGTGGCCCGCGTCGACCAGGACCGGCCCATGCGGTCGAGGTAGTTCCAGGTCAGCACGAACCCGCTGAGGATGAAGAAGAGGTCGACCCCCTGGGCCCCGCAGTTGAGCACGGGCGCGAGGGCGTCGCGCAGGTCGGGCGACGCGTCGCCCAGCATCGGGCGGAAGTGAAACAGCACCACCCACACCGCGGCGACGATGCGGAGTCCCGTCAGGGCCTTGATCTCTCCCCGGATCTCTGCGCCGCGCACGTTGTTCTTTCCGCCTGGACTCTCGCTGTTTCGTATCAGTTGGGTGCCGGCTGACCGGGCGATGTCATGCCCCCCGACCGGCAACCGGCAGCCCTCGAAGCGTAACAGCGCGAGCGCGCCGATCGCGGGATGGGCCGTGGCGTGGCACGGGTTTCGGCCGGCGGCGCACGCCGGCCCGCGCAAGCCGTCGGTGTTGCTTCGGCCCAGGCCAGAACCCCCGAAAGTGGCTTCTTAGCAAAGAGTTAGGACCGGCTTTCGGTCTCCTTAGATTTGGCGGGCACCGTTAGGAGGACAGGTTCGAAGGAATGGGGCGCTCATGACGATCACCGATGTCGCGAGTCGGCATGGTTACGGCACGTTCGATTGCGGCGCCGCCCAGATCCGCGCCCACTGCCGTCACCTGGCGACTGTGGTGACCGTCCGCGGCGGCATCGACCCCGCCAACGTCGACCGGGTCAGCGAATACCTTTGGCGATTCACGCTCGGGAGCAACCCCGTCGTGCTCGACCTGAGCGACGTGAGCCATTTTGCTGCGGCCGGCGTCGCCCTGGTGCACCGGTTCGACGAGGACTGCCGCGCCGCCGGCGTCGAGTGGACCTTGGTCGCGAGCCCCGCGATCACCGGGCTGCTGGGCGACCGGGGCGACTTTCCGATCGCGCGGTCGGTGCACGAGGCGCTGCGCAGCCTCGCCGAGGCCATCGTCAGCCGCCGCCAGCTCGTGCTGCCGCTCATCAAGAAGACGGCCTAGTTTTTCTCGAGGGCCCGTTAGCGCCGCCGCAGCCGCGCGATGCCCAGCACCGCCAGCACACCCGCGGTCGTCACCAGCACCAGGGCCAGCAACAGCAGCTGGGGGTTGTACACCAGCGAGGTGGTGAACGGCTGGCCGTCGGCGATGGGCGCGACGCGGACCGTGTGGCGCGCGTGCACCCAGGTCACCCCCGCACCCGCCAGCGCCGCGCAGGCCAGGGTCAGCAAGACCACGGCCCGGAAGCTGCCGTAGCGGGCGGTCACGACGTCGGCCCGCCTTCGAAATCGTCGTCGGCGACATCGGACCCGGCGGGCTCGACCCGCTCCTGGACCAGCGGGGTCAGCGCCGCCCGAAGGTGACGATGGCGGCGCGCCCAGGCCTGGGCGGTGCGATCGTTGGTGAGCTTGAGACCGATCCCGATCCGGCCGCGCGGCACCCCCACCAATTCGCCGAGCGCCCGCGCGGACTGCCACCTCGCCAGCTCCTTGCCGGAGGCCTGGTGATGCTCGGGCGCCGGGTAAACCTTGAGGATCTCCCGCACCAGGATGGTCTCGGTGCCCTGCCGCAGCGCGTCCTCGGTGAGCTCGACGGAGACGTGGATGCGCGCCGCCTTCACCTGCAGCCCCACAAACGCCGACACCAGCACCAAAAAGATCGCCGGGACGACCAGCGACACTTTCGCGCCGCTCCAGATCTCGATCAGGACCATCGCGCCGGCCGACGCCGGGCCCAGCGCCACCCACCACCAGCTCGCGCCGGGCTCGTAGAACAGCGGTTGTGGCTCGCCGCCGCCCGCCCGGGTCTCCGACGTCAAAGCGCGCCCCGCCTCACGAAAGCCACCCCGCCGCTTCCGCCGCCCAGTAGGTGAGCACGATATCGGCCCCGGCGCGCCGAATGCTCGTCAGCGACTCCAGCGCCGCGGCGCGTTCGTCGATCCAGCCGTTGGCGGCCGCCGCGCAGATCATCGCGTACTCCCCCGACACCTGGTAGGCCGCCACCGGCACCGGTGAGATCGAGGCCGCCGCGGACACCACATCCAGGTAGCCCATCGCGGGCTTGACCATCAGGATGTCGGCGCCCTCGTCGAGGTCCAGCCGGATCTCGCGCAGCGCCTCGCGGAAGTTGCCAGACTCCTGCTGATAGGTGCGCCGGTCCCCGGACAAGCTGGAGCTCACCGCTTCCCGGAAGGGGCCGTAGAACGCCGAGGCGAACTTCGCTGCGTAGGCCAGGATCACCACGTCGGCGTAGCCCGCGGCGTCCAGGCCGTCGCGGATCGCGGCCACCTGGCCGTCCATCATCCCGCTCGGCCCGACCACGTGGGCGCCCGATTCCGCTTGTGCCACAGCAAGTTTGACGTAGCGGGCCAGGGTGGCGTCGTTGTCCACCCGGCCCCTGGCGTCCAGCACCCCGCAGTGCCCGTGATCGGTGAACTCGTCCAGGCAGGTGTCGGCCATCAGCACGGTCGCGTCGCCAAGGTCCTTGGCCAGGTCGCGCAGCGCGACGTTGAGGATGCCGTCGGGGTCGGTGCCGGCCGAGCCGGTCGGGTCCTTGTCCTGCTCGCGGGGCACGCCGAACAGCATCAGCCCGCCCACCCCCGCGGCGACGGCGGCTTCTGCGGCCGCACGCAGCGAATCCCGGTCGTGCTGAACCACGTTCGGCATCGACGCGATGGGCCGCGGTTCGTCGATCCCGTCCGCGACGAACATCGGCAGCACCAAATGCCTTGGCTCCAGCGACGTTTGCGCCACCAGGCGACGCAACGCGGGGGTCGAGCGGAGCCGGCGCGGACGCTGCCGCGGGTAGGCGCTCATGACACCGCGTGGCGACCCGCTGCGCCCGGCTCCGCCGCGCTTGCGATCGCCACGGTTAGCGCCTGCGGCTCTTCTTGCGCGGCGGTGGCAGCGCGCCCTCGGCGCGCAACCGCGCGGCGTGTTCGGCCAGGGCGTCGACCAGGGGGCCGACGGCGGCGGTGTCGGGCTGGACGTCGACCCGCAAGCCGAACTCGGCGGCGGTCTCGGCCGTCTTGGGCCCGATGCAGGCGATGATCGTCCGGGCGTGCGGCTTGCCGGCGATGCCGACCAGGTTGCGCACCGTCGAGCTGGACGTGAAGCACACCGCGTCGAACCCGCCCGTCTTGATCATTTCGCGGGTGGCCGCCGGCGGCGGCGCGGCGCGCACCGTCCGGTACGCCGTCACGTCCTCGATCTCCCAGCCGCGCTCGCGCAGGCCCTCGGCCAGCGTCTCGGTGGCGATGTCGGCCCGCGGCAGCAGGACACGGTTCACCGGGTCGAAAATGCTGTCATAGGGCGGGAAGTCGTCGAGCAAACCGAGCGATGACTGCTCGCCGGCCGGCACCAACTCGGGGCTGATCCCGAAGGCGCGCACCCGGTCGGCCGTCGACTCGCCGACGCAGGCGATCTTCACGCCGGAGAACGCGCGGGCGTCCAGGCCGAACTCACCGAACTTCTCCCACACCGCGCGCACCGCGTTAGTGGAGGTGAACACCACCCACTGGAAGCGCCCGTCGACCAGCCCCTTGACGGCACGTTCCATCTGGGCGGGGCTGCGCGGCGGCTCGACGGCGATGGTCGGCACCTCGACCGGCAGCGCGCCGTAGGAGGTCAGCCGCTCGCTCATCTCGCCGGCCTGGTCCTTGGTGCGAGGCACCAGCACGGTCCAGCCGTACAGCGCACGGCTTTCCCACCAGTTCAGCTTCGCCCGGCTGGCCACGGTCTTGCCGATGGTCACGACGAGCGGCCCGGTCAGCGGGCCGGCCGGGTCGCTGCCGCCCAGCACGGCCGGATCGGTCAGGCCGCTCAGCGTGGTCTCGACGGAACGCTGCTGGCAGGTGGTGCCCTGCGCGGTCACCACGCAGGGGGTGGCCTCGGCCAGCTCGTGCTCGATCAGGGCGCGGGCCGCGTCGGCCAGGTGCGACGCGGTGGCCTGCAGGATCAGCGGGCCGGGAGCCGCGGCCAGCGCATCCCAGTCGACGTCACCGCGCACGTCGGCGACGGTGTGCGACGAGCCCAGCGGCAGGCCGGCGTAGGTCGGGACGGCGCTGGTGGCGGCCAGGCCGGGCACGATCTCGATGTGCAGGTGGCTGCGCGCGACGGCGTTCACCTCGGTGATGACGGCGTCGAGCGTCAGCGGGTCGCCGGCCACCAGCCGCACCACGTCGACGCCGGCACGGGCCTCGGCGACCAGCGTCTTAGCCACCTCCGCCGGTTCGCCCAGCGCCGGACGCACATCGGGTCCGGCGGAGATCACCGCGGGCGTCGCCGCCTGGCTCTGATCGTCCGGGGACCCCTGGCTGTCGCCTTCGGTGGTCGGGCCGGCCGGCGCCGGCCCGGAGACCGGCGGCAGGTCCTTGCCGATCAGCGCGAGCACGGGTTCGGGCACGTCCGGGTCGGTGAACACCAGGGCGGCGTTGGCCAGCACCGAGGCGGCCCGCGTCGTCAACAGTCCCGGGTCGCCGGGGCCGGAGCCCACGAACGTGATGTGGCCCGGTCTCGGCTTACGCCCTCGCGTCGTCATTGTCGCTCCCAAGTGACTCTCTTCAGTTTCCTTGCGCGGGGTCTTGCCGCGCCCCCCCAATCAGCTCCCGCGCGCCCAGCTCGAACAGCTCCGCGGCGACCGAAAGCCCCAGCTCTCGTGCCCGGCCGGGAGTGCCGACTCCGGACGCTCGGATCACATCCGAGCCGTCGAGCGCCGCCACACAGCCACGCAACGACAGCTCTTCGAAGACCCGGCCGTCCTCATCGATGGACTCGACCACCTCGGCGATCGCGCCCACCGGTGCGGAGCAACCGGCCTCCAGTTCGGCCAGCAGGGCTCGCTCCGCGGTGACCGCCGCGCGCGTGTCGGCGTCGTCCAGCTCCGCCAGCACCGCCGCCAACTCGTCACCGGCGCGGCATTCGACGGCGAGCGCGCCCTGAGCCGGTGCTGGCAACATCTGCACCGGCTCTAGCGTCTCGGTGACATCGTCGAGGCGGCCAAGCCGGGCGAGACCGGCCCGGGCCACCACGATCGCGTCAAGATCACCACTGCTTACCCTGTTCAACCTGGTATCTAGGTTGCCTCGTAGGGGGCGGATTTCCAAACCGAGACCCAATGCTCTAAGCTGTGCGGCCCGCCGCGGCGACGAGGTGCCCACCAGCGAACCCGCCGGCAACTCCCCCAGCACCAATCCGTCCCGGGCGACGAGCGCGTCGCGGGGGTCGTTGCGCGGCGGGATCGCCGCGATGGTGAATCTCGGGTCGTCGGCGGTGGGCAAATCCTTGTGCGAATGCACCGCGGCGTCGACGCGGCCGTCGTCGATGGCCTCCCGCAGCGCGGTGGTGAACGCCCCCACGCCGAGGGTCTGGATGGGTGCCGACGACCGGTCACCCGCGGTCGCGATGGTCACCAGTTCCGCGGGGTGGCCGTTGGCGATCAAGGCGTCCCGGACGACGCCGGCCTGGGTGGTGGCCAACAGGCTGCCCCGCGTGCCTATCCGGATCACGTGCGCCAATCGGCTACTCGGCGGACTGTGTCGGCATGCCGGCGTCAAAACCGCTTGGCATCACCGGCAATTCGCCAGCGGCGACGGCATCTACGGCGGTCTGGTCGAGTTCGAAGAGTTCGCGCAGGGCCTCGGCGTAGCTGTCGCCGCCGGGAGCGCTGGCGAGCTGCTTGATCCGCACGGTCGGGGCGTGCAGCAGCTTGTCCACCACCCGCCGCACGGTGCGGGCCACCTCCTCGCGATGGGCGCTCTCCAGGCCGGGCAGCCGGTTGTCGAGGCGCAGCAATTCGGCTTCGACGACGTCGGCTGCGCGCTGGCGCAGCGCCGTCACCGTCGGGGTGACCTCGGCCATCCGCTGTCCGGCCAGGTAGGTGGCGACTTCGGCCGCCACGATGTGGCGCGCGGCGTCGACGTCGGAGGCCGCGGCATGCGCCGACGGCTCGTGCTGCACGCGTTCGACGTCGACGACCCAGACGCCGGGCAGTCCGGCCACCGCCGGATCGACGTCGCGCGGCATGCCCAGGTCACAGATCACCAGGGGATGGGTGGTCTCGTCCCGGCGGGCGGTGGCCAGCGCGTGGTGCACGTCGGCCAGCGACACCACGGGACTGACCGCGCCCGTGCAGCTGACCACGACGTCGGCGTCCGCGAGCGCGTCGGCCAGCCGGTCGAGGGGCAGCGCCTCGGCGCGCACCCCGGACTCGCGGATCTTGCGGGCCAGCCGCTGCCCCCGGGAGGCCGACCGGTTGAGCACCAGAACATGGTCGATGCCGGCCCGGGTGAGGTGGGCGGACGACAGCGCGCCCATCGCCCCGGCGCCGATGACTGCGGCGGTCTTGCCCGCCAGCCCGCCCAGCCTGCGTTCGGCCATGGCGAGCGCGACCGAGACCACCGAGGCGCCGGCGGCGTCGATGGCGGTTTCGGAATGCACCCGCTTGCCCACCGACAGCGCCCGCTGGGCCAGCTCGTGCAGCACCCGGCCGACGGTGCGGTTGGCCTCGGCGGCCGCGTAGGCGCGACGCACCTGGCCCAGCACCTGCTGCTCGCCGATCACCGCCGAATCCAGGCCGCTCGCGACGGCGAAGAGGTGTTCGACGGCGGCCTCGCTGTAGCGCACGTAGGCGTACTTGGTCAGGTCACCCATCGACATGCCGGAGTGTTCCGACAGCACCTGCCCGACCACCGCCAACCCGCCGTGGAACGCGTCGACGACGGCGTATACCTCGACGCGGTTGCATGTCGAGAGCACCATCGCCTCGGTCACCAACGGAGACTGCAACACCCGATCGACGATCTTGACCTGATCGGCCTCGTCGATGCTGAGTTGTTCCAGGACGGAGACCGGCGCACTGCGGTGCGAAACCCCGAAGAGCAGGACGCTCACGGCAGCATCACCTGGCCAGCTCCCTTGCTTCCTCCAGTAACTGAACTGGTGTCCACGGTAAACGTTAATCAGCTGGGCTACCAAATGAATGGTCGCCGGGTTACCCAGCCAGATCGGCCCGCAGCCGGGGCTCGTCGACCTCCCAATAGCTGTGCTCGCGCCCGTCCAGCAGGATCACCGGCAGGCGGTCGCCGAACTCCGCACGCAACGCCGGGTTGCCCGCCGCCGCGGCGGCGTCGACGTCGGTCGTGGCCAGCTCGAACCCGAGCTCGCCCGCCAGTTCCTCCAGCCGCGCGTGCACCCGCTCACAGATGGTGCAGCCGTCGCGGGTGAGCAGCTCCACACGTCGCGAGGTCATGGCCACCAGTGTGCCTAGTGAATTGGGGGGCCGAGCGCTACGGGTGAATTGTCGGACCGCCCCAAATTCACTAGCGTGCCGGTATGGGCGCTGAGGGGACGCTCCACGTCGATGCCATGGTGATGCGGGAGTTTGCCGCCTCCGTCGGCGGCGCGGCCGAGCATCTGATGGCTGAGCTCGAGCAGCTCGACGATCAGGTGGGTCAGATGTTGGGCGGCTGGCGGGGGGCGTCGGGGACCGCATACGGGTCGGCATGGGAGCTGTGGCATCAGGGCGCCACCGAGGTGCACGCGGGCCTGGCGATATTGGCGCATCTGGTGGGTCAGGCCGGCGGCGCTTACCAGCAGAACGAGGCGAGGGCCGCCCAGGAGATGCGCGGGGTTTACCGTGGCTGAGGCGTTTCGCGTGGACCCCAAAGCGTTGGCCGATGCGGTCCAGCGAATGACCGAGTTTCAGCGCCGGGCCGAAGAGATGCTCGCCGAAATCGATTCGCGGGCAAAGCGTTTGCATGCAGCCTGGACCGGGGAAGGCGCGGCGGCTCACGCTGAGGCACATCAGCATTGGGCCCGCGGTGAGGCGATGATGCGTGAGGCGCTGGGTCAGCTGCGCGCGGCTGGGGCGACCGCCCACCGCAATTACACCGGCGCCATGTCAACGAATTTGGGCATGTGGCCCTGACCTGACCGCGCCCCCATCCAGCTCAGGCGCAGAAAACCGCCTCTAACATCCGCCGGATAGGGTTGATAGCGGCCGCCCCCCGGATAGCGGGCGGCCCAGCGATCTAGGAGGTTTGGCGATGACTTCCTCTGAGTCGGGCGGCGGCGAGCACACCGGCCGCGCCGACCTGGATGCGCTGGTCGACAACGCGAGCGCCGAACGCGCGCTGGAGGATCTGCAGGCCACGAGCGCCGCCGACGAGGGGCGCCCGCAGCCGCCGATCGACCTGACCGCGGCCGCGTTCTTCGATGTGGACAACACACTGGTCCAGGGCTCGTCGGCCGTGCATTTCGGCCGCGGGTTGGCCGCCCGCAACTACTTCACCTACCGCGATGTGATCGGATTCATCTACGCGCAGGCCAAGTTTCAGTGGCTGGGCAAGGAGAATAGCAACGACGTCGCCGCCGGCCGGCGCAAGGCGCTTGCCTTCATCGAGGGCCGCTCCGTCGAGCAGCTGATCGCGCTGGGCGAGGAGATCTACGACGAGATCATCGCCGACAAGATCTGGCCGGGCACCCGCGAGCTCACCCAGATGCACCTCGACGCCGGCCAGCAGGTGTGGCTGATCACCGCCACGCCGTACGAGCTCGCGGCGACCATCGCCCGGCGGCTCGGCCTGACCGGCGCGCTGGGGACGGTCGCCGAATCGGTCGACGGCGTCTTCACCGGCCGGCTGGTCGGTGAAATCCTGCACGGCCCCGGCAAGGCCCACGCCGTTCGCTCGCTGGCGATCCGCGAGGGCCTCAACCTCAAGCGCTGCACCGCGTATTCGGACAGCTACAACGACGTGCCGATGTTGTCGCTGGTGGGCACCGCGGTGGCGATCAATCCCGATGCGCGGCTGCGGGCCCTGGCCCGCGAGCGGGGCTGGGAGATCCGCGACTTCCGAACCGCTCGCAAGGCGGCCCGGATCGGGGTGCCGTCGGCGCTGGCCCTGGGCGCGGCCGGCGGCGCGCTGGCGGCAGTGGCATCCCGGCGCCAATCGCGCTGATAGGCTGCGCCGCTAGACGTAATCGAGCGGAGAGCAAGCGGCATGTCAGTACTTCCCCAAGGCACCCAAGACCTCATCGGTAGCCATTACCGAGCGCCGGACTACTTCGAGGTCGGACGCGAGAAAGTCCGCGAGTTCGCGGCCGCGGTGCAGGACGACCACCCGACGCACTTCAGCGAGACGGACGCCGCGAATGCCGGTTACGACGCGCTGGTGGCTCCCCTGACCTTTCTGGCCGTTGCGGGACGCCGTGTGCAGCTGGAGATCTTCACCAAGTTCGACATCCCGATCAACATCGCCCGGGTCATGCACCGCGACCAGAAGTTTCGGTTTCACCGCCCGATCCTTGCGAACGACAGGCTGTATTTCGACACCTATTTGGACTCGGTGATCGAATCCCACGGCGCCGTCGTCGTCGAGATCCGCAGCGAAGTCACAGACGCCAACGGTGATCCCGTCGTCACTAGCATCGTTACGATGCTGGGGGAAGCCTCACACGAAGACGCGCGCGCTGAAGAAACCGTCGCCGCGGTCGCATCCATATCAGCCGGAAAGTAGGGTCGATTCCCATGTCACAGGATGAATCGCGTGGCACACAGCTGAAGCCGCCGGTCGAAGCAGTCCGATCCCACTACGACAAGTCCAACGAGTTCTTCAAGCTTTGGCTTGACCCGTCGATGACCTACAGCTGCGCCTATTTCGACGAGAACCCTGACCCCAAGAACCTGACCAAGACGCTCGAAGAGGCGCAGTACGCCAAGCGCAAGCTCGCGCTGGACAAGCTCAACCTCGAGCCCGGCATGACGCTGCTCGACATCGGCTGCGGCTGGGGATCCACCGTGCGTCACGCGGTCGCCGAGTACGACGTCAACGTGATCGGGTTGACGCTCAGCGAAAACCAGTACGCCCACGACAAGGCCAAGTTCGAGGAGATGGACAGCCCGCGCCGCAAGGAGGTGCGCATCCAGGGCTGGGAGGAATTCGACGAGCCGGTGGACCGCATCGTGTCACTGGGCGCTTTCGAGCACTTCGCCGACGGCGCCGGTGACGCCGGATTCGAGCGCTACGACGCGTTTTTCAAGAAGTTCTACAACCTGACGCCCGACGACGGCCGGATGCTGCTGCACACGATCATCGTGCCCAGCCCCGAGGAGGCCAAGGAGCTCGGCCTGACGGCGCCGATGAGCCTGCTGCGGTTCATCAGGTTCATCCTGACCGAGATCTTCCCGGGCGGCCGGCTGCCGCAGATCCCGCAGATCGACCACTACTCGTCCAACGCGGGCTGGAAGGTCGAGCGCTACCACCGGATCGGCAAGAACTACGTGCCCACCCTGAACGCCTGGGCCGATGCGCTTGAGGCACACAAAGAAGAGGCCATTGCCCTCAAGGGGCAGGAGACCTACGACATCTACATGCACTACCTGAGGGGCTGCTCGGACCTGTTCCGCGACCACTACACGGACGTCTGCCAGTTCACACTGGTCAAGTAAGCCGCGACGGGCGCTAGCCGAAGAAGATGTTGCGGCGGCCGGCGAGCAGCCGGTACAGCGTCTGCTGGATCGTTTCGCGCACCTGGTCGGTCAGCTCGAAGGTAACCATCGGGTCCTCGGCGTCGGAGGCGGCGTAGTCGTTCGTGTAGATCGGCTCGCCGAACGCGATGCGCCACTTCGACGGCAGCGGCACCAGGCCCGCGGGCCCGGCCAACGGGAACAGCGGGGTGATCGGGAAATAGGGCAGCCCGAACAGCCGCGCCAGCAGCTTGACGTCGGTGAGCATCGGGTAGATCTCTTCGGACCCGACGATCGAGCACGGGATGATCGGCGCCTTGGTACGCAGCGCCGCGGTCACGAAGCCGCCGCGCCCGAACCGCTGCAGGCGGTAGCGGTCCTCGAAGCGCTTGCCCAGCCCTTTGTAACCCTCCGGGAACACGGCCGTCAGCTCTCCCGCGGCCAGCAGGCGGTGCGCGTCCGTCGTGCAGGCCATGGTGTGGCCCGCCTTGCGGGCGGCTTCGCCGACCACAGGCAGGTCGAACACCATGTCGGCGGCCAGCAGCCGCAGGTCCCGCTGCGCCGGATGTTCGTCGTGCACCGCCACCGACAGCATCAGCCCGTCGAACGGCAACACCCCGGCGTGGTTGGCCACCACCAGCGCGGCGCCCTCGCTCGGCAGGTTCTCGATGCCGCTGACCTCGACCCGGAACCAGGACCGGAAGAAGAACCTCAGCAAAGGCCGAACGATGGCGCTGTTGAAGTGCGGATCGAACCCGAACTCGTCGACGGTGTAGTCGCCGGTGAGCCGCTGCCGCAGGAAGCCGGCGACCGCGGCGACCCGTTGCGCAAGATCGTTGAGCGGCGCCTCGGCGGTTGACGTCGCGCTCGCCGCGCGGCGATGTTCGTCGATTTCGCGGACGACCGCAGCGATTTGTTCGGCAGATGCGCGGCCCCGCGGATCGGCGAGCATTGACGGATGTTGACGGGACGAGTCCGCCCTCTGATCGGCTCTCCGGCGAGCCGCAACCCGACCCCTATTCGTATGCAGTGGAATGACGTTCGCTCTGGTTTCGCCCGCCACGATACCTACCTGCCCCCACCCCATGGAATTGCATTTCGGCTTCCCCAGCGCTGCGCTAACGCTATGGCGCGACCCTCCAGGGAGCGTACCCGATCAGGGTCGATTATGGGAGTCAAGCCACGGCCGCGGACGTAGTCGTCAAACGCCTCGGCCGTCGTCCATTTCGGCTGGAAGCCGAGCTCCGTGCGCATTCGCGTGGTGTCCATGACGCGGCCGTAACTCAGATAGTTGAATTGATCCCGAGTGATTTCGGTATAGCGATTAGCCCGTCTCAGCGAATCCAACGCCCATACCCCAAAACCGGGCACCGGCAACGGGATTCGGCCGGCCCGGCGGATGGCCTGCGACAGCATGATGATGCCGTCCGCGCCGATGTTGAACGTGCCGGCCTTGCCCGCCATCGCGGCGCGCTCCAGCGCGCCCAGCGCGTCCTGCTCGTGCAGCAGCTGCAATCGCGCGTCCCGGCCGAACATCGTCGGGACCAAGGGGCCGGCCAGATACCGCGACAGCGTCGTGTCCATGGCGGGGCCGATCATGTTGGCCAGCCGCAGAATCGTCACCGCGATATCGGGCCGGCGCCGGCCGAGCCCGCGCACGTAGCCCTCGATGTCGAGGCTGTCCTTGGCGAATCCGTCGCGGAAGGGCCGGCGGCTGCTGCTGTCCTCGGTGAACATCACCGGGTCGTGCGCCGTGGACCCGTACACCTCGGAGGTCGACTTCAGCACCACGCGGCGCACCGAGGGAGCCTTCTGGCAGGCCGCGAAAAGTTGCATCGCGCCCATCACGTTGATTTCCTTCAGCGCCGCGCTGCCGCCGGCTCGGGGCGCGTAGGACGCCGCCGCGGCGTGCACCACCGTGTCGACGTCGCCGTTGCGAATCACCTTGGCAATGAAGGGATTGCGAATGTCGGCACGGACGAATTCGGCGCGCCCCATGCGGCGCAGCATGTCCTTGCTGGGGGCGATCGCGTCTACCGCGATGACCCCCTTGATCAACGGGTTCTGGGCGAGCCGCGCGGTCAGGTAGCCGCCCAGAAACCGGCACGCACCGGTAACCAGCACAACTTTGGGGTAGTGCACGGTGCCGCTGGTGCCGGCACCTTCCCCGCTCGACTGATCCACTCAAACAGCCTAACGGGCTGGCGCGACGACGGCGTTAAGGCGGCGTGACGGTCGACCTGGGCCGGCTGGCGCTTACTTGCCGAGTTTTCTGCGCTGCACCCGGGTGCGACGCAGCAGCTTGCGGTGCTTCTTCTTCGACATTCGCTTGCGCCGCTTCTTGATTACTGAACCCATGAACTCCGCTATCTGACCGGGGACTGCTCACATGACCAAAAGACCCCGCCACTTTACCCGGCCCGCAGCACCGAACACCAAACCGGCGACCGCGTGACGTCTCGACGCCCGCGCGGCAGTCCCAGCTCAGCCCGCGTCGAAGTACGAAGTCTCCAGCATGTCGTGGACGGCCTTGGCGTGCACGCGGAAGGACCGGCCCACCCGGACCGCCGGCAACTCGCCGTTGTGCACGAGGCGGTAGACCGTCATCTTGGAGACGCGCATCAGCGCTGCCACCTCGGCGACGGTAAGAAACTGTGTCCTGGCCTGCTGGCCATCAGCGGAACCGGAGTCCCGCCCCTTAGCAGCGGAATCTCGCGCCGATGGCCCGTTCGTAGACGTCATCGCAACCCAATCGTGTCAGGCTCGCGCAATGCCAGCGGCTTCCCCTCCGCTGGCACCCACACGTGCATACAAAGAGGAGAATAGCGGGACTAGTGGGGTTAATGGTACTGGTGAGGGACAATCAATCCGGAAATCTCAAATTATTCCGATGTAATTCTTAGCTGCTCAGAGCGCCTTTTCGCGGCCTGGACGGCGGCGTCGACGGCCACCCGCAATCCCCCTCGCTCCAGTTCGCGCAGCGCAGCGGCGGTCGTGCCGCCGGGCGAGGTGACGGTCGCGCGCAGCTGCGCCGCCGACGCGTCCGCCCGCATGCCCGGCGGCTCGCCCTCGATGGCGCGCTCGGCATCCATCCGCTCGAGCAGCATCGCGGCCGAACCGGCCATCGTCTGAGCGGTCAGGTCGGAGGCGACCTGGCGGCTCAGACCCGCCGCGACGCCCGCGTCCACCAGGGCCTCGACCATCAGGAAGAAATACGCCGGACCGGAGCCGGACAGCGCCGTCACGGCATCCATCTGGGATTCCGGAACGGTCAGCACCCCGCCGACGGAGTCGAACAGCGCCGACACCTCCTCAAGCTGGGGTTCGGTGACGAAGCGGCCCCTGGCCAGCGCGGTCACCCCCGCGCCCACCAACGCCGCGGCGTTCGGCATCGCGCGGACCACCGGCGTCCCGGCCGGCAGCTTGGATTCGAAGTAGGTGATCGTGATGCCGGCGGCGACGGTGACGAACACCTGCTCGGCGCTGTCCGTCTCGGCCGCGCCGGCCGCCCGGACCAGCTCCTCGAGCACCGTCTCGACGTCGGCCGGCTTGACCGCGACGACGACGAAGGTCGCATAGTCCACCGCCTCGGCGACCGACGCCAGCCGCACCGAATAGGTGTCCGCCAGGTACTTGGCGCGCTCGGGCACTCGCTCGGCCACCACCAGGTCCTTGACCTGCCGGCCGGCCCGCAGCAGGCCCGACAGCAGCGCCTCGCCGATGCTGCCGCCGCCGATGATCGCGATTCTCGCCATGGGAGAAAGCATTCCAGACAGCGAGCGCTAGCGAGCGGCAGGGACCAGCGCCAACTGGCGCGCCTGCACCACCAGGCGGCCGAGCTGGTCGACGACGATGTGGTCCTCGTCGAACCAGTCGTGGCCGATCTCCACGCAGGTGGCGATGATTCGCAGCCAGCCGTCGGCGGGCAGGGCGCGCAGGAAGGCCGTCAGCTGGATGGTGGGCGCCCAGCCGGTGCGGTCCACGGCGAACGTCACCGGCGCCGACAGATCCCCGCACATCAGCGCGAACAGCGCGTCCGGGGCGACGTCGCGGGGGCGCGCCCACATCTGGATCACCGGTGGGTGGCCATTGCGGGGCCGCATCGTCGAGAGCAGCGGTCGCACGTCGCAGCCCTCGCCCAGGTGCACCAGGCCGGCCAGCGGGTGGCCCGGGCCGATCGGCTCGGCGTCGTCGGGCGGCTCGGGTGCCATCAGGTCCAGCACAGGGTTGGCCGACAGCAGCGGCGCGTGCGAGCCGTCGGGGGGATAGTGCTCGGGCTGGCCGAGGTTGACCACGGCGTGCACCGCGGTGCGCTCGCCCTGCATGAGCTCGACGTCGACGACGCTGATCCGCCGGCCGCGCTTACGGAAGGAGGTCAACAACCGCATGGGCCCCGGGTCCGGCGCCCATAGGAAGCTCGCCGACACGGCCACCGGTTGGATGGCCGGCTCAGGGCCGTCGGGGCCCCGGCCGCACGCGCTGCGCGCGGCGTTGGCGCACAGCGCCAGCATCGCGCCGCCGTGCACCTTGGGCCCGATGGTCCAGTGCTTGTCGAGCTCGCCCTCGAACACGCCGGGGCCGGCCTCCCGCAATGTCATCGCGGTGGTGAATAAGGCGTTCATGGTCTCCTGGGTGGTCTGTCGCGGATCACCGCATCAGGTGGGTGCGCGCGAACTGCAGCGACTCGAGAAGCATGGCTTCCCGCTCGTGCGCCGAACGCGCGCTGGACGTCGACACCTCCAGGATCACGTGGCCGGCGAAGCGGCCGCCGGCCAGCATCTGGCACACCTCGGCGGTGGGTTGCGTGCCGCGCCCGGGCACCAGGTGCTCGTCGGCGGGCAGGCCGCTGCCGTCGCACAGGTGCAGGTGGGTCAGGCCTTCGCCCATCCGCTGGGCCATGTCCAGCGAATCCGTGCCCGCGGTCGCCGTGTGGGACAGGTCGAGCGTGTAATTCGCGTGGTTGCCGTCCAGCGGGTCGTAGGACGGCGCGAAGGCCGAGATCGCCGGGCCCGGTCCGCCGCCCCGCCGGCGCATTCGTTCCAGCGACTGGCCGGCCCCGAAGAACCGGTCGGCCCGGAACGGGAACATGTTCTCCACGGCGACCTTGACGTCGCTGGACGCCTCCAGCGACGCGACCTGGTCGCTGAACCCCTCGGCGTAACGCCGCTGCCAGCGGAACGGCGGATGCACGACGACGGTCTGGGCGTCGAGCTGTTCGGCGGCCCGCACGCTGCGGTCCAGCTTGGGAATCGGGTTGGCGCCCCACACGCGCTGCGAGATCAGCAGGCAGGGCGCGTGCACGGACAGCACCGGCACGCGATAGCGCTGGGACAGCTTCTTGACCGCGGCGATGTCCTGGCTGACCGATTCGCTCCAGACCATCAGCTCGACGCCGTCGTACCCCAGCCTGTCCGCGTATTCGAAGGCGGCCTCGGCCCGCAACGGATAGACCGAGGCCGTCGATAGGCCGACTTTGATGGCTGGGCGCACTGTCGGTGGGTGGCGCCTAGCCCGACTGCAACGACAGCGCCAACGGTCCCAGGGTGATCAGCGCGCCGACCGCAACGGCGATCAGCGTGCTGGCGATGTCCTCGGTCTTGCGGACCACCCGGACCCCGACTACCAGGCCGAGAATGACCAGCACCGAAAGCACCAAAGCCACGATGCTGTTCCAGCGCCACAGCTCGTCGAACGCGACGAACAGCCCGGCGCCGAACGCGACGGCCAGCATCGACTGCAACACGACCAGCGTTCCGCGCCACAACGTCTGCAGCCTGCCGGGCGCCTCGTGCGCGCGCTCGGCCTCGATGCCCAGGTGGTCGTCGTCGCGTTCTTCTTCGGCGAGCGCGTCCGCGCCCCGCTCGGCGCCGCGGCGCCGGGCGACCTCGTCGGCGAGCGTCTGTCCGCCGAACAGCGTGGAATCCGACTGCAGGTAGGAGCGCACGTAGGCGGAATCCTCGGACGCCGGCTCGGCCTCGCGCACCTCGGAGTCCATCACGTCCACCGGGATGTCGGAGTAATGGTCGACCGGGTCGGGGCTCATGCCCTCGGCGCCGGACTGGCCGGTCCGGTCGGCGGGCGCGTCGGCGTGCCGCAGGGGTCGGGGGTATTCGCTGCGCTCGGGCCCGGTCAGCCGTTGCGGCTGGGGCGGCGACTTGGGCCAGCGCGGCTCAGGTTCGGACCAGTACGGGGCTTTGGGCTGTTCCTCGGTGACCGGCTCGGCGGTCTGGACCGTTGCGTTGGCCGGAGGTTCGAGTTCGTCGTCACGGATGACGGGGATCTCGCCGGTCAGTTCGGCGACGGTGACCGCGTCGCTGTCGCCGCGC
Organism: Mycobacterium sp. IEC1808; assembly: GCF_002101935.1. Taxonomy (NCBI): domain Bacteria; kingdom Bacillati; phylum Actinomycetota; class Actinomycetes; order Mycobacteriales; family Mycobacteriaceae; genus Mycobacterium; species Mycobacterium sp. IEC1808. Next base: position 19,240 of record NZ_LQPV01000020.1, on the reverse strand, counting down.
CGACGGCGGCGGCGCCGGGTGACCGACGGTTCGCCGATCGTTCCATTCCTGGCCAGGAGTTCGGCCACCGAGATGGGCCGAGTGCCAGGGCTCTCGGTCTCGGAGTGTGGTCCGCTCATGATTTGTCGCCCTTCGATCGGTTGGCGTTCCGATCAGCTTTCTGACCTCCAGCATCGCGCACCGAAGTCTCGACGAGTGCAGTTCCGTCGGCCTCGCTGTCGAGTTTTCGCAAGATGAGACCCTCCCGCAACGCCCACGGGCAAATGTCCACCTCGTCGATCGACAGCACTCGCATACTCGCCTCGGCCACCAGGGCGCCCGCCACGATCTGGGGTGCCCGCTCGGCGCTCACTCCTTCCAATTCAGCCCGGTCAGCGGTCGTCATCCTAGAGATGAAAGATATGAGTTGTCTGAGGCCGTTTGCTGTCAGCGTCCGCTTCACCCGCGGCCCGGCCGCCGACGGCGCCGCCCCGGTGAGCCGTGCCAGCGAACGAAACGTCTTCGACGTGGCGACCGCGAGATCGGGGGCGCCGGCGTCCAGCACCGTCTCGCAGGCTTCCGCGAGCTCGGCGTCCAGCCAGTCGCGCAGCATCGCCACGCGGCGCCGCCCGGGCGGGTCGTCGGGCAGCCATTCGCGGGTCAACCGCCCCGCGCCCAGCGGCAACGACAGCGCGACCTCGGGCTCCTCGTCGACACCGCTGGACAACTCCAGCGAGCCCCCGCCGATGTCGAGGTTGATGATTCGCCCCGCGCTCCAGCCGTACCAGCGGCGCACCGCCAGGAACGTCAGCCGCGACTCGTCGACGCCGCGCAGCACTTCGAGCTCGACGCCGGCCTCTTTGCGCACCCGGGACAGCACGTCGTCGGAATTCTCGGCGTCACGGACCGCCGATGTGGCGAAGGCCATCAGCTCCTCGCAGCCGGAGCTGTCCGCGATCTTGGCGAACTCCTCGATCGTCGAGACCAACTTGTCGGCGCCCCGCTTTGTGATCTTTCCCGAGCTGTCGATGGACTCGGAGAGCCGCAGGGTGGCCTTCGTCGAACTCATGGGTGTCGGATGCCCACCGCGGTGGGCGTCAACCACCAACAGATGGACTGTGTTGCTGCCCACGTCGAGCACACCTAACCGCACAGAAACAACCTAGGTGGGCGACGATGCGCGCCGCGCAGCGGCGCGAGGAGGAGGCCGACAATTCAGCACAGTGGGCGACGATGCGCGCCGCGCAGCGGCGCGAGGAGGAGGCCGACAATTCAGCACAGTCGGCGGCAGGGGGTGCGCCGCGGAGGGCAGCCGTGTGTCAGCGGCGTCACCAGGCGGAATCGTGGACTAACGTTGACCAAATGACGAATTCGCACCCGCAACCGGGTCAAGAGGTCGAATTGGACTTCGCCCGTGAATGGGTGGAGTTCTACGACCCGGACAACCCCGAGCACCTGATCGCGGCCGACCTGACCTGGCTGCTGTCGCGCTGGACGTGTGTGTTCGGCACCCCGGCCTGCCGCGGCACGGTCGAGGGCCGCCCGGACGACGGGTGCTGCTCGCACGGCGCGTTCTTGTCCGACGACGACGACCGCGCGCGGCTCGACGATGCGGTCAAGACGCTGACCGACGACGATTGGCAGTTCCGCGAAAAAGGCTTGGGGCGCAAGGGTTATCTCGAACTCGACGAGCACGACGGCCAGCCCCAGTACCGCACCCGCAAGCACAAGGACGCCTGCATCTTCCTGAACCGGCCGGGCTTCGCCGGCGGCGCGGGATGCGCACTGCACACCAAGGCCCTCAAGCTGGGCGTGGCGCCGCTGACCATGAAGCCCGACGTCTGCTGGCAGCTGCCCATCCGGCGCAGCCAGGAGTGGGTGACTCTGCCCGACGGCACCGAAATTCTCAAAACCTGGGTCACCGAATACGATCGCCGCGGCTGGGGCTCCGGCGGCGCAGACCTGCACTGGTATTGCACCGGTGATCCGGGCGCCCACGTCGGCGCCAAGCAGGTCTGGGAAAGCATGGCCGACGAGCTCAGGGAGCTGCTCGGGGACAAGGCCTACGCCGAGCTGGCGGCAATGTGCAAGCGCCGCAGCAAGTTAGGGCTCATCGCGGTGCACCCGGCCACCCGGGTCGCCGAATAGCCCGAGCTCCGGCTCAGGCCTCGTGAGTTTTCCTGTACGCCAACACCATTCGCAGCGCGCTCGCGCTTAGGTAGCCCTCGACCGCCGCGGCGGCCGCCTCGGCGTCACGCGCCAGCACCGCGTCGGTGATCGCCGTCAGGTCGGCCACCACCGGGGCCGCGTCAACATAGGCGGCGGTGAGCTCGTGCTCGCGGCCGCCGAACGCGTGCTCCACCCAGCGATACATCAAACCCAGCGCGCGGTTGCGGCTGCCGTGGATGAGCACCCGGAAATATGCGACGTCGGCGGCCTGCAGCGCCGCGGGACCGTCCGCGTCGGCCACCGCCGCGAGCGCGGCGCGCAGCGCCTCGGCATCCTCCGGCGCTCCCCGTTGCGCGGCCAACCGGCCGATCAACGGGCCCAGCGCCGCCCGGATCTCCAACAGTTCGGCCAGGAACTCCGGGCCGAGCCTGCGGACCAGCGCCTCCACCACCGCTGGGTGGGTGAGCGCCTCGGGGTCGCGCACCACGTTGCCGCTGCCGTGCCGCGCCTCGATGAGCCCCATCTGCTGCAAACGGGCCAGGCCCAACCGCAGCGACGTGCGGTTCACGTTGAGCTGCTCGGCCAGCTCCCGCTCGGGCGGCAGCAAGGATCCGGGCGGAAAGGCGCCGTCAAGGATGGCGTCGGCGATCGACGCGGCGATCTGTTCGTCGACCCGCTGTCGATCCGGCGGTTGCAGCGCACTTGACTGGTTCATTGGCTCAACCAATATAGTGGACGAACCGGGCGCGGGGCAGCACGCCTGCCGGCGCGTCCGAATCGGAGGTGAGCACATGGACGACGAGATGCGATCGGCCACGGCCCCGCGCTGGCGGGGCAAGGCCGGCCGCCTGGAAGTCTGGTACGCCACCCTGTCGGACCCGGCGACCCGCGCCGGGCTGTGGATCCACTGCGAGACGGTGGCCCCGCTGCACGCGGCGGACGCCCCCTACGCCCACGGCTGGGCGACCTGGTTCGCGCCCGACGGCCCGCCGCGCACCGAGCGGTTCGGCCCCGAACCCACGTCGCCCGCGGCGGGAGCTGCCTGGTTCGACGCGGCCGGGGTGCGCGCGTCCCACGAAAGGCTGGCCGGCAGCGCCGGATCGCTCGCGTGGGACCTGTCGTGGAAGGACGCCGGCCCACCGCTGTGGACGTTCCCCCGCGCGGCCTGGGAGCGCGAGCTGTTACCGGGCGCCCAGGTGGTCCTGGCGCCGACCGCCGAGTTCGCCGGGTCATTGACGGTCGCCGACGCCGCGGTGCAGGTCGACGGCTGGCGCGGCGGCGTCGCCCACATCTACGGGCACGGCAACGCGCGACGCTGGGGATGGATTCACGCCGACCTCGGCAACGGCGACGTCGCGGAAGTCGTTGCAGCGGTTTCCAATAGGCCGGGGCTGCGCAGGCTCGCGCCGATGGCGTTCGTCCGCTTCCGCATCGACGGAAAGGATTGGCCCACAAGCCCTTTGCCGTCGCTGCGGATGCGCACGACGCTGGGCGTGCGGCACTGGCAACTGGAGGGGCGCATCGGCGGTCGCCGGGTGCTCATCCGGGTCGACCAACCTCCCGAGCGGTGCGTGAGCCTGGGCTACACGGACCCCGACGGCGCCCGCGCGGTGTGCACCAACACCGAGCAGGCCGACATCCACATCGAGGTCGACGACCGGCACTGGTCGGTGCTGGGAACCGGGCATGCCGAGGTCGGGCTGCGCGGCGCCGACGCACCGGAGATCCTCGAAAGGACTCTCAATGTTGATGTCAAGCCGCCGACTGAGTGATCGGGGGTGAGTCGGGTTGCCAGGTGCGGTTGTCGCGGATGAGTGCGTAGAGGACGTTGGTGCGACGTCGTGCCAGGCAAGTGGCCGGGATAGGGCGTTTGCCTTGATCTCGTTTGCGTTGGTAGTAGGCGCGGGAGGCCGGGTCGCAGCGGATGGCGGTCAGTGCGGACATGTACATCACCCGGCGCAGCCGACGGCTGTAGCGCTTGGGGGTGTGCAGTCGTCCGGTGCGTTTTCCCGAATCCCGCGAGACAGGTGCGAGCCCGGCCCAGGCGGCGAGCTGGTCTGCCGAGCCGATCAGCGCGGGATCGCCGACGGCGGCCAGGAATTCCGCGCCGAGCCGAAATCCGATGCCGGGCAGGCTGGTGATCACTTCGGCGAGCGGATGGCGGCGAAATCGGCCCTCGATGTCAGCATCGGTGGTCTTGATGCGGTCATCGAGGGCAATCACCCCCTGCGCCAGATCAGCGATCAGTCCGGCGGCCACTTCTTCGCCGGGCAACCGGACTGTCTGGGTCTTGGCGGCCGCCACTGCAGCCGCCGCGATGGCCGCAGCATTGCGCACCCCGGCATCGGCGAGGATCCGGGTCAGCCGCGAAACACCGCTTTGGCGGATGGCTTTCGGGCGTTGGTAGCGCGCCAGCAGCACCACCCAGCCACGGTCGGAGCTGAGCTGGGCGGCCCGTTCCAGAGCGGGACAGACCGCAACGAGTTGTTGGCGCAGCCGGTTGATGGTGCGGGTGCGGTCAGCGACCAGATCGGCACGATGGGCGGTGAGCAGGCGCAGTTCGGTGATCAGATCGTCGTCGGGATGCAGCAGTGGCAGGTCATTGCCGCGCATCCGGGATTGATCAGCGATCACCCGGGCGTCTTTGGCGTCGGTCTTGGCTTCACCACCGCGATAGACCGCCGAGGCTTGCCAGACCGCACGTCCGGCCAGGTAGCGCACCGACTTGCCGGCATCGGCCAGCACGGTCAACAACAGGGCGGCATACACCGTGGTCAGGTCAACCGTCCAGGCAACCTGATCACCCAACGAGTCAATCTCGCCGACGAGCGCACGGATCGGTTGCTCATCGTTGGCGAGTCTGCGCGACAACACCACCGTGCCGACGTCGTCGACCACACACACCCAGTGATGTTCCTTGCCGACATCCACACCAGCCCACAACTGACCCGTTGCCATCGATCTCCTATTCGCTTGTCTGCCAACATCATCCCCACGGACAACCTCGCCGGCATTTCCTTAAACAAGCGATCACGTCGCAGATCTCAATCAGCGGCCCGAGGAAGTCCAGGCAGGCCGGGCGGCCAGTCCTTTCAAGCCGCACCCCCTCGAGGCCGGCAAGCCCTACGTCCGCCTCACCCGACCCACCCGGGTCACAGCACAACGTAACAACGCGAAGTAACTGCACCTACGAACTTAAGGAGCCCCACGTGAGTTTTGCTCTCGACCCGCCCCTGCTGTTTGCCGCCGGAGTGCTCATCGAGCGGCAATTTCCCTCCGACCGCCGCGATCTGGCCGAGGCAGCCACGCTCGGGGTCTTCTTCGGCGGCTCGTTCGGGCTCTACAACAACGTGCCCGGCCTCGGAGTGCTGTGGCGGCCCTTCCGCGCCCGCAACGGGCGCGACTTCATGTGGAACAGCGGCGTTTTCGGCGTCGACACGGCGCGGGCGGGCTGGCCGCTGCATGCAGCGGCGGGCGCCATCTTCGCCACCTATCCGTTCTTCATCAAGTTGGGGCGCCGGCTCGGGCGCATCATATGAGCCGTCTCGCCGCGTCGTTCGGCGCCGCGCTGCTGCCCGAGGAGTCCGGCGGCCCGCCACCGGCCCAGCTCGCCGAACGCGTCGACCGCTACCTGAACCGGCTGCCCGCGACCTCTCGGTGGGCCGTGCGGGCCGGACTGCTCTCGGTCGCCGCTGCCAGCTACCTCACCAGCGGCCGATCACTGTCGCGGCTCGACGCCGGCCAACGGGACCGGGTGCTGCGGCGGGTGGCGGCGCTCGGCCCCGACGCCGGCGCGGCGGTCGAGGCGATGAAGGCGGTCGTGTTGCTTGCCAACGGCGCGGAAACGTATGCCCCGGAACTCCTTTCGCGCGCCCAGCGACATGACGTCGCGCGTCCCGATGCGCCGTTGACCATCACCCCGTCGACCGAGAGCCCCTCCATCGTCGCCGCCGACGCCGTCATCGTGGGGTCCGGCGCCGGCGGCGCGATGGTGGCCCGCACCCTGGCGCGGGCCGGCCTCGACACCCTCGTGCTCGAGGAGGGACGCCACTGGACGGTCGAGGAGTTCCGCAGCACCCACCCGATCGACCGCTACGCCGGCCTGTACCGCGGCGCGGGGGCCACCGTCGCGCTCGGACGTCCGTCGGTGGTGCTGCCCATCGGTAGGGCCGTCGGCGGCACCACCGTGGTGAACTCCGGCACCTGTTACCGACCGCCGGACGGCGTAGTGCGGCGCTGGCGCGACGACTTCGGCCTGCGCCTGGCCGATTCGGACCGGCTGGCCGGGCGCCTCGACGACGTCGAGCGCACGCTGCGGGTGGCGCCGGTGCCGCTGGAGATCATGGGCCGTAACGGGCGGCTGCTGCTGGACGCCGCGACGACGCTGGGCTGGCGCGCAGCGCCGATCCCGCGCAACGCACCGGGCTGCGAAGGCTGTTGCCAGTGCGCGATCGGCTGCCCGCGAAACGCCAAGTTCGGCGTGCACCTCAACGCGTTGCCGCAGGCGTGTGCCGCGGGGGCGCGGATCATCTCGCACGCCCGCGTCGAGCGGGTGCTGCACCGGCACGGACGCGCCCGGGGCGTGCGGGCCCGCCGGCCCGACGGCACCGCGCTGGACGTCCTCGCGGACACCGTCGTCGTCGCCGCCGGGGCCACCGAGACGCCCGTCCTGTTGCGGCGCAGCGGTTTTAACGCCCACCCCCGCCTCGGCCGAAACCTCGCGCTGCACCCGGCGATGATGCTGGCCGGGCGGTTCGACGACGATGTCGTCGCCTGGCACGGGGTGCTGCAGAGCGCGGCCGTCCACGAGTTCCACGAGTCCCACGGCGTGCTGATCGAAGCGACCTCCACGCCGCCGGGGATGGGCTCGATGGTCTATCCCGGCTACGGCGCCGAGCTGCTCGGCTGGCTGGACCGCGCGCCCCAGGTCGCGACGTTCGGGGCGATGGTGGCCGATCGGGGCGTCGGCTCGGTGTCCTCGGTGCGCGGCGAGACGCTGGTGCGCTACAACCTCGCCCGGGGCGACGCGGCCAAGCTGATGATTGCGATCGAGGCAATGGGCCGACTGCTGTTCACCGCGGGCGCCGTCGAGGTGCTCACCGGCCTGCCGGGCGCGCCGACGGTGACCTCCTTGGCCGCGCTGCGCGACGCGCTGGGGCGAAGTGACGCCCGAAGCCTGCATCTGGCGGCCTTCCATGCCACGGGGACCGCGGCCGCGGGCGCCGACGAGCAGCTGTGCCCGGTCGACGAAACCGGGCGGCTGCGCGGCGTGGACGGCGTGTGGGTGGCCGACGCGTCGATCCTGCCCAGCTGCCCGGAAGTGAACCCGCAGCTGTCGATCATGGCACTGGCGCTAGGGGTGGCCGACGAAATCGTCGGCGCGCGCTAGTTGCGTGTGCATCCTGGGCGCCCTGAACGCACAATCCCCGCCCTCAGTACACACTCGACCGCCCTGAATACACACTCGTAGCCGTGTGTTAGGAACGGTGAATGCCGATCCCCGACTTCATCGTCGAGCTTCGTCGCGCCATCGGCAATGCACCGTTGTGGTTGCCCGGTATCACGGCGGTCACGATCCGTGACCGAAAAGTGTTGCTGGTCAAGCGTTCCGATAACGGCGCCTGGACGGCGGTGACGGGAATCGTCGAGCCGGGCGAGAATCCGGCGGACTGCGCGGCCCGCGAAGTGGGTGAGGAAACCGGGGTCAGCGCGCTGGCGACCCAGCTCGCGTGGGTGCACGTGACCCGCCCTACCGTGCACGCCAACGGCGACCGCGCTCAATATCTGGATCACGTATTCCGGATGCGGTGGCTATCCGGAGAGCCATTCCCCGCCGACGACGAGACCACCGAAGCGGCCTGGTTCGACCTCGACGGGCTTCCGCCGATGACGGACGACATGCGCCGGCGCATCACGTTGAGCGCAAGCGACGATGCCCGAACGGTTTTCGACGCGAGCGGTTAGCCCTCGAGCTTGTACCCCAACCCGCGCACCGTTACCAGGTGCACCGGGTTGGCCGGGTCGGCCTCGATCTTCGAGCGCAGGCGCTTGACGTGCACGTCGAGCGTCTTGGTGTCCCCGACGTAATCCGCACCCCACACCCGATCGATCAGCTGACCGCGGGTCAGCACCCGCCCGCTGTTGCGCATCAGGTATTCGAGCAGGTCGAATTCCTTCAGCGGCAACGTGATTGTGTCACCGTTGACGGAGACGACGTGACGCTCGACGTCCATCCGGACCGGCCCGGACTCCAGTACGCCGTCGCTGATCTCGGAGTCGTCGTCGCCGCCGCGGCGCAGTACCGCGCGGATCCGGGCGATCAGTTCGCGCGCCGAATAGGGTTTCGTGACATAGTCATCCGCGCCCAGCTCGAGGCCGACGACCTTGTCGATCTCGCTGTCGCGGGCGGTCACCATGATGACCGGCACGCTGGAACGGGCGCGCAGCTGCTTGCACACGTCGGTGCCGGACATGCCCGGCAGCATCAGGTCGAGCAGCACAATGTCGGCGCCGCCGCGATCGAACTCGGCGAGTGCTGCGGGTCCATCGGTCACGACCGTGGCCTCAAAGCCCTCCTTGCGCAGGAGGAATGCCAGAGGATCGGCCAGCGACTCCTCATCCTCCACGATCAGCACGCTCGTCATCTACTCAATTCTTCCTCTCGTTGTGACCGGTTGGGCCGCACCTCACGACCCCGCGGTTGCTCGGGTTCCTCGTCACCGTCCTGGTAGGCCGGAATCGACAGCGTGAACGTCGATCCGGTTCCCGGCTTGCTCCACACGCCGATGCTGCCGTTGTGGTTGGCCGCAACGTGTTTGACGATCGCGAGTCCCAGGCCGCTGCCGCCGGTGGCCCGCGAACGCGCCTTGTCGCCGCGGAAGAACCGCTCGAAGACGCGTTCCTGGTCTTCCAGCGCGATCCCGATTCCGCGGTCGGTCACGGCGATCTCGATGTTGTCGCCGCGGCGCCGACGGCTGATCGAAACCGGCGAGCCCGGGGGCGAATAGGCGATCGCGTTGGACACCAGGTTGGCCAGCGCGGTCACCAGCAGCGTTTCGTCGCCCAGCACCCGCAGGCCGCTGGGCGCGTCGGTGCGAATCTCGATGTCGGCGTTCTCGGCGGCCACCTTGTGGCGTGAAATCGCCTCGGAGACAACGGTATCCACCTCGACGTCGGTGACGTTGGGCAACGGGTCGGCGCCTTGCAGCCGAGACAGCTCGATCAGCTCGGCGACCATGTCCCCCAGCCGGTTGGCTTCCACGAGCACCTTTTCCGCGAAGCGGCGAACGGTTTCGGAGTCGTCCGCGGAGGCCAGCAGGGCCTCGGCGAGCAGCGCCATGGCGCCCACCGGGGTCTTGAGCTCGTGGCTGACGTTGGCCACGAAATCGCGCCTGGTGGCCTCCATCCGGGCGTAGTCGGACTGGTCGTGCACGAAAACGACCGCGAACCGGCGGTCCTCTTCGCTGAGCAACCGTGCCTGCCCGTGCACCGAAAGCCCGGAGCGGCCCGCGGCGCGTTTGGGCGGCCGCAGGTCGAACTCGACGTCGACGCCGGTGAGCGCCTGCTGGGCGGCCTGCCACGCCTGGTCGTCGAGCTGCCGATCACGAACCAGCCCCAATTCCCTGGCTCGGTCGTTGAGATAGACGACGTCGCGATGCGAATCCACCACCGCGGCTCCCAGCGGCATCAGCGCGACGATGCGTTGCAGCATCTGCGCGACGGTGATGCCCGTCCATTCGGTGGTGGATTGCTGACGGCGCTCGACCGCCCGCGGCGCCAGCCGGACTCCGGCCGCAACACCTACGGCCAGTGCCAGCACTGACAAGACCCCGGCCAGCAACAGCGCCGAGAACACAGTCACAACAAAATCCTACAAATTTGGTGAACGCCGCCCTAGCGGAGCGCGGCCAAAATCGGACAAGTCACACCCTACGCAACAGGTGTTCCGCTGCCGTTTACGCGATGTTTGGCAAAGGGGCCTTTAAAAGCTGCTGGTGGGCACGGAGGAGCTCAGCCGCGCCCCTGGCTGGCAACGGCGGCGGCGCCGGCCGCGGCCGCCTCGGGGTCCAGGTAGGTCCCGCCCGGCAGCACCGGGCGCATGTCGGCGTCCAGGTCGTAGCGAAGGGGAATCCCGGTCGGGATGTTCAGCCCGACGATCTCCTCGTCGGACATGTCGTCGAGGTATTTGACCAGGGCGCGCAGGGAGTTGCCGTGCGCGACGATCAGCACGGTCTTGCCGGTCCGCAGGTCGGGAACGATGACGTCGGTGAAGTACGGCAGGAAACGGGCCACGACGTCGGCGAGGCATTCGGTCAGCGGCCCGCCGCCGATGTTGGCGTAGCGGGGGTCGGTGTCCTGGCTGAACTTGCTGCCCCGCTCGATGGGCGGCGGCGGCGTGTCGTAGCTGCGCCGCCAGGTCATGAACTGCTCCTCGCCGTAGCGCTCCTTGGTCTCGGCCTTGTTCAGGCCCTGCAGCGCGCCGTAGTGGCGTTCGTTGAGCCGCCAGCTGCGCCGCACCGGGATCCACAGCCGGTCGGCGGTGTCCAGCGCCAGGTGCGCGGTGGTGATCGCCCGGCGCAGCAGCGATGTGTAAAGCACGTCGGGCAGCAGGCCGTGTTCGGTCATCAGCTCGCCGCTCCGGACCGCCTCGGCCCGGCCCTTCTCGGTCAGCCCGACGTCGACCCAGCCGGTGAACAGGTTGAGGGCATTCCAGTCGCTCTCGCCGTGGCGAAGCAGCACCAGCGTGGCAGTGTCTCCCATGCCGGAAAGTCTCTCACGCGGCGCTATTGGTCGTCGGAGTCGTCGTCGTCGCTATTTGCTCGACTCCTCCTCATCGGGCTTCGCCCTCTGCATCGTCGTCTTCGTCAATCAAGTGCGCGAACGCCTGCAGGTTCTTCAGCGACTCCCCGCGCGACACCCGCCATTCCCACTCTTTCTGGATCGACGAGCGAAATCCCAACTCCAGCAACGTGTTAAAGTCCGAGTCCACCGCCTCGAGGACCTGGCCGAGCACGCGGTCGATCTCGTCGGCGTCGACCGACGCCAGCGACATGCGGCCCACCAGGTAGATGTCGCCGACGTTGTCCAGCGTGTAGGCGACCCCGTACAGCCGGCGATTGCGCCTGAGCAGGAACCGGTACACGCCCTCGTGGTTCTCGTCGGGCTTGCGGCACACGAACGCCTCCACGCGCACCGAATGCTCGCCGACGCTCAGGATGGTGTTGGTCTTGAGCTTGCGCTCGCCGGGCAACTCGACAACCAGGCCCGGCAGACCGCCGTGCGCGCCGGGGAATTCCGAGTAGGTCAGCCCGCTCGCCCGCAGCGTGTGCTCGATCACGGCCTGCACGGTCGTATTCACGCGTCCACCCCGCGACGCGTCGTCCAGCGGCGGGGCTTGCGCATCGAGGCCCGGTCGCGAAACCGGCGCTGGCGCAGGGCGGTGAAGTCGCCGATCGCGCGCCGATAGCTCGCCAGCAGCGCGTCGGTGGTGTTGTCCCAGGAGAAGGTGGCCGCGTGCGCGGCGGCCGCGCGGCCCATCGCGTCGGCCTGCGGCGCGGGCAGGCGCAGCAGCCGATCCAGCGCGTCCGCCCAGTCGCCGACGTCGTGGCCGGACACCAGCGCGCCGGAGATCCCGTCGCGCACGGCCACCGGAAGGCCGCCGACCGCGGCGGCCGCCACCGGGGTGCCGCACGCCTGCGCCTCGACGGCTACGAGCCCGAACGACTCCGAATAGCTCGGCACCGCAACAAGATCGGCGGCCTGGAACAACGTCGCGAGGTCCGCGCGGGACTGCGGCGGCAGGAAAGTAACCCGGTCGGTGATGCCGAGTTCGCCGGCCAGCCGAACCAGCCCGTCGGGGGAGGCCAGACCGCTGCCCGACGGGCCGCCGGCCACCACGATGCGCACCCCGGGCAATTTCGCGGCGGCGCGCAGGACGATGTCCGGCGCCTTCAGCGGCTGGATCCGGCCGACGAAGGCCACCACGTCCTCGTCGGACGGGAGGCCGAGCGCGGCCCGTGCCGCGCGGCGATCGCCCGGGCGGAACACGTCCAGATCCACTCCGGGATGTACCACGTCGATGCGAGCCGGGTCGGCGCTATGAATCGAAATCAACTGCCGCGCTTCGTCTTCGGTGTTGACGATCAGCCGGTCGGCCTCGTCGACGACCTGCTGCTCCCCCACCGTGCGCAGCGGCGGCTCGGGCGCATCCCCGTCGGCCAGGGCCGCGTTTTTCACCGCGGCGAGCGTGTGCGCGGTGTGCACCAGCGGCACCGCCCAGCGGTCCCGGGCTAGCCAGCCGACCTGCCCGGACAGCCAGTAGTGGGAATGCACGATGTCGTAGTGGCCCGGCTCGTGCGACGCCTCGGCGCGCAGCACCCCGGCCGCGAACGCGCACAGCTGCGTCGGCAGGTCGTACTTGTCCAGGCCCTCGAACGGCCCTGCCACCACGTTGCGGACGAGCACGCCGGGCGCCACGTGGGCGACCGGCGGATCGGCCGACGCGGTGGCCCGGGTGAAGATCTCCACCTCGATGCCGCGGCGGGCCAGGTGCAGCGCGGTTTGCAGCACGTAGACGTTCATCCCGCCGGCGTCGCCGGTCCCCGGCTGGGCCAGCGGTGAGGTGTGCACCGCCAACACTGCGACCCGGCGCGGGCCGTTCAGCCGGGGGACGTCGTCGTGCCGCACCCCTTCATCTTTACAGGACGGGCTTTCAAACGACCCAAGCGCGCCGTTCGCGCTAAGCGGACGTCTCGTCGGCGGCGACGTCCCGCAGCCGGGCGTCCAGCGCCCCGGCGCGTCGCATCGCGCCGAGCGGGTCGGCGTACAGCCCGCCCAACGACACCGTCCCGGCCCCGGCCTCCTGCACCCGGTTGCCGAACGCGGTGACGCGGATATCGCGCGGCGCCAGGACCGAGTTTTCCGCGAACGCCGCCTCCACGTGCTCCATCGCCTCGGGGTACTCGGTGAAGGCCTGCCCACCGACCACCAACTCGTCGGGGTTGAGCATGTCGCGCAGCAGGGCGACCGCCCCGCCGAGGACCCGGGCCCGCTCCGCCAGCAGCTCCCTGGCCTGCTGATTGCCGGCCCGCGCCACCCGCACCAGGTCGGCCATCGCGGTCGCGGACCCGTTGATGCGGGTCGCCGGAGCGACACTGGGAAGGATCTTGAGCCGGCGCGCGGCGGCCAGCACCGCTTCGTCGCTGACGGTGGACTCCAGCTGTCCGGCTCCGCCGAGCAAGTCGGAGTGGGCGGGCAGCGTGGCGATGGTGCCGGGGCCGCTGGTCGGGCAGTGCACCCGTCCGCCGATCACCAGCGCATAGCCGACGGTCTCGCGGGCGTAGACGTACAGGCTGGTCGGCGAACTCGGCGCGAAACGCCGCAGGCCGAGCAGCAGCTCGGCGCCGGCCATGGCGTCGACGTGCGAAGCCACCGAGACGGGCAGTCCGAGGGCGTCGGCCAGCACGGGGCCCACCGGCGCCTGCCGCCAGCCCAGCCTCGGGTGGTCGACGTGTCCGGTGGCGCTGTCGACGGTGCCACCGATCGCCACCCCGACCCAGAGCGGGCGGCGCCGGTGCCAGCGCCTCAGGTACCGGCTGGCGCTCTCGGCCAGCGACGCCAGCGCGGGCCCGGCGGCGCTGAGCGGCGTCGGGGTCTCGACGGTGTCCAGCGTGCGGCCGAACAGGTCGGTCGCCACGATGCTGGTGGTGCGCGCGCCGATGTGGATGCCGAGCGTCACGAACGGTTCGTGGTTCAGCTCCACCGGCACGCGTGGGCGTCCGATGGCGCCGGATACGGCCAGGTCGGCGCGCTCGCGCAGCAGCCCGGCGTCGAGCAGCGCTATGACCTGGCGGTTGACGGTGGCGATGCTCAGCGACGTGACGCCGGCGATGACGTCACGGCCGACGGGGCCACGCAACCGGACGGCCCGGAAGACCGAAGCCGCGGCCGAGTCGGAGATGTGCAGCGCCGGGGGCAGGATCTGGCGGTGCAACCGGAGGGGGGCCTTGCGGCTGGGGGAATGGGTGTGGGTGAGAGTCGTCGTGCGCACGAGATTCCTTTGTCCGAGTTCGAATGGCCGGCTTCGGCCACGCCTGAAAGGTCAGGAGCGGCAAAGTGCGCGGCAACAACACGCACTCGCCGCGCAAAGACACGCGGCGGTGTTGTCGAACAGGGCGCTGAGGTGCACCCCGAGAATTTAGCACGTTTATTAGAGTTATTCCGATGAACGCAGTAGGGGGGCAACAGCGGGTCGCGGTGGTCACCGGCGCCAGCTCGGGGATCGGCGAAGCGACCGCCAAAGCCCTTGCGGCCCTTGGCTTTCACGTGGTCGCAGTGGCGCGTCGCGCGGATCGGATCAACGCGCTGGCCGACGAAATCGGCGGGACCGGCGTTGTGGCCGACGTCACAGACGATGCCGCGGTGCAAGCGCTGGCGGACAAGCTCGGACGCGTCGACGTGTTGGTCAACAACGCCGGTGGCGCTTGGGGACTCGAACCCGTCGCCGAGGCCGACCTGGAGCACTGGCGGTGGATGTGGGAGACCAACGTGATGGGCACGCTGCGCGTCACCCGCGCGCTGCTGCCCAAGCTGGTCGATTCCGGCGACGGCCTGATCGTCACCGTCACCTCGGTCGCGGCGCTGGAGACCTACGACGGCGGCGCCGGCTACACCGCGGCCAAACACGCCCAGGGCGCGCTGCACCGAACGCTGCGCGGTGAGCTACTCGGAAAACCGGTGCGGCTCACCGAGATTGCGCCGGGTGCGGTCGAAACCGAGTTCTCGCTCGTCCGTTTCGACGGCGACGAACAGCGCGCGAACGCGGTGTACGCCGGGCTGACGCCGTTGACGGCCGCCGACGTCGCCGAGGTGATCGGGTTCGTCGCCTCGCGGCCGTCCCACGTCGACCTCGACCTGATCGTCATGAAGCCGCGCGACCAGGCCAGCGCGACGCGGTTTAACCGCCAGGGCTAGGCGAAGGCGTGGTCGTCGTCGGAGAAGAAGTGGGCGTGCCCGACAGCGTCGGGGCGTTCGACGGGGTGACCGGCGCGGTCACCGGGATCTGCGTGGCCGGCGGGTGCGCCGTCGGGGGCGGCAGCGCCGACATCGCCACCCAGGTGTCCCAGTCCACGGCCCAGTCCCAGATGTCGCCGTCGGAGTAGGACAGCTGGATCGAGCTGCCGGTCACCTCGACGGGGTCGCCGTAGATCGCGGTGCGGTAGTACTGCTCGGCGTCGGAGGTCGACAGGTTGATGCAGCCGTTGGTGACGTTGCTGTTGCCCTGCGCGCCGGAGCTCGCGGGGTTGGCGTGGATGAACTCGCCGTTGTTGGAGATCCGCACCGCCCAGCGTTCGTGGGCGTTGCTGTAGCCGGCGGCGGGGTTGGACATGTAGAAGTCGGCGTACTTCTCGGTGACGACGTGGATGCCGTTGCGGGTGACGTTGCGCGCCTTGTCGGCCTCCCCGTAGCTGCACGGGAAGTCCATGATCACCCCGGCGTCGGTGACGACCTGGATGCGGTGCGAGGAGACCTCGGCCTTGACCACCTGCCGGCGCCCGATCTGGA
Organism: Mycobacterium sp. IEC1808; assembly: GCF_002101935.1. Classification (NCBI taxonomy): domain Bacteria; kingdom Bacillati; phylum Actinomycetota; class Actinomycetes; order Mycobacteriales; family Mycobacteriaceae; genus Mycobacterium; species Mycobacterium sp. IEC1808. The sequence goes on along the minus strand of NZ_LQPV01000020.1, from coordinate 3,529 downwards.
TGTTCAGTGAGATGTCGTCGGCGCCGTAGGCGCCGTCGCCGAACGGTCGCCCGTAGAGCTTGGCGTCGACGTTGACGGTGGTGCCCGCCGGGTAGTACTCGCGGGGACGCCAGTGCACCCGGGCGCCCTGCCTTTCGTCGGGCAGCCAGGCCCAGCTGCCCTCGACGGGCGGGTTGGTGGTGACGGTGAGTGCCTTCTCGACGGAGGCCTTGTCGCTGATCGGCGCGTCGAACTGGATGATGATCGGCGCGGCGACCCCGACGGTCTGGCCGTCGGCCAACTGGAAGGCCCCGCCGATCTTCTTGCTCGGCGTCACGGTGGTGAACTTGCCGGTCACCGGGATCGCCTTGCCGTTGTGGCCGACGGCTGAACCGCTCCAGGTGTAGGTCGCGTCGTAGCCCAGCGGCTCGGTGGTCGTGTAGACGGTGCGGTCGGCGTTGAAGGATCCGGCGACCACCTTGCCCGACGAGTTCGTCAACGCCACCTTCTGGAACCAGCCGTCGCTGACCTGGACGCTGATCGGCGAGATCGGAACGACGTCGGAGGCGGCGTCCGCCGGCTGGAACTTCAGCTGGGGCGCCGGCGGCTCCTTCTTGGTCTCGGCTTGCTTGGCCGCGGTGCCCGTGCAGGCGGCCAGGACGCTGGGGGCGAACACGCCGAGCCCGAGGGCCGCCAGGGCCAAGCGCCGGTTAACCGGCGGCGGGGTACTGGATGTGCTCACGACATCTAAAGATACCGGGAGAATAGACCCCAACGGCGCCACGACAATTCGGCGCCGACGCGCAAACACAGGGGATAGCCGCTACAGCCTGCAGCCGAGCAGGACAGGCTCCGGTTCCAGTGTGATGCCAAACACAGCATGGACTCCGTCACGCACCGTGCGGGCCAGCGCGATGACGTCGTTTGCGGTTGCGCCGCCGCGGTTGGTCAGGGCAAGCGCGTGCTTGGTCGAAAGCCGGCAACGTGCCGCTTCATCGTGCGGATAGCCCTTGCCGAAGCCGGCACGCTCCACCAACCAGCCCGCCGCCAGCTTGACCCCGTCCGGCGCCGGGTAGTGCGGAACCGGCCCCTCGACGTCGCGGGCCAGCCGTTCATAGGCCTCCGGAGCCACCACGGGGTTGGTGAAGAACGAACCCACGCTCCAGGTGTCGTGGTCGCTCGCGTCGAGCACCATGCCCTTGCGCGCCCGCAGCATCAGCACCGCCTCGCGCACGGCTTGGGGATCGGCACGCTCGCCGGCGGCCGCGTTCAACGCGGCCGTCAGCTCGCCGTAGCGCAGCGGCGCGCTGCGGCCCGACGGATCCAGCACGAACTCCACTTCCAGTACCGCCCAAGGGATTTCGCGGCCCGCATGGGACGCCTGCTTGAAGACGCTGGTGCGGTAACCGAAGCCGAGCTCGTCGCCCGGCACCCAGCGCACCTCGCCGCTTTCGCGATCCAGCACCCGCACCCGGGTGATGGTGTCGGACACCTCCGCCCCGTACGCTCCAACGTTCTGCACGGGCGTGGCGCCGGCCGACCCGGGGATGCCCGACAGGCACTCCAGCCCGCCCAGGCCGTGCTCGATGGACTCGACCACCACGTCGTCCCAGACCGCGCCCGCCTCGGCGCGGACAACGTTGCCGTCCACCGTGATGCCGTCGTTGGCCAGGCGCACCGCGGTCAGGTCGGTCAACGTGTCGGCGATCACCAGGTTGGACCCGCCAGCAAACACCAGCACCGGCGTCCCCCCGGCCTCCGAGTCCAGCTGACCCAGCACGGCGACCACCTGATCGGTGCTGGTGCAGGTGATCAGGCGTCGCGCGACCGGGCCGACCCGCAAGGTGGTCAACGGCGCCAGCGGCACCGCCTCATCGACACGCGCGCCGGCGAAGAGCGAACCGGCACCGCTCGAATTCATGGCCCGTAACGGTAGCCTGGCCAGCTATGCCGCATTCATTCGAGTTGTCGGCCGAGTACGAGGAGAGCGTCGAAGAGGTCCACCGCGCTTTCCAGGAGGAGGGGTACTGGCGGGCCCGGCTGGCCGACATTCCCGTCGACGAGGCGAGGCTGGAGTCGATGCGGGTCGGCGGCGAGTCCGGACAGGACGGCACCGTCGAGGTGGTCACGCTGCAGGTGGTGCGCAGCCATAACCTGCACGCCGTCGTCAAGCAGCTGCACCGCGGCGACATCTGCATCAGGCGCAAGGAAACCTGGGGGCCGCTCGTCGACGGCACCGCCGCGGGCTCGATCGCGGTCACCATTCTGGACACCCCGGTGAACGTGTCGGGGCCGGGGGAACTGGCGCCGATCTCCGACACCGGCGGCGCCCGGCTCACCTCCCGGATCACCGTCCAGGTGCGGATCCCGATCATCGGCGGCAAGGTGGAGCGGCTTATCGGCGCCCAGCTGGACGAGCTGGTGAGCCGCGAACAACGGCTGACCGCGGAGTGGATCGCCCAGAGCGCCTGAGCCGCGGCCTAAGCTGGCGCCCATGCGAATCGCGCTGGCGCAGATCCAAAGTGGCAGCGATCCGGCGGCGAACCTCGAGCTGGTCCGCGAGAACACCCGCCGGGCCGCCGACGCGGGCGCCGCGCTGGTGGCCTTCCCGGAGGCGACCATGTGCCGGTTCGGCGTCCCCCTGGCTCCGATCGCCGAGCCCGTCGACGGGCCCTGGGCGAACGGGATGCGCGCGATCGCGACCGAGTCGGGGATCACGGTCATCGCGGGCATGTTCACCCCGTCCGGCGACGGCAGGGTGAAGAACACGCTGATCGTGGCCGGGCCGGGCACCCCGAACCGGCCCGACGCCCACTACGACAAGATCCACCTGTACGACGCGTTCGGGTTCACCGAGTCGCGCACCGTCGCGCCGGGCCACGAACCGGTGGTGGTCGACGTCGACGACGTGCGGGTGGGATTGAGCGTTTGCTACGACATCCGCTTCCCGGCGCTCTACACCGAGCTGGCCCGCCGCGGCGCCCAGCTGATCGTCGCCTGCGCGTCCTGGGGCTCGGGGCCGGGCAAGCTCGAGCAGTGGACGCTGCTGGCCCGGGCCCGCGCGCTGGACTCGATGAGCTACGTGGCCGCGGTCGGTCAGGCCGATCCCGGCGCGGACCTGACCGATTCCGGGTCTGGCGCGCCGCTGGGGGTGGGTGGCAGCCTCGTCGCCTCGCCGCTGGGCGAGGTGGTCGCCTCGGCCGACGACGGGCCGCAGCTCGTGGTCGCCGACATCGACGTCGACCGGGTCGCCGCGGCCCGGGACAGCATCGCGGTGCTGCGCAACCGCTCCGACTTTGCTCAGGTGGATAGGGCAGAATCGGTTGGGTGACGAACCCACAGGGCCCACCAGGACCACCGAACGAGGGCCCGTCGACATGGGCCCGTCCCGGCAACCAAGGCCCCTTCGGCCAGCCCCCGACTGAGCGTCCGACCGAACGCATCAATACCGGCGGCCCGACGCAGCAGTCCCCGACGCCGGCCGCTTCTGGTCAGCAGACCGAGCAGCTGAGCGTCCCGCATCAGAACCCGCCGCGGCCCCCCTACCCGC